>JAJCZP010000195.1 GCA_029262315.1 Deltaproteobacteria bacterium | reverse complement strand
TGGGCCCGGGGGGGGGGGGTGGGGGGGCGGGCCGCGCGCCGGGGGCGGCGCGCCGGGCCGCCCCCGCCCCCCCCCAAACCCCCCACCTCACGGCCACGATCGTGCTGCATCGCTTGGTTGGGAACGAGGCGGTGTCACGGGCGTCCCGGGGTCGTTCGCGAACGGAAGTTGGCGCGCGCGCCGAACCAGCGGGATCTCCGAAGGCGGGTGGCTCGATTCCGCCCGTGCCCATCGGGCGACTAGCGGCGCCGCTGTGGCAGCAGGTTGGCTACGGCGACTGACGTGTCGTTGAGCGCCGCGAGGGTGATCGTTTCGCCGGGGCTTGCTTTGAGTGTTACGGCGTAGCGGCGGCGTTTCGGCCACGGCTGGCGGTAGATCTCCACGCAGCGCTCCGTCAGGTTGACGATCCAGTACTCGGGAACGCCGGCAGCTGCGTAGATCGGTGCTTTCGTCAGGCGGTCTTGTTGCAGGGATCTGTCCGCGACTTCGACGACGAGCAGGGCCGCGCTTGGGTGGATCGCGTCGTAGTCCTCGAGCTGTCCCGGAACGACGGCGACGTCTGGTTCGGGGAGTGAGTATCGCCCCGCGAGGAAGGGCTGCTGGACGCAGATCACCGCACGCTCCCCGACGGCCGTGCGCAGTGCCTCGCTGATGCGACGGGTGGCGGACGCGTGTGGTGGGTTCGCGGGTGGCTCCGCGACGATCAGTCCCTCGAGCAACTCGACCGGATCATCCGGCCGCAGAATCCCCTCGTCGACGAGCCCGAGATACCTGTGCACGGTGTAGCGCTGCGGCGCCGTTCCCGATGAAGCCATCGGGGAAGCCTACCACGGCGGCCATTCTCGAAAGAACCAGCTACGAGTACCTAGAGCGGCGCGGAGTGCGCCTTCACGGGTGGGCGGCGGGTTTGCTTGCGCGACCTGGCACCCTCGGCCAACATGCGGTTGTTACCTAGCGCGTTGGAGGGTGGATCGATGGGCGACGAAGGGCAGGGGCGGACAACGCCAGATCTCGGAGTGTGGGTGGATGTCGCCGTGCGTTTCGGCGCCGTCGCGATCCTCGGCCTCTGGTGCCTCGGGATCGTTGCACCGTTTCTGAGCCCGATCGTGTGGGGAACGGTCATCGCCGTAGCCGTCGCCACGCCGTATGCGAAGCTTCGGCAAATGCTGGGCGGACGTTCCGGCAGGGCCGCCACCGTGTTCGTGCTGGTTGGTCTTCTGGCGCTGATCGTACCGGCAGCGATGCTTTCAGGGACTCTCGTGAGCGGTGCACGAAGCGCCGGAGAGGCCGTCGCCAACGGCGAGCTCAAAGTACCGCCCCCACCACCGCAGGTCGCCGACTGGCCCGTCATCGGCGACGCCATCTACCCGCGGTGGCTGCAAGCGTCGCAGAATCTCGAGCGGACCCTCGAACGCGCCGCCCCGCAGCTCATCGGCGTCTCGCGCTGGCTGCTCGCCGCCGCGGGCTCCGCCGGGGCAGGGGTGTTGCAGTTCCTGCTGTCGATCGTGATCGCCGGGGTCCTGCTCGCGAACTCGGAGAGCGGCGAGGAATTCGCGAGGCGATTCGCAAGGCGGGTCGTACCTCGCCAGGGCGACGCGTTCATTACCCTGGCCCGCAGCACCGTGACCAGCGTGGCGACAGGGGTCATCGGCGTGGCCATCATTCAAGCCGTTCTGGCTGGGATAGGATTCATGGCCGCCGGTGTACCCGCAGCCGGGCTCTGGGCCTTGATCGTCCTCGTCTCGGCCGTCGTCCAGTTTCCCGTACTGCTCGTGATGATTCCCCTGATTGTCTGGGTGTACTCCGCCGCATCGCCAGTCGTAGCGATTCTCTTTCTCGTCTGGTCCGTCGTCGTGTCGCTCCTAGACAACGTGCTGAAGCCCATCATGTTCGGCCGCGGCGTCCAGGTGCCGATCCTCGTGATCTTCCTCGGCTCGATCGGCGGAATGATCTCGTATGGGATCATCGGGCTTTTCATTGGTCCGGTGATCCTGGCCGTAGGGTACGAGGTGTTTGGTGCGTGGCTGGCGGAGGGGGATGCGGCGGACGCGGGCGAGGCAGCGCTCGTTGACTGAAATCCTCGGGTCCGGGTGAGGGCGAGTTCATCGCACCCTTCGGCTCCGAGTGATCAGGCCAGCGGATGACGCCAGCGTAGTCCTGGGAAGCGGCTGTAGTCACGATCTGTCGTGATCCACTCACTTCCAGATTCGATCGCGAGCGCCGCCAGATAAGCATCTGGTACAAGGTTGCCCTTCGCTCCCGACGCTTTGCAGAGCTCAGAGAAGATATCCCAATGGCGCGTGCCGGGGCTCACCACGACGCAGTTGGGTTGATCGCGGAGCGCATTCGCGAATGCGAGCGCTTCTCCGATCGTGCTCGGGCGTCCGAACACCTTCGGGTGTGTCACGATACGGAGTAGCCCGCTCAACACCAGATCGCTGAGGCCATAGGCTTCGTCGCCTTCGACGACCGTGCGAAGCCATCGGAAGTAGGCCTCGTGTTCGGCGGCGTCTTCGCGATGCGCGTAGACGAGAACGTTGACGTCGATCAGAAGCATCGCGCTCAGTTCTCGAGGGTCTCCAGCAGCGCGGCAGAGTCGTCGAGATCTACGCCCGGAAGCAGCCCTGATCCCTTGACCGTGCAGAGCTTGACCCGCGGTCGCTTCACTTTCGGACGCCGCTGAGCCAGCGCCTGACGGAGTGCGTCTTCCACGACAGCTGTCAAAGTACGGCTGCTTTCTCGCGCTGCCTTCTTGGCTTCAGACAGAAGGCGATCGTTGAGACGGATCGTCGTTCGCATGACATCGAGACATACAACAGAGGCTTCAATATGTCACCTCTCAAATGAGCTCGCCATCGAACTCCGCGCAGAGCCGATCCTGGCTCGATCGCGCCGTCCGGTGGCATGAGACCGAAGCATCCCCGTGTCGCGCTCTCCGTCGCCGATGGTCGCCTTCCGTCATGCACCGGTCTTGGCAGTTGAGCGCATGCGGAGGAACCAGGACGAGTATCCCTGGCGCAATGACGTCGCTCGCAAGCCGAGCGGCAACACGCTACGATACTTTCTCCTCGGGCGGTTAGCTCAGCTGGGAGAGCATCGGCCTTACAAGCCGGGGGTCACTGGTTCGAGCCCAGTACCGCCCACTCTGTTCTTTCCGTTTGAGTTCAACCACTTGCTCGTTCTCGCCACTCTTCCCATCTGGTAGTCGGATGGCCTCCGGTGCCGGTTTGGTGCCGGTTCGGTCCTGCTTGTCGGTGCCGGGAACGGGATCGAGGAGCCGAACGGCGGCATGCAGGTGCGCGGGCGATAGATGCGCGTACCGGAGTGTCATCGCGATCGTCTTGTGGCCCAGTAGCTCCTGCACCGTTCGTAGATCTGCGCCTCGCATCACAAGCCGGCTGGCGAAGGTGTGCCGAAGGTCGTGCCACCGGAAGTCCTCGATTCGCGCTCGGCGTACTGCGGGGATGAAGTGCCGGTGCAGGAAGTTCTTCGGGTCCAACGAAGTCGTGCCGATCCGGCTGGCGAAGACGTACGGACCTTTGAGTCGAGTCTGCGCGCTTCGGAGGATGGTGAGGGCGGTCTCGCTCAAGTGTACGTGGCGCGTTTCACCGTGCTTGGTCCGAGGGATGGTAAGGATGCCGTTCGCGAAGTCGACATCGGTCCAGCGGAGACGAAACTGTTCGGATTGGCGAAGGCCGGTCTGGATCGCTAAAGAAACAAGCGGCCAGCAGTCCTCGCCGATCTCGTGCCGCAGTCGCGCTTCCTCATCGTCGGCCAGCCACCGCACCCGAGCGTTGTTCTCGCGGTAGAATTTGATTCCCTTTACCGGGCTCCGCTCCACCAAGTCGTTGGCCAGCGCCACGTTGAAGACCCTACGCAGGAAGCTCAACTCGCGGTTGACGGTGGCTGCCGCCGCGACCTGCGCTCGCCTGGCGGCCCAGGTTTCCACGTCGAGCGGGAGAATGCTTCGGAGGGTCCGCCCCTTGAACCGTTGCGCCCAGCGTTTGGCGTAGCGTTGGTAGTCCGCAAAGGATCGCATGCGGGCGCGCTGGGCTTCCAGGAACTCGACGACGAAGTCGGCGAAGAGTCGGTCGGGGATGCGCTGGGGCAGTTGTCCTTCTCGCGCCTGCTGCTTGCGTTGCTGGTAGCGAGCGATGGCGTCGGACTTCTTGCCGACTTTCTCGCGGAACTCACGTCCTTGGATGTAGTAGCGGATCCAGAAGATACCGCTCCCCTTGGGGCGCTCAAAGACCCCGCGATGCTTAACGTCAGGTCGTCGTGGCATGTCGAGTCCAGGGATCCATAGCATGCTCGTCCGGTGATCCGTCTACCCTTCGTGCTGATTGGATGTAACGGCCGGCTCCTCGAGCTGGTCAAGGAGTTCGAGGAGTGTCGAGAGGCGGAAGCGGAGCGCGCGGCCCAGGTGGATTGTCGGGATCTTTCTCTTGTACGACCACTTGTAGAGCGTCCGTGGCTTGATCCGCAGCAACTCTGCAGCTTCGTGAACGTCGAGTAGCCGTTCGCTGGTGCTTCTGTCATGGAGTTCAGGCATTCGTTTTCATCGGCCTTCCGACCATCCGGCCGACCATCGACATCACCAGCCGGACGATCTTGTCGGTGCCGCAGGTGTGGGCCTCGGTGTCGGTCTTGCCGAACGTACCGGCCACCGAGACGGCGCTCTCCGGCTCGATGTTCGTGGAGGGCGCGCCCGCGCTTCGTAGGCCTCGGCCTTGACCACGGCTTGGACGCCGAACGGTCGGTTCACGGTCATCGGGATTGCTGGGCAAGTGGACACCAGTCTCGCCGTCGACACTGCTCGTCGTCCAGTCGGTCATGAACCTGTCGATGTCGTCGTTCACGATCCAGTCCGCATCCTCGTCCACGGTTCTATTTACCGACCCCGCCGGCGTTCCTGCGCTTGCTTGCGTCGCGCCACTGCCAGCACGTCCACGATCGTGCGCAGCAGGGGTAGGGCGGCTTCGACCTCTTCCTGCACCGTGTTCGAGTTGATGTCGTCGACCCACTGCGGCACCATCTCGCACACTCGGTCGAGTCGCTCCAAGAGCGCGGGGAGTTGCTGCATGTCGTGAATCTTCGCAGCCGACACCTCGCGAGCCATGCGGCGGAGAAAATGGCGGGCGCGATGAAGGGCATGCTGGGCGCAGTCCCACCGCACGTCGGGGGAGCATGGTTCTTCGCACTCCGGGCAGCAGGCCGACGCCAGGAAATCGAGGTCGTACCCCTTCTGGCAGCACGGGCACTCGTATCCGACGGCTCCGAGCACGACCATGCACAAGTAGTCGCCGAACACCAAGTGACTCGGAAGCTCGCGGCGCGGTATTTCGTCGTTGCAGAACGGGCACGCCAGCACCGCCCCCGGCTTGATGTCTTCGATCGCGTGCATACAGGTCTCCTTTGGTTGACCACGTCGGACCGTGGTCGGGTTGGCTGCGTCCTCGACGACGTGGTGCCCGAAGAGGTCGCGGTTTCGATCATCGTGTTGATCATCAGCATCACGGGGGGGATGATCGTCTTGGTGTCGGCCTGGAAGTTCTTGGTCAGGATCGACGCGGTCGGTAGCGTGCCGGTGTTGATCATCGTCAGCTCGATCATCCAGGCCTCCGGCCGTTCGCCAGCTTCATGCACTCGATCTCGAGCACGCACGCCTGGCACACGCACAGTTGGAGAGTGGGGTCAGTCGGCGGGTTGCCGGTTAACACGCCCTGGTGGAACTCGGCGCCGACCGGTCCGGTGCCGCCGTGCTTCGGATGCTGACCCACGCACGAGGGGCGCGTGCCGAAGAGGGATTCCCCGGAAGTCGAGGAGGTGGCGCTTGTGGCGCCTGGTGGCGGTGGATTCGGAGAGTTCCCCACATGAGAAGATCCGTTAGTCGAGTTACCGAAATCGGCGCCATCGACCGCCCCCTGCGCCACCCCCGACGAGGCGAGGGCGATGCCGCGCCGGATCCGGACCCCGTGGGTGCCCTTGCCCGGCTCGAAGCCGTGCCCCGTGAGCCGGGTGGCGAACGTCTTGCGCTTGAGCGGGTAC
>JAJCZP010000194.1 GCA_029262315.1 Deltaproteobacteria bacterium | reverse complement strand
TACCAATTTCCTAGAGCACGGATTATGACTCAAAATTTAGTTCTGCTCGTCTTTGTCGTACTGGGATGGCATAGCTGATGCGAAGTGTGCTCCTTCTTGTCATGTTCATGGGAATGCTGCCGGTCGCGCGTACGAGCATGGTGGACAGCTCCTCGAAGGTGATCCCCGACTGCGCAAACTGCCGGCTGGAGCCGCGCCGGCGGATGACGGCGTCGATCGTCTCGCCGGGGACTGTCGTGGAGGGGCGGAGCGGGATCGTTTCCCCGGTCGGCGCCGGCAGCGCCGGGACAGGGGTCGCGCCGTTGCGCATGGCCCGCACCTCGTCGGGCGCCGCGAGGGCCGATGCTGCGTGCGCGGCGCGGATCGCGGGATAGTCGACCTCCCGCGTGGAGAGCGCGACCGTTGGTAGCGACAGCGGCTCGATCGGCAGTGCGGGCACAGCGCGCGCGCTGATGTCGCCGCCATTCGCGCCAAGCGCGACGAGCGCGAGCGGGGCCTCACGGTCGGTATCGAGGCCGAGCAGTACGTCGATCGTCTGGTCGACGAACCCGAGCACGACCCGCGTCGGAAGATCCACAGCCGCGGTCACGGCGAGCAGGTTCGCGAGGAGCGTGCCGCTGTCCCAGAAGCAATGGCGATACGCGCGCGCCTGGTACTTCCAGGCGTTTCGCCAGTAGGTCGACGCGGCAGCGAGCACGACCGGCGCGTGTGCGATCGCGGGCTCGGTACCGCTCGCGGCGACGACGTGACCGCGCTGGTCGCCGGTGCGCAACCGCCGCAGCGCGAAATCGTGCACACTGAAATGGTAGACGCCGGCGTCGAGTCCGGGGAGCGCGCCACAGATGACGTAGAGGTCGACGTGGTAGAGCGCGCCCGTGCACGCAGCGGCCCGGAAGTACCGTTCGTGGCCGTCGGGCGAGACGGCCTTTCGGACGATGCCGGCGGTCAGATGCAGGACTCGGGCGAGGGTTGGAAGGTCGAGTGCGACGATCGCGTCCGTGGCCCCGCCCACGCCACCGATGGCGTCGAGCGCCGGCATTGCGGCCGGCGTCCAATCCCTTGGTAGCGCGATCGCGTCGAGCGATTCGTAGATCTTGTACGGTACCGGTTGAATCTCCCAGTCGAGAGTGTGTCCGTCGGTCCGCACACTCGACGGGGAGTGCTTGGTCGCGTCGTGGTAGGAACGCAGGGCATCGGTATCGGCATGCTGCATGCGAGCTCCTTCCCCGGGATCTCGGGGAGCGTTACGACGATGCCAGCGCGGCGTCGACGATGCTCTGCGCTTCCCGCAGGATCGAGCGCAGATGGGTCTCGTCCCTGAAGCTCTCGGCGTAGATCTTGTAGATGTCTTCGGTGCCGGAGGGGCGCGCGGCGAACCAGCCGTTGGCGGCAACGACCTTGATGCCCCCGATCGCGGCGTCGTTTCCCGGAGCTTTGTCGAGGACGCGCTCGATCTTCTCGCCCGCCAACTCGGTGCTCTCGACCTGCCTGGGCGAGAGCTTCGCCAGCCGGGCTTTTTGCTCGCGATTCGCCGGTGCTTCTACGCGATCGGACACCGGTTCGCCGAGGTCGCGGACGAGGTCGCGATACAACTCGCCGGGGTCGCGGCCGGCCCGCGCCGCGATTTCCGCCGACAGCAGCGCCGGGACGATACCGTCCTTGTCGGTCGTCCACACCGTTCCGTCGATCCGGCTGAAGGACGCGCCTGCGCTTTCCTCGCCGCCGAATCCGAGGGCGCCGTTGATCAACCCGTCCACGAACCATTTGAAGCCGACCGGCACCTCATAGAGCGCGCGCCCGAGATTGGCAGCCACGCGATCGATCATCGCGCTGCTGACGACGGTCTTCCCGACCGCGGCGTTCGCGCTCCAGTGCGGGCGATGGCGGAACAGATAGTCGATGGCCACAGCCAGGTAGTGGTTGGGCGGCAGGAGGCCGGCGCTGCGTGTGACGATGCCGTGGCGGTCGTGATCGGGGTCGCAGGCGAAGGCCACGTCGTAGCGATCTTTCAGCTCGATCAGGCGCTGCATCGCATTGGACGACGATGGGTCCATGCGGATCTTGCCGTCCCAGTCGAGCGTCATGAACCCGAACTGCGGATCGACCGTCTCATCGACCACGGTGAGATCGAGCTTGTAGCGCTCCGCGATCTGGGCCCAGTAGTGCACGCCGGCGCCGCCCAGAGGATCGACGCCCATGTGGACGCCGGCACCACGGATCGCGTCGAAGTCGATCATCTGGCCGAGATCACCGACGTAGGTGTTCAGGAAATCGTGCTCGCGCGTGCTCGCGGCGCGCCGCGCCTGCGCGAAGGGCATGCGCCGGACGTTTGCGAGGCCGTTTTCGAGCAGCGCGTTGGCGCGCTCCTGCATCCAGCCGGTGATGCCGGTATCGGCCGGACCTCCGTTCGGCGGGTTGTACTTGAAGCCGCCATGCTCGGGCGGATTGTGCGACGGCGTCACCACGATGCCGTCGGCCAGTCCCGACGTGCGCCCGCGATTGTAGACCAGGATCGCATGCGAGATCGCCGGCGTCGGAGTGTACTCACCGCGCGCGGCGATGCGGGTCTCGACGCCGTTCGCGGCGAGCACTTCGAGCGCGCTCTGGAGCGCGGGCACCGACAGCACGTGCGTGTCGACGCCGATGTAGAGCGGGCCATCGATGCCCTGCTGCGTCCGGTATTCACAGATCGCTTGGGTGATCGCCAGCACGTGCCATTCGTTGAAGCTGCGTTCGAACGAACAGCCGCGGTGCCCTGAGGTACCGAAGGCCACGCGCTCTGCCGGCACCGTGGGATCGGGCCGCAGATCGGCATAGGCGTCGAGCAGCTTCGACACGTCGACCAGTTGCGACGTTGGTGCCGGCTTGCCGGCGCGTGGACTGATGATGGTGCTCATGCGTTGTTCTCCCCGAAGACTTTGCCTTCCGCGCTATCCGAGTACCACCTCGACACTGTGTTCTGCGCCGTCGTCGGACAAAGGGACGAGGGCGCCCGCCGCGAGCCGGGTTCCGTCGAGACTGATCCGCGAGACTCCGCGGCAGACTCCCCGCGGATTCTCGACGCTGATCCGGTAGAGGGTAGCGCCATGATCATAGCTGATCTCGAACCGTGGCCACTCCCGGGGAATGCAGGGATCGATCCGGAGGGTAGCCCCGAGCTTTCGGAATCCGAGAATCTCCTCCAGTCCCGCGCGGTAGAGCCAGCCCGCCGCTCCGGTGTACCAGGTCCAGCCTCCCCGTCCCACGTGCGGATGTTGGGAGTAGACGTCGGCGGCGACGGCGTACGGTTCCCCCTTGTAGCGGTGGACGTTCGCCCGATTGCTCGTGTGATGGATGGGGCTCAGGAGATCGAAAAGCTCGAGGGCCCGCTCTCCCTCGCCGAGTTTGGCGAACGCGATGACCGACCAGGTGGCGGCGTGTGTGTACTGGCCGCCGTTCTCCCGAATGCCGGGGCCGTATCCCTTAATATACCCGGGGTCCTGGGTCGTCCGATCGAACGGTGGGGCAAAGAGCAGGATAAGGCGGTCGGCCCGCCGGACGAGTCGTTGGTTCACTGATGCCATGGCCTGACGCGCCCGTTCGGTGTTGCTCGCTCCTGCGATGACTGACCAGGACTGGGGGATGGAGTCGATCTGGCACTCGTCGCTCTGCGCCGATCCGAGGGGCGTTCCGTCGTCGAAGAACGCGCGCCTGTACCACTCGCCGTCCCACCCATCCGCGTCGAGTGATGCCTCGAGCGCGGTGGCCACGCCGCGCCAGCTCGCTGCACGCTCGGCGTCGCCGCGACCGTCGGCGATCGGCGCGAACGCGCGCAGGTTGGCGAGGAGGAACCAACCCAACCAGACGCTCTCGCCCCGGCCTTCGTGGCCGACCCGGTTCATGCCGTCGTTCCAATCGCCGGCTCCAATCAACGGGAGACCGTGGCTGCCCAGATCGAGGCTCCGGTCCAGGGCGCGCGCGCAGTGCTCGTAGAGCGATGCCCGGTCTTCTGATTCCGTGGGTTCGAAGTAGGACTCTTGTTGGCCTTCCTCCAGGGTCGACCCCTCGATCCATGCCACCGCTTCGTCGAGTATCGCCTCGTCGTCGGTCGTTTCGAGATAGTGGACCACCGTATGCGGCAGCCAGACGCGGTCGTCGGAGATGCGGGTCCGGACTCCGCGGCCCGTCGGCGGATGCCACCAGTGCTGGACGTCCCCTTCCTTGAACTGGCGCGCCGCCGCTCGCAGGATCTGCGCGCGCGCGAGGTCCGGCCTCGCCAGCACCAGCGACAGGACGTCCTGAAGTTGATCACGGAATCCGTACGCCCCCCCGGATTGGTAGAATGCGGAGCGCGCCCAGATGCGGCAGGAAAGGGTTTGATAGAGGAGCCAGCGATTGAGGAGGATGTTCATCGAGGGATCGGGCGTCTCGACCTGGACCGTGCCCAATACTTTGTCCCAGTGATCCTGCACCTCGCGGAGCACCGCGTCGCAATCGAGATGCCGGTAGCGTTCGACCAAAGATCGCGCCTCGTCAGCGTCTGCGCCCTGGCCGAGCAGAAACAGCACCTCGGTGCGTTCTCCCGGCCCGAGTTGCAGCGTCGTCTGGAGCGCGGCACACGGGTCCAGGCTCGCTCCGGTCTTCCCCGAGAGTTCCTCCCCCCGCTCCAGTGACGCCGGATGATCGAGGCTGGCGTTCCGGCCGAGGAACTCGAGCCGGTCGCCGGTCCAGGACGTCTGGTGCCCGCCCAGATCGGCGAACGCGATCCGGTCCGCGAATTCACTGTTCCATGCGTTCCGCGCAAACATGGCTCGCGTCGTGGGATCGATCTCGGTAACGACGTGGGGCGCCGATCCGCTGCGCGCGACGCCGAGCACCCACTCGGCATAGGCCGTGACCGTCAGACGCCGCGTTCGGTCGGACTGGTTCACGACCGTAAGGCGGGAGATCTTGACGGGATCGCGCAGGGGCACGAGCTGGAGGAGATCCAGTGCGATGCCGTGGGAGGTGTGCTCGAAGCGACTGTACCCCTGGCCGTGCCGGATGACGTAAGGCCAGGGCTCTTCGCGAATGGGAAGGGTGGTCGGCCCCCAGACGAGGCCGCTGTCCTCGTCCCGTACGTAGAACGTTTCACCGGGCGTATCGCTGACGGGGTCGTTCGACCACGGGGTGAGCTTGTTCTCGCGGCTGTTCGCCGACCAGGTGTAGCCCGCGCCCGACTCGGAGACCTGGAAGCCGAACTCCGGATTCGCGATGACGTTGATCCAGGGTGCCGGAGTCCACTGCCCTTTTCCGAGGACCGTGACGTACTCGCGACCGTTCGGTGCGAATCCGCCGAGGCCGTTGAAAAACTCGAGATCGAGTACCGGAGGCGGAACGGCCTCGGCGGTCTCGGGCGGGGGGCGGAGAGGCGGAGGCACCGGTCCACCGGGGGCCGGCTCGAGCCGGACCGCCTGCTCCGAGAGCGAACCCCGGCGTGCGAGAATTACCAGTCGCGCCGCCGATGCGAGCAGGATCTGGTCGCGCTCAGACAGAAGATCGGCGCGCAGCAAGAACACGCCTCCGTGCTCTTTGGGACGATCGTCCCCCGCCGATTGGTTCGCTCGGATCATTCCTTCGAGAGATTCGTGGAGCGCGGGGGCATAGGAGGCACCCGTGGCGTTGAGGATCACCAAGTCGGCGGGGATCCCCTTCAGGCGCCAATACTCCCGCGCCCGCAGGAGCTGTCGGACCACGTCCCGCTCCTCGTCGCGCTCGATGCGTACCAGGGCGATGGGAAGATCGCCGGAGATGGCGTACGGCCAGAGCCCCGACGCGCCGCTGCGGTTCGTCGCCAGGACCTGCGGCGCAGCGCGCAACGTGGCGTCGGTGTAGAAGAGGCGATTGGCCAGACGCTGGAAGAGATGCGCCTCGTCCGGAGTGATGCGAAGGTGGTGCAGCTGGACCTGCGCCTGCGTCCAGGCCAGCGAGCTTTCTCGCTCGAAGGTTGCCGGCTGGCGGTACTTCTCCGCGATCTGCAGCGCTTCGTCGCGGGACGGCGCCACGAGCGTCGTGAACACGAGACGAACCGTGCGCCCGTGCGGGATCGTCAGCCGCTGCCGGAGGCTCACGATGGGATCCAACACGGTACCGGCCGTGTTCGAGAGGGGGGCCCCGTCGATCACGGAAAGCGGCGACCGGATTCCACGGCCACGTCCCAGAAAGCGTGCGCGGTCGCTCTCGTACTGCAACGGCGAACCCGGCTCCGCCTCGACTGCGACCAGGTGGGCGAGCCAGATCTGGGGCTCGTCCGCCGCGCGTGGGCGCCGTGTCGCCAGCAGGATCCCGAGCTCGGGAACGAACTCCGTTTCCACGAACAGGTTCGAGAACGCGGGGTGAGCCTCGTCCGCCCCCTGGGTGGCCAGCACGACCTCGGCATAGGAAGTGAAATCGATCTCACGGTCGTGGGTCCCGACGTTGGTGACCGTGAGCTGGCGCAGCTCGGCATCGTCCTCGGGGGAGACCACGATCTCGAGCACGATCGAGAGCGACCGGTCGCGCTGCGTGATCTTGGCCCGGTCTTCGGAATAGACGACCTGGTAGTGGTCCATGTCCGTTCCGCTCGGCTGAAAGCCCGCGGACCAGACCTCGCCGCTCTTGGTGTCACGCAGGCAGACGAACGTGCCCCAGCAGTCACGCGTCGTGTCCTCCCGCCAGCGGGTGACCGCGAGGTTGCCCCACCGGCTGAACCCGGAGCCCGCCGCCGTGACCATGACCGTGTAGCGGCCGTTGGAAAGGAGATGGGTGCGCGGTGTGATGTCGTGCGGTGATTCGAACCGCCGTAGCGTCGGAAGCACGAGGTCGCGGACGTTCGGCGCCACCAGCACTTCCTCGCTACGGGGCCGGGTCACGGCCACGGAGCGTGGCGTCCGCTCGTGGAGCAGCAGCTCTGCCGCCTGAACCGTCGGATGAGAGTGAAAGCGTCTCCGGGTCAGGCCGTCGTGCACCACGTTGCCGAGGGCGACAATGGTCATGCCCTGGTGATGGGCCATGTAGCTCCGCACCACGGCCAGCCGCGCTTTCTCGGGCAGCTTCGACGGCGTGTAGTCGAGTGCCTCGTAGAACCCATAGGCGCCTCGGGCCCCGGCTTCGTCCAGGTGCGCGAAGTTCTGGAGCGCCGCTCTGGGCTCCAACATGGCCGCGAGTGCCGTGGCGTAGGGAGCCACGACGACGTCCTCGAACAGTCCTCGCTTGAGCCCCAGACCCGGTACGCCAAAGTTCGAGTACTGATAGGTGAGCTCCACGTCTCGAAGATTGTGGCCCGATTCGGAGACGCCCCACGGGACCGACCGCTCGGCGCCGTATTGAATCTGGCGCGCCACCACGAGACGGCAGGTGAGATCGAGCAGGCTGTGGGCGGGCTGCCGCATGACCAGGAGCGGCATCAGATACTCGAACATGGAGCCCGACCACGAGACGAGAGCGGCCCCGCGCCCGACCGGTGTGAGCGCCCGGCCGAGGAGAAACCAGTGCCGCGGCGACACGTCGCCCTTGGCGATGGCCACGAAGCTTCCCAGCCTCGCCTCCGATGCCAACAGGTCGTAGAAGCTCGGATCGAGCGTGCTGTCCGCAACGCGATAGCCAATCGAGAAGAGCTTCCGCGAAGGGTCGAAGAGGAACCGGAAGTCCATCGCCTGGACCATCTGTTCGGCGCCGAGCGCGAGGGCGGCCAAGCGATGTCCGAGGGCGGTCTCCGCTTTCTGGCGCGCGTTCAGACCCTCGAGCAGTTGGGCCGTCTCGATGTCGTGAGCGTGGCTGCGCACGCAGTGCATCACGCGCTCCGCCCAGGCGAGGACTTCGGACTGGGATTCCTCTTCGATGTCGTGTGCGAGCGTGCGGGCGATGTCGAGGAGGTTCTCCGCTTGGGCCTCCAGCTCTCCGAGGCGGGTCACCCACTCGGGAAGCGAGGTCGGGGGGTCGTCGAGCACCGCCCGCATAGCCTGCACGGCCTCGAGCAGATGCGCTTCCGTGACCGTCTGCGCGCGCCGGGAATGCTCGGCCTGCTTCTCGGCATCGAGCACCAGCTGGAGGGCGTCCCGGATGCCCTCCGCGACCTCTGGGCCGAACAAGGGGCGGTGACTGAGCTCGCGGCATGCTTGCGCCATCGCGATCAGGTGTCCCGCCAGATTCCCACTGTCGACGGTGGAGACGTAGGCGGGATCGAGCGGCCGCAGGTCCTGCGTGTCGTACCAATTGAAGAAGTGGCCGCGGAACCGGCGCAGGTTGGTCATGGTCTCGAGCGTGTCTTCGAGCCGTTTCGTCATCTCGAGCGCGCCGATCCATCCGAAGTCATGGGCGACCGTCGTACTCAATAGATAGAGACCGACGTTCGTCGGCGAGGTGCGATGGGCAATGACCGCCGTGGGGTCTTCCTGGAAGTTGTCGGGTGGGAGCGCGTGTCCCTCCGTGTCGACGAAGGTCTCGAAGAAGCGCCAGGTGCGGCGGGCGAGCATCCGCAAGGAGCGCGTTTCCTGGGCAGAGAGAATCTCTGCTTCCACGAGCTTCGGCGGCAGGCTCATCCACCAGGCGACGGCAGGCGAGAGCGCCCACAGGAGAACGAGTGGCGTGGCCACCGGCCAGGCCTCCGGATTGAGCAGGACGACGAACAGACCCGCGGCGGCAGTGAGGAAGACGCCCCTCCGCAGGTGGCGGTAGGAAGTGCGGAGCCTCCGATCGACTCCGTACCCTGCCTGCGCGGCGGGAACCCACTCCAGCAAGTGCCGCTTGGTGAGGTAGAGCCGCACGAGCGTGCGCACGATCGCGTCCGCTGCGAGCCCGGCCTGATACGCCAGCATCGTGACGGTGAGGAACACCTGCGCTAGCGCCACGGAGATGTCGTCTGCCACCGCGCGCAGGTGGCTACGTTTGGATACGCCCCATCGCCGCGGGATCAACCCGTCGAGAACCGGAATGACGGCCGGGACCACGACCGATCCCAGAAAGAGACCCGTCCAGAGGAGGGCTGGCACACCCGGTAGCGTCCACGCCGCCACTGCCAACAGGAACGACGAGGGCGCAACGAGGCTGCGGCGAAGATTGTCGGCCATCTTCCAGCGGCCCTGCACGGGAATGCGCGTCGTCGTTTGTCCGAGCACCCAGGGGAGGAGTTGCCAGTCGCCTCGTATCCACCGATGCTGCCGACGCGCGGCCACCTCGTAGTTCGAGGGGAACTCCTCGAAGAGATCGACATCGGTCAGCAGCCCGGCGCGCGCGAACAAGCCCTCGAAGAGATCGTGGCTGAGAAGCGCGTTCTCCGGAACCTTGCCCGCGAGCGCCGCCTCGAAGGCATCGACGTCGTAGATCCCTTTGCCGGTGTACGAACCTTCTTCGAAGAGGTCCTGATACACATCCGAGACCGCCGACGCGTAGGGATCGATCCCGCCGCGGCCCGAGACGATGCGCTGGTAGATCGTGCTGTCGGGGCCGGTGGGTATGCTCGGCGTGATCCGAGGCTGCATGATCGCGTACCCGGCGACGACGCGGCTTTGCTCGGGATCGAAACGGGGCCGGTTTAATGGATGCGCCATCGCTCCGACCAGACGGTAGGCCGTGCCCTTGGGCAGCCGCGTGTCGGCATCCAGGGTGATGACGTAGCGGACATGCTCGGGTACGGCGGGAGGCTGTCCCCGGACCGAAATGAACGTGGTGTCGGTGGCACCGCGAAGCATCCGGTTCAGCTCGTGGAGCTTCCCGCGCTTTCTCTCCCAGCCGATCCACTGGCCTTCCCGCTGGTTCCAGAGACGCCGCCGGTGCAACAGAAAGAACCGCGCGCCGCTCTCGGCGGGACCCTCGTACCGTGTGTTGAGCCGATCGATGCCGTCGGCCAGCGCCGCAACGAGCTCCTCGTCGCCGGGCATGTGCTCGCAGGGCGCGTCCGGCCAGTCGGTCAGGAGCGCAAAGTGGAGGTGGCCTTCTGGATTGGCGAGGTAGTGCACCTCGAGCCGTTCGAGTTGCTCCTCGATGCTGGAGTGGTCTGTGAGCAGCGTAGGCACCACGACCACGGTGCGATGCTCGGGAGGAACGCCCTGCGCGAGTTCGAGCTTTGGCAGCTTTTTCGGTGGAAGCAGAGCCGCCACCAGCCGATGGATGAGCGCCAACGCGATCTCCGAAGCGGGAAGGAGGCCGAGGACCGCCAACAGCGCGAGCGTCCAGGGATCTGACCCCGCGGCTCGGGCGATGAACAGGAGGGTATAGAGCTGCAGCGCCGTGAGCGCGGTGACACTTCCCAGGTACCCCGCGATCGCCTGGGTTCGGTAGGCGCGCTGCAATCGCAGGCGAAGAGGCACGCGAAAGCCCAGCTGCCGTTCGAACGCTCTTCTGCCTTTGGAAAAGAGATAGTATCCCGGGTCTTCGTCCGCGTACTCGGGAATACCCGAAGGACTCGCGGCGCTCCCCGCGGTCTCGCGTTCGGTCGTAGTGGAACGTGCAAGCAGTCTTGTCTGGGCTGCGTTGCTGGCCAGCAGCACGGCCTCCCGCGCCACCTCGATCTCCGATCGACCTGAGCCCCGGGAGAGGGACTCGATCTGCCTCCGGTACTCGTCTCGCGTCGCGAAATCCATGGCCTGGAACGCGGGGGCGGCGCAGAGCGCGTCATCCACGAGGCTGACGTTCTCGAAGAACTCGAGCCAGTCGATCGACGACATCCATCGCATGCTGGTGATGATGTTTCGGACAGTCGCATTGGCCGCCCCCTGGGCCTGGTGTTCTCCGGCAACCACCTCGCCAGGCGATGTCCCCTGCGCACTCAGTTTTCGATTGAGCCAGGCCAGGGCCGGCGTGATCGATTCGTCCTGGTCGCGGAGTCGCTGGATCAGCTGCACGGCGAACGCGCCCGCCAGGGTCGTGCCGTTCAGGTCTCCCAGGACCGCCTCGGTGCTTTCGGCGGACCGGCCGCTCAGGCCCAACAGGCGGTCCGCCAGCTCGTCGGCCTTGGCCCGCGCATGACGGGCGCGGATCACCTGCTCCGACAGCCGTCGAAGATTCTCGGCCAGGGCCATGCGCAGATGGATGGGCGTGGCCCAGAGCTCACCAATACCGAGCGGCTGAATGCGCTGGTAGGCACGGACGAAACGGCCGAGCGTCTCGACCTCGAACCGGCTGTCGGTATGGGCCACGTAGGCCCACGCGAGGCCATAGACCCGCGGGCATCCCACGAGGTGCCCCGCTGGGATCTTCGGCAGCCGGCGGTAGAAGCTTTTCGGGAGGTGGTCTCGGATCTCCCGGAGCTGCTCGTCGACGACGTGGAAGTTGTCGAGGAACCACTCTTCGGCGAGCGTGATCTCGCGCTTCGCCCCGACCGCCTCCACGACGCTGTGGTAGTCGTCGAGAAGGACGCGCCCGTTGTCGCGGACCCGGGGCAGCAGATCCCGGCCTCGCACAGGTTCCTCCGCGGTGCGATCGGCCACCGCCAGGCTCTCGGCGTGTCGCTCCAGGCGCTCGGCGCCGAAGAGCTCGGCACGGATCGGTTCCTCCGCGTGAACGGCAGCGGCGATGACGTCGTCTGCGACGCTCACTCTGATCAGCGTCTCGACCGGCGACAAGGCGCGTGCGGCTCGGAGCGCCGCGCCCGGACGAAGATCGTCGGAAGAATTCCGCGCATGGGCTAGCCTAGACACGCGCTCCCGGGAGAGCAACCGCACGCTCCCGGGAGCTACTCGTCGGGCTCACGATTCAACGCAGAGGATATACGCACACGGTTGGGTACGTCACCATCGGCACGGGGATGGATGCCGCGACGCTTGCCATCGTACAGCGGCTCGTCCGACGAGCAGCGCTATGACGCTCTGGGCTCTGCGTGGATTTGCGCGGCCAGCTCGTCGAGCGCGGCCTTGGCTTCGCGGGCGGGGGGGCGGTCGAAGCCTTCGGTGAGGCGGGCGTAGCTTGCGGCGAGGCGGTCGTGGGCTTCGCGGATCTTGCCGGTGTGCGGAGCAAGGCGGGCGAGGTGGGTGCCGGCAATGAGCGTGAGCCCATGCAGACCGACCGCGTCGCCCTCGCGAACGGCCTGCAGGAACAGACTCTCCGCAGCCACGAGCCCATCCCCAAACTGCAGGTGGATCCGGGCCTTGGCGAAGGGGATGAATGGGGCCTGAAGCAACAAGCCATCGCGCTCACAGACCTCAGTCGCCTGATCCAGAAGCTCCCTCGCACGTTCTCGGTTCTGTGCCATGCGGTAGGTCTCTGCGGCAAAGACACAGAGCGTCGCACTCAAGACAGCCGAACCAGAAGTCTCGGCCAGTGCGATTCCACCTTCTACATTCCTGGCACCTTCGTCCGCTCCACCCTGGCACGCGCGGGCCCAGCCTCCAACGATTAGCGATATCGCTTCCTCGGTATGAAATCCGCGTCCTTCCGCAACAGCCAGAGCTTCTTCGGCGGTTGCCCGAGCGGCTTCCGGGTCGCCCGCGTTCATCCACGCAATCGCGAAAGTCGAGAGTGAGCTCGCCTTGCTGTAGTCGTGATCAATCTCGCTCAGCCGCTCACGACAGGCGCGCATCGCATCCCTCGCCTGTTCGAACTTCACGCCATTCATCAGCGCGATCGAATTCACTGCGTAGAGCGACGAGACGAGATCCAGCGTGTAGGGCGTGGCGGGCGGCGGAAAGTCGACGGTTGGAAGGATCTCGAGTGCGCGTGACAAACGCTCCGCGACATCGCCAAGGGAGGCAGTGAGCAGCGCTGCAACACCGGCAAGATAGTGACCCAACACGAGGAGTTCGCGGACGCCAAGGGGCTCTGCGATCCGAAGCAGCGCTTCCGCCCGCACGCCCGCCTCGAGCGCCGCGCCGCGCGCCATGTCGAATTGCGCGAGTCCGATCAACGCCGGAAGCTGTTGCGGTCCCTCCTCGATTGCATCGCAGAGCTCTCTGACGCGCTCGAACGCGGCGAGTACCTCGGGCGCCCGATACCCGTGCAATATCATCAACGACTGGCCGTGGGCGAGCCGAACCGCGATCTCCCGCTGCTTGCGTTCCTCGCCATCGGGCAGCCGCATGAGAGAGTCGAGGGCGCGGGTGTAGTGGTCCGAAGCTTCCTGGTTCGAGTGCCGCGAGACCGCCAGCTCGGCCGCGCGTTCGTAGTAGTCGACGGCCATTGTAGATTCCCCGGCTGCCGCCCAGTGGCGCGCTATCGACTCGGGCTCCGCCGCGACCCGCTGCGGGAAGCGCTCCTCGAGCACCGCCGCGATCTTCCCATGGAGCACGCGCCTGGTGGAGAGCAGCTGCGACTCGTACGCGGCGTCCTGGAGCAACGCGTGCTTGAACGTGTAGCTCGCGTCGGGTGGCGTCCCGCGCTGGTGCAGTATCTCCGCCATCGCGAGCTGCTCGAGGGCGTTGCGCAGCGAGGGTGTGTCGAGTTTCGATACCGCCTCGATGAGCTCGTAGCTGAACTCACGGCCGAGCGTCGCCCCTTCCTGGGCAAGATGCTTCGACCTGCTCAAGCGATCGAGCCGAGCCATCAGCGAGTCCTGCAGCGTCGCCGGGATCGCCAGGTCCTTGAGGCTCCCGCTCAACTCGTAGCGACCGGCCTTCTCCACCATGACGCCCGAGCCCACGACACTGCTCGTGAGTTCTTCGACGAAGAGAGGTACGCCGTCCGAGCGCGTCTCGAGCTCGGCGAGCACCGGCTCCGGGAGCTTGCCGCCGACAGCGTTCGCGATCAGCTCCCGGGTCATGCGCCTCGAAAGACGCGCCAGCTTCAGCTCCGAGACGTGCGACTGCTGCCACGGTGCCCGGAACTCGGGACGGAACGTCAAGACGAGCAATACACGCGCGGTCGGGGCTTGCCCGACGATGCGGCTCAAGTACTCGAGCGTCGAGGGGTCGGCCCAGTGAAGGTCTTCCGTCACGAGCACGAGGGGTTGCGGCTCGGACAACGCAAGAGTCAGCTGCACGAGTGCCGCGAGCATGCGCTCGCGCTGCTCGTCGGCGCTGGTCTGCGGAAGCGGGTAGCGCTCGGAGGCCGGCAGCCCGAGCAAAGGCAAAAGGTAGGGGACGACCTTCTCGCCGGGCAGGCCAGGCAGAGACTCAAGCCCGGCAACGAGAAGCTCGCTCACCCGTTCGGGTGACTCCTCGACGCCCTCCGAGAGACCGGTATGGAACAGGTCGACGATCGGTTGAAATGCGCTGCCCGAAGCAAATGGTGAGCATTGCATGTCGAGCCACAGGTGCGGTGTCTCGGCGACTTCGTCGCGGAGCGCCTGCAGCAGCCGCGACTTCCCCATGCCGGCTTCACTCGAAACGAGCACCACCTGCCCGCGACCGTCCTGCACCTCTTCCCAGCGGTCGAGCAAGAGACCGATCTCACGGTCCCGGCCAACCATCGGCTTGAGGGCGTCGGTTGCGATGGCGCTTCGAACACCGGCTGAGCGCTCGATTTCGTGGAGCAGCACCCTCTCGTCGAGGCCCTTCAGCTTCGTCTGCCCGAGGCTCTTGCTGACGAGCACCCCGCGGCAAAGCGCGAGGGTGGCGTCGCTCACGACGACACTTCCCGGCGTGGCGACTCCCTCGATGCGCGCCGCCACGTTGGTGGTCGAACCAAGCACGCCGGTGTCCTCGGAGCCCGACTCCTCGATGATGACGAGGCCCGTGTGGATCCCGATGCGCGCTTGAATGCGCTCGTCGGCGACACGCGCCGCGATGAGTCGCTGGATCTCCAGACCTGCGCGGATCGACGAGTCGGCCGCATCTTCACGGGCGTCGGGGTAACCGAAGAACACCATCACGCCGTCGCCGAGGTACTGCGCGATGTGTCCGCCGAAGCGCGTGGTCGCTTCTTCGCAAACCGCGCGGTAGCGCCGCACCAGGCCGCGCAGCTCCTCAGGGTCTAACTGCTCGGCCAGCGTCGTCGAGCCGACGAGATCGCAAAACATCACCGTCAGCTGACGTCGCTCACCGGCCTCGGCTGATGTCGTCGGGGGGGCAACGTCGGCAGTCGGCCGTACGCCGGGCGACGCGCGCGCTGGCGTTGGTGGGCTAACCCCGGCCGAATCCAAAGTCGCAGCCGCCCCAGCGAAGACGAGGACGTTGCCTTCCCGCCGCGCAACTCGCTGCACGTCGACAAGTTCTTCGACCAGCTCCTCGAGGGTTTCGTCGTCGAGAGCGAACTGACGGCGCAGCCCCCGCAGAGAAACGCGGCCGCTCTCAGCCAGCAGCGCTTTCGCGCCCGCTACGTCGTTCAGGAAACTCATCCGGGCGGAGTGTACGCGGGGAACGGAGACACCCCACAACCTGGCACCGTAGTGTCGACAATCCTCGCCAGCTCGGCGATCTCCGGGAGCCGCCAGCATCCGTCGGGCGTCGACATACAGGTGACCGTCACGCCATCGGCGCTCGTACAGTCAGAGGGCTCGCGCAGACCGTCACGCCGAGCGCCACCGCAGGATGGAACGTCGTCGTCTTCTCCCACTCCAGGCCGGTGATGCAGTCCAGCACCGGGAGCCCCCGGTCTTCGAAACGCACCCCGGTCGTACAGACCTTGTCCGGCTTCGCGCCGGGCACGGCCACCAGAAGGCTCAGGGCCAGGGTGCGGCACCCAAGGAATCGCCTCATTCGGAAGTCCTCCGTCAGTTGGGATGTGCGCATCTATGGTGCGGGATCGGAAATGGCCACTACCGGCACGACACGCGGATCGCCGTTCCCAGGGACACGGCAATCTGCGCCAGCCTCGACCCGAAAGTCAAGTACAACTACGCCCGGGCAACCCCCTGCGCGATCCGGGCCACCGGCCCTGCGAATCGCCGGGCGTAGCGGGGCTGACCAACCTTGGTGCGGGTGCGGCAGGCGGGATCGCGGGGGCTGTGGCCTTAGCGCGAAAGCAAATCACGACGCTCGGCCAACACGTCTGCTTCTCACCAGAACGGTTCGGGAATCGCGTGGGCCAGGTTCCCGGTCATTTCGCAATCTCGTTCAGCCGGGTAACCGCTCGCTGCTCGAACAGTCGCATGCCACCGGCCTTGGCCTTGTCTGCGTAGGGTGCGACGCGAGCCTACTCCAGCCGACAACAGCCTGAACTCTCTCGACTCACTACGGTATCGAGTCGGCTCCTGTAGGCTGGGCGCGGCTGGAGTTCACGGACAAAAGGCGGACAGTCGAACGACGAGTCACAGATCGTTAGGCGTAAGACCCGTCCGGCGCCCGATCCGAGCCAACATCCGTGGACCGATCTCAGTGCCATCGTGAAACGCGAAGACGAAGTCAGTCCAGCCCGGTCTTTCGAGGACGTTATGCGACCCTGTTGTACGTTTGACGGACCAACCAATCCGGGTGAGCGCGGCCAGGACGCGCCGGGCTCGCGTGGACGGCCACTCGCTCAAGCAGCCTCGAACAGACTCGTGACCTGGGGGATCGGCTCGCCATGCTCGAGGCGGTCGGCGAGCACCCGGAGTGCCAAGACTTCGGCTTTCGCCAACGCCTCGTCGCGCGTCGCTCCGTATGCCAAGACCCCCGACAAGGCCACGACTTCGGCCAGCCAACGACCGTCATCCTCGCGCTCGATCTCAACGAGAAACTTCCCGGCAGGCATGACCGAAGCGTAGCAGGAACCCCCCCGGCAGTCAGCCCTACTCGTAGCCGTCGTAGAACGACGAGGAATGGCGAAAAATGGGCCGTGTAGGACTCGAACCTACGACCCGGTGCTCAAAAGAAGGCGCGGAAGCGAACCACGACACGCTATCCGAGTGTTTCCTCGACGAATCGGGGTGAGTGAAGGTGCTCGTGATGTAGGGTGATACGGGGTAGTTTGGTAGCAGCGTGGTAGCAGTCGCACACGCCGCAGAGCACCTACGAACGGAAGTGCTGCATTAGTAGACCTTCGGTGATCCCCAAGACCGTTTCGATGGCCGTACGCGTGATCTCGTCCCAGTCGGCGCGCAAGGCGTCGTTGTGAAATCCACCGCGCGCACGGCCCATACCCACCGGTTCGTCTGCGTGTGGCGAACGGCAGTACTGCGGTACAATCGCGAACGTCCTTTGACAGAAACGATGGCAACTCGCCTGGGTTCGGTCTCCTACCCAGTCGTCACCGCGCTTCGGAAGTTGACCTCTCCGCGTCAGATGATTCCGTTCGAGGTGCTCGTCCTGGCGGCACCGCAGTGCCGTCGGCCCGCGGCTGCTATCACCACCGGGGTCGACCTGTCGCCGGTCCGGATTCGGCGCAGCGTCGCGGGGCGCGCGCCGCGATGACTAGCGCATCGAGAGGGGTCGTTGCGGCTGGACACGGGATGACCGCGGAGGCGGCGGAGCAGGTGCTTCGGGCTGGCGGCAATGCGTACGATGCGGCGCTGGCGGCGCTGGTTGCGGCCTGCGTGGTCGAACCGGTGCTCGCCTCGCTTGCCGGAGGTGGGTTCCTCCTGAGCGCTCCTCGGTCTGGCACGCCCAGGCTGTACGACTTCTTCGTTCAGACTCCGGGACGCCTGCCGCGGCCTTCGGATCTCGACTTTCACGCCATCGAGGCGGACTTCGGCGAGACGAGGCAGGAGTTTCACATTGGACTGGGCACGGCTGCAGTGCCAGGAGTCGTCCGGGGGCTCTTCGAGATCCACGACGAGCTCGGCTCGATACCGATGCGCGACATCGTGGCGCCGGCGGTGGCACTTGCCAAGAACGGCATCGCGATCACGCCGTTCCAGGCCTACCTCTTCAGGGTGGTCGAAGCCACGTTCGCGGCGACCGCGTCATGTCGCGCCATCTTCGGCAGCCGCGAGCATTCCGGCGAGCTGCTCCGCGAGGGCGAGCGGCTCGTCCAACCAGAACTCGCCGACGTCCTGGAGGTGCTCGCAATCGAGGGCGCCGATCTCTTCTACCGTGGCGAGCTCGGTTTGAGCCTCAGCCGTGACATGGCCAATGGTGGCCTGATCCAGGTGAGCGATCTCGAGCGGTATCAAGTGCTCCGCCGGGCGCCGCTCAGGGTAGGCTATCGCGGCGCGACCGTGCTCACCAACCCGCCTCCTTCGTCGGGAGGGCTCCTGGCCGCCTTCGGGCTTGCACTGCTCGCCGCAGACGGCGGGCTCGACTGCGAGTTCGGCAGCGCCGCGCACGTCGGACGACTCGCCGATGTGATGGCGGCGACCTCCGAAGCAAGGTTAGAGGTGGAGGTCGCGGGCCTGCACCGAGCCGAGGCATCGGGGATGCTCGACGACGACTTCGTCGAGCGGTACCGGCTGGAGATTGCCGGTCGTGGAAGAGCGTATCGCGGCACTACCCACATCAGCGTGATCGACGCAGATCAGAACCTCGCGAGCCTGACCGTCTCGAATGGTGAAGGCTGTGGCTACGTCATTCCCGGCTCGGGCATCGTGCTGAACAACATGCTGGGCGAGGAAGATCTCAACCCGAGCGGCTTCCACCGTTGGACGCCGGACGAGCGCATGACGTCCATGATGGCCCCGACCGCGCTCGCGTGGCCGGATGGTCGTCGGATCGTGACCGGGTCCGGCGGCTCCAACCGGATCCGGTCGGTCATCCTTCAGATGGTCGCCAACATCGTCGATTTCGGGCTCGACATCGATGCGGCGGTCGACGCGCCGCGTATCCACTGGGAGCGAGATCGGCTGGACGTGGAGGGCGGATTCGATCCCGAGCGGATCGCGCCGGCGCTCACCGACCACCCCGAGCACCGGCTGTGGTCCGGCCGGAACCTCTTCTTCGGCGGTGCTCATACCGTCGAGAGCCACCGTGGCGATCTGCGCGGGTCCGGCGATCCTCGTCGGGCCGGGGTGGTACGGACCTGCTGAGCTCGCCGGCGCTGCCTACTGGCGGCTCCCGTGCAGGACCAGCGAATCTCTTCCGAGAGCTCGTCGCTAGCTATCGGCGCCACCGTTGAAGAGAATGGCTCCGACGCTGTTTCCACCGGCCAGGAATCCCGTCACAGCATGACCAGTTCCGGCCGAATCTTTGGTGAAGTTCACGGTTCCCATATTGCCGAACACGTCGATCCCGCCATTGCGTCCCACTTGATCCGTGATCGCCATGTCAGTGAATGACCATGTACCGGCGCCCTCGGTGGCGAAGAATGCCAAAAACTCACGACGCGTGATCGTGGTGGGTGTGGTGATCGTGATCTCGCCGCCGGCATCGGAGATGGGAATGGCACCGAAGGCGTTGTCGGTCGACGTGAGTGAGTTTGTGCCGGTAGCGTTGAAGTGGAGTTGCGATCCCGCTGCGTCGATACGACAGCGGTGTGGGATCGGGAATGCTATCGGTTCCGCCGTAGCATCGTCAGCGAGGGCGACCTCGCAAACGCAATCGAGCGGACGAGCGCCTACGTCGAGAGTCGGCGCGACGGGCAGCCTGTCGTCGTTCCCATGCAACAAGGGAAGCAGCGACGCGAGTGAGAACACGGACAATCCGGCCACTCGCGGCTCCTTCTTGTGGGCTGCAGGACTGTAAGTCCTTGATCTGAAAGTGGGCCGTGTAGGACTTGAACCTACGACCCGCTGCTTAAAAGGGCTGCGGAGGACGTGACGCGAGCCTATTCCAGCCGACAGGTGCCTGAAGTTACAGCGGCCACGCACGCATCAAGACGGCTCCAGTAGGCTGGGCGCGGCGGGAGTTCACGGACAAAAGGCGGACAGTCCGTCGCGAACCTCCAGCACCACCGGCGCTTTCTCTCGCCGCGCGTCGCCCCTCAGATCCGAGCCGAGCGTGTACTTGAGGTAGTGGGCGAAGCCACGCACCACCTGCCCCAGGTACAGGCAGAGGTCGTAGCTCGCCTTGTAGATCGAGAGGTGCCCTGCGGGGATCACGTCCCCCAGAACCCCCCATCGAATGATCAACAGTCGAAGGACCGGATGATTCCAGCGGTTCCTCACCTGTGGCGTGTGACAGCATGGCTTCGCACGCTTTCGCTGCGATGCCTGTCACGCCGAGCGCCTGGTGCCGTTCTCGTGCAAGGCGCGCGCCGTCTGCCCGAGCTGCGGCGGGCGGCGGATGGCTGAGCGGGCGGCGCACCTCATCGACCATGTGCTGCCGGCGGTCCCGGTCCGCCAGTGGGTGCTGAGCCTGCCGTACCGCCTGCGCTATCTCTGCGCCTGGGACCATGGGCTCTGCAGGGCGGTGCTCGGTGTCTACGCACGGGCGCTCCTTGGCTTTCAGCGCCGCCGCGCCCGTCGCCGGGGCGTGCCCGGCGGCCGGAGCGGCACCGTCACGGCCATCCAGCGCTTCGGGAGCGCCGTCAATCTGAACGTGCACTTCCATACGCTCCTGCTCGACGGCGTCTTCGCGCCCGACCAGGAAGGGGTACTGCGTTTCGTCGCGACACCACCCCCGACGGATGCCGAGGTGGCGTCCCTCCTCGCGCATCCCTGGCACGACGGCACCCGCGCCCTCGTGTTCACGCCGCTCGAATTTCTTGAGAAGCTCGCTGCGCTGATCCCGCGGCCCCGGATCAACCTAGTCGTGTACCACTCCGCGCTCGCGGCGCACGCCCGCGAGCGCGGAGTGGTCGCGGTTGCGGCCGCAGCGCGCGCCCGAGGGGACCCGGCGCAGCCACCCGGGCCCGCTTGCGAGTCGCCCGCGCCGAGGTCCCCACGGCGCCAGTACGCCTGGGCCACGTGGCACAGGCCGCCGACGGCCGCTGGAGCACCCAAGGTTGACGCCAGAATGCTACCAGACCGCGATTGGAACGCGCGGTGCCACGTCAGCTGCAGCGCTTTGTTAGACGGCGGGCGGCCTATCTCGATCCGGATGCGAGTTCATCCACGCCTGAAAGTCGGGGCGGTAAGCATTGGATGCGTCCCAGATCTTGCGGCCTCCGGGCGTGGAGAAGATCGTTCTGAGCGAACTGGCACGTGCAAGCCACGTCTCGTCGTCGATTACACCCGCCTTGTGCTGCACGAACATATCCTCGTGCACGCGCAGATAGTTTATGAGGTAGTAGCGAAACTGCTGAAATTCGTCCTCGTCGAGATCGTCGGGTGCAGCCAAGCCCACGCGAACGACTCGCGCCAGGTCGCGATCCTGGGCCGGGAGCTTTCCGACGTTCTGGGCGGATAGCATGGCCGATTGCATGGCGGCCAGCCGCGTCGAGCGAGTGTTGTCGCGAATCTGAACCGCTAGGTAGACCAGCGTGAGGATCACAGCGATCCCACCAACAAAATCTCCGATGTTGCCGAGCGCCTCAAGCACTGACTTCCCTCCGCGGTTCGGGCGCTCAGCTGCCGCCCGGCTAGCTCTGGTCCAACGCTGCATCACGAGCGGGAACCTACGGTGAAGACGGTCGGACTAGCAAGCCGGAGGGCGGTCAGCTGCAGCGCCGTGTTAGGCGGCGGGGCGGTACAGGCCGGGTTCATTGTTAACAGAAGTCCGGGCACATCGTTTACAGGGAGGAGATGCCCTGGATGGAAACGAGTGTGGCGGAGCAGCGGATCCAGTTCGTGTGGGATTTCGAGAGTGGTCAGTGGTCGATGACGGAGCTCTGCGAGCGCTTCAGCATCACGCGACCGACGGGTTACAAGTGGATCCACCGGTACCGCGAGGCCGGGGAAGCCGGCCTGGTGGAGCGCAGTCGCACACCGCACGCGTGTGAGCATCGCACGGCGTCCCAGCTCGAGACGCTGATCGTAGCCGCCCGCAAGCAGTACGGGTGGGGCGCCAAGAAGCTCTTGCGGGTGCTCACGACGCGCTACCCGACGCGGCCGTGGCCGGCGCGGAGCACGGTCAACGACATCCTGGCGCGGCACGGCCTGCTGCGAAAACACCGCCGACGCACCAGGTGGGCGCATCCAGGGGCCGTCCCGCTGGTCACGGACCGCCCCAACCAGGTCTGGCCGGCGGACTGCAAAGGCCAGTTCAAGACCCGCAACGGGACGTACTGCTATCCGCTCACGGTGACCGACCACTTCAGTCGCGCGTTGCTCGCGTGCCACAGCCTCCCGTCGGTGAAGACGATCGGGGCCAAACCCGTCTTCCGCCGCCTCTTTCAGACGGTCGGATTGCCCGACGCCATCCGCACCGACAACGGCGCCCCCTTTGCCACGACCAGCATCCACGGACTCGGCGCGCTCAACGTCTGGTGGATGCAGCTCGGCATTGTGCATCAACGCATTCATCCCGCGAGCCCGCAAGAAAACGGGACGCACGAGCGGATGCACCGCGAGCTGAAACGCGAGACGACCCGCCCGCCGGCGCACACCCTGCGGGGCCAGCAGCGGAAGTTTGATCTCTTCCGGCGGCGCTACAACGAGGAACGCCCCCACGAGGGGATCGACGACCACGTCCCCGCCTCGCGCTGGATGCCGTCGTCGCGCCCGTACCCCGCCCGCATCACGCCACCGGAGTACCCCGCGCATCTGGAAGTCCGTCGCGTGAGCGCCGCTGGCACCTTCCGTCTGCACTCCGCTCAGCCCTTTCTCAGCAACGCGCTCCGCGACGAACACATCGGGCTCGAAGAGGTTGCCGACGGCATCTGGAACATTGTCTACTACCGGACCTTGCTCGGCAGGATCGATGAGCGAACCAAACTGATCACTGGCGTCGACTGATGCCACTGAGTGTAAACGATGTTGCCGGACTTCCGTCAACGATCATCCCGTCCGTTCACGCTCCTCGCGACTAGTATCGCTTCTTTGGTGGTCAGAATCGGTTCGCCGTCTTGATTGGTGAGCGTCAAGAGACTTCGAACGATGCCACGATCAGTCTTGCTCGACGACAGCCGCGCGTCGAGACATTCGGTAGTCAGTGAGAGCCGATCTCCCGGGCGTACGGGCGCCGCAAACCGGAGCTCATCGATTCCGAGGCCTGCAAGCACGTGGGCCCGTGCTGAGAGAATAAGAGGTGAATGTCGGGCGAACGTCAGGAGTTCCGGCAGCAGTGAGGTCACACGTCTCGAGCACGCCGAGGAGTCCGTCCTCGCATACGTTACAACTGGCCGCCACGGCGCACTCCGTCTCGTCGCAGTCGCGGATTCCATCACAATCGTTGTCGCGACCGTCTCGACAATTGCCGGCGGCCGCCTCCTCGGTCTCGGCACCAGCGCATTCGGGGTCGTCGCAGTCGGTAGCCCCGCCATTGCCGCCGGTAACGAATCGGAATCGTTGAGTGGGCCGTGTAGGACTCGAACCTACGACCCGCTGCTTAAAAGACCCTTCAACGACTACGCCGGATAAGGGGAACTGAAAGACCGCGCATAGATACGTGCGCTGCTGTGCGACCGAGTGCGACGGGTTACGCGGCTGAACCGGCACCAAACCGGCACCGGATTCGGTGTCGCCCTCAGACCCCCCGGGCCCCCCCGCGAGCACCTGTGCGACATCGGCAGAAGGTGCTCGCGATATCGGGGACCATTTTTCGGACTCGGGCTACAGGTCGCGCGGATAGAAACCCTGATCGGCAAAGGTTTGATCAGAACCTAGGCTCGCACTGCCCGGTCGCGATGTCGCACTGCTCGACCGCGCTGTTGCAACAGTCACTGGTGCCGCAGAAGTCTGCCTGCGCACAGCAGAGGTCCTGCGACGGGATGTAGACGTCGGTTCCTGTGCAGGTCTGGCGAGGTACACAGGTTCCGGGCTGTCTACCGCAGATCTGAGTGGCCGAGTCGCAGCATACGCTGCCGCAGCACGTCTCGGTATCCGGGAAACAGGACGTACCCCCACAGTCCGTCTTGCACGCGCCAGACAGGCACAATTGGCTGTCCAAGCAGCATGTCAGCACCTCCTGACCGCAGGCGAATGTGCCATTACGACACGCGGGTATGCACACGCGCGAACTGCACTTTTCGAATACTTCGTCGTCTTGCCGGCAGCAGGACCCGAAACAGCACACTTCATTGGTCGGGCAGGTCACCGGTCCGCAGAAGTTCGGGATGATTTGCGGCGGCAGGCAGGTCATCTCACCGGACAAACAAACCGATTCCGTACAATTGGGGAACCGGCAGTCGGCGTCCACACTGCATTGCAGTTCCGTTAATTCGCTGCACACTCGTCGACAGAAGGCATCGGGCGGGAGGCAGGTCCCGGAGCAGCACTCGACACCGCCGGGACAGGGCTGCTCGGCCGAACACGAGAGGTCGGGCGTCGCCGTGGGGGTCGGGGTCGGCTCGAACGCGATGAGGCAGGATATTGCCGCTTCTTCGTTCCCGGTAGCCATATAGGTAACGTGGCAACACAGCACTCCCGCGTCGTGGTCATCGCAAGGGCCGCAGATGCTGACGGCCTGAGCTCGCGCAAAGTCTGTACATTCTTCCGCAAGAAGATCGGTACAGGTCACGTCCTCTACGGGACCTGGGTGGCCGCAAACCAGGGGGGTCGGCGTGACCGTCGGCGTCAGAGTGGGTGTCGGCGTCGCCGTCGCGGTGATCGTCGCAGTCACGGTGGGCGTCGGCGTCACAGTGATCGTCGCAGTCACGGTGGGCGGCGGCGTCACAGTCGCGGTCGGCGTGATCGTCGCCGTCACAGTCGGGGTCGGCGTAGCCGTCGGGGTGGGTGTCACCGTCTCGGTGGCCGTCGGTACCGGTGCGGCGGGAATCGCCAGCGGCACGCATAGCTCCCGCGCGCGGCGGACGTCGAGAATCCCGCCACCGAACTGGTTGTAGAACCACACCTCCCGGTTTACGCGTGGCCCCGGCTTGGTCTTGTAGCACATGAGCCGGGGCGCGATGTCGGGGATGCCCTCGCCGTTCTTGTCCACCGGCAGGCACAGCCGAAGCGGCTTCTTCACGTCGGTCACGTCGGGACCGTTCTCCGTGAACTGATCCTCGACCTCGACGCCCTTGACGCGCCGGCGGTCGCCACGCACCCGGTAGCACTGGTAGTGATCCACCACCGGCGGGTCGAGCGGCGTCGCCGGACCACTCACGCTCTTCGCCGACGGCACGAGGATGCGCTCGGGGCGTTGGAGATCGAGCACCAGCGAGCCGAACTGGTCGACGACGATCTCCTCATCCATGCGCTCGAAGTGCGGCGAGGTGCGACGGATCTCATAGCCAATCAGATGATCGGGATCGTCCGGCGCGGTCGGATCCTCGCCGTTCTTGTTGACCGGTGCGCACAGCAACCGCGGACGCCGCACTTCCGTGATGCTGGGCCCGAAGTCGTCGTCGAGGGCCACCGCGAACCGGTCGAACTTCGTGCGCGCAACGTCATAGCACTGGAAGTGGTTGAGCGGTGGCAGTCCACAGAGGCCGGGCTCGCATACCGTCCCATCGCCCTGGTAGTCACCGCCACAACCGGCTGCCGATTCGATGCTGCACGTGCTGCCCGTGCAGCAGGCCCCCGTCGTCGTCGGCGCACCTGCTTGCGCGAGCATACGGCTAACGATGAGCACTGCCAGCGCCAGCACAGGGGCGAGGGTCAACCAGCGGCGGACGGTCATGGAGGTCTCCTTGGGCTTCTGGGAAGTCGACTCCGTAGTTTTGCTTGGTTCGGAGTCGAGAGTCAACGAGAATCCTGGATGACTTGCCGACGCTGTAGCGCGGTGCGGCTAGCGGCGTCGTCGAGCGTGCTGTGGGCTGGCTGTAGCCGACCGGGAACCGGCGACGGTCTACCCGGCTTCGAGCCGAAGACACGCAACGGTTGAAACCGTACGACGACCTCGGGTCGGATCTGGCTCTTCGCCTCACGCACCGGAGGCCACCTCGACCCGCACAACGTCCGCAGAGCGTTCACGCGCATCCTGAAGGCCGCCGGTCTCCCGCCCCACTTCACGCCCCATTGCTTGCGCCACACGTTCGCGTCGATCCTGATCGCCGAGGGGAAGTCCCCGGCTTTCGTCCAGGCTCAGCTTAGCCACCGGCGCATCACCCTGACCGTCGACACCTACGGCAAGTGGCTGCCGAAGGGCGACAAGGCCGCGATCGACAGCCTCGACGATTACGGCGACAACACCGATCGGGAGGGGGGTGGTGACTCAGGTGGTGACGTTGCCCCCGAATCAGCTGAAACGGTCGCAGCGGTCGCGAGTGACGCTGCAGAGTCGTTGAGTGGGCCGTGAAGGACTCGAACCTTCGACCCGCTGCTTAAAAGGCAGCTGCTCTACCTCCTGAGCTAACGGCCCGCGTAGGGGTGGAGACTATGCATTCCTGCGGCGTCGGGCAAACGACGCGCTACCACTCTGGTCTGGGGGGTGGGGTTTCGCCTTCGCGGTAGAGACCGATCTCGCCGCGGCGACTCGGGTGACCGATGCCACCGTCGAGGCGGATCTTGCCTTGGCAGCGGACGATCTCGGCGTTGGAGGTGATGACGGCGGGGCCGCCGGTGAGATGACCGAGGCGAACGTCGGTAACCTTGCGATTCTTGAAGTAGCGGCTGTCGGTCACGAAGATGAGCTTCTCGCCGGCGGGCACTTCGGCGACGTGCCCGCCGAAGGTCGTGACCTTGCGGCCGGACCGCTCGAAGAACTCGACCATGAAACGACGAGGCACGGGGTCGCGATGACGACAGGCGATCACGGTGATGCCGAGGCTCTCGAACGACCCTGCCCTGACGGCGCGGTAGATGACGCGGCCATTGGGCACGAGCGTGTCGATATCCGAGGGCAATCGGGGCGGTGGCTCGGCGCGACCCGGCGCGACAGCGCCGACGATGCCAACGACCGCTCCGACGGCGATCACGGCCCAGGAATACGGCAACCGCCTCGTCCACTTCTCCCGCGCACTCATGCGCGTCCGTACACGGGCACGATCGCGCCGCTCGTTGCGCCGGCGCCCTCCCCGGCCAGGAACAGCAGCGTGGCGGCGATCTCGGTCGGCTTGACCCAACTCGCATGGTCGGCCTCGGGCATGGCGACCCGGTTGGCCGGCGTGTCGATCGTACTGGGCGCGATGGCATTCACGGTGACGCCGTGCTCGCGTACTTCGTCTGCCACGGCGCGGGTGAGCGCCGCGACGCCCGCCTTGGCGATGGCGTACGCACCCACGAACGCCCCCCCTGCAAGCGCGGGCCGCGCCGTCACGTTCACGATGCGTCCCGCCTTCTGCGCAATCATGCTGGGGAGAACCGCCCGCGTACACACAAAGGCCGTCTTGAGATTCATGACCAACATCCGATCGAGTTCCTCCTCCGGCGTCTCGACGACCGGCACGCCGCCCCAGAATCCACCGCAGAGATTCAAGAGCACGTCGATCCGCCCATGGCGCGCCCGCACGTCCTCCACCCAGGCACGCACGGCATCCACGCTCCCGAGATCAACCTTCGCCAGCTCGTAGCGGCCGGCACCGCCCATCGCGCGCAAGGCTTCGGCCTCGGCATCGACGATGTAACTCGCCACCACGGTGCCGCCCGCCTCCGCGAAGGCGGCGCTCGTGACGGATCCGAGCGCGCCCGTGCCGCCCGTGATGAGGACGACCTTCCCTGTCAGCGAAGCCATGCTGGCTGACTAACGGCCGTCGCCGGAATCGTCAATACGGGTCGGGATCAGACACACGAACGCCCCGGGGTACGATCACCGGGGCGTCGGGTAGGCATACAGCCTTCGGCACACTCTCCCTCGACCTGTCGTGGGGGTTCGGGAGTAACACCGAGTAAAGCGCGTCAGTGCAGAACGGCCTCGCTCGCCTCGTACTTGTTCAACAGTCGCTCGAGCTTGGTGCGTACGAGCTCGGGATCGACGACCGGCTTGGCGAGATAATCGTCGCAACCGATCGCGAGCGCCTTCTGCTCGTCGCCGGCCATCGCCTGCGCGGTAAGCGCGATAATCGCGACGCGACTCCCGACGTCGGTCTGGCGGATCCGCTTGGTCGCCTCCCAGCCATCCATGACCGGCATCTTCAGGTCCATGAAGATGAGATCCGGGATGTGCCGCTCGGTCATCTCGATCGCCTCGACGCCGTTCTGGGCCTCGATGATCTCGAACTCGCCAATCTTCCGAAGCCGGTAGACGAGGATGCGACGATTGTCCTCGTTGTCCTCAACCACCAAAATCTTCTTCATAGCGCTCGCCTTTCGTCGGAGCCGGGACTAATGGACCGTCCCTGTCGTCCGGAGGAGCAGCAAGAGCTATGCCGCTAGCAGTGCAGATGGATACAGGTTATAGACCCGGCGCTCGAGGGAATTTTTGCCGCATGTTTGCTGGCGGTCTCGACAATTGCCGCCGCGAGCCAATGAATTGACACTCCCCGTATCCGGGGCCCGACGCGCGACTAAAATGACGCAGTGACGCAATCCGCCCTACCACGCACTCGCTTCGCTCCGAGCCCGACGGGCTACCTCCACATCGGGGGCGCCCGGACGGCCTTGTTCAGCTACCTCCTCGCCCGCCGCCACGGCGGGGTCTTCGTGCTCCGGATCGAGGATACCGACCGCACCCGCTCCACGCAGCAGGCGATCGACGCGATCATGGAGGGCCTCACCTGGCTCGGTATCGAATGGGACGAGGGCCCGTTCTTCCAGATGCAACGGCTCGACCAATATCGCGCTGCGACCGAGACACTCCTGACAGCTGGCCACGCCTACCGCTGCTACTGCACACCGGAAGACCTCGACACCAAGCGCAAAGCGGCACAAGCCGAAGGCCGAAACCCCGCCTACGACGGCACCTGCCGGGAGCGGACTTCGGCCCCAGCGGACCAGCCCCATACCATCCGCTTCCGTGCACCACGCGACGGCGAGACCGTGATCGAGGATCTCGTGAAGGGCCGAGTCGTGATCCAGCACCGCGAGATCGACGATCTCGTCCTGGTGCGGACCGATGGCGTCCCGACCTACAACTTCTCGGTCGTCGTCGATGACGCCGAGATGGCGATTACGCACGTCATTCGGGGCGATGACCATCTCACCAACACGCCAAAGCAGGCCCTCCTGTATCACGCGCTCGGCTACCCATTGCCGGCTTTCGCCCACGTGCCGATGATCCTCGGCACCGACCGGGCCCGGCTCAGCAAGCGCCACGGCGCGACCTCGGTCACCGCTTATCGCGACATGGGCTATCTCTCGGACGCGGTGGTCAACTATCTGGTGCGGCTCGGCTGGTCGCACGGCGACCAGGA
>JAJCZP010000193.1 GCA_029262315.1 Deltaproteobacteria bacterium | reverse complement strand
GCACACGAACTACCCGAGCGTCTTTGTGCCGGCAGCCGCAGGTCTGACGAGCGTGTCGGTGGCGCGACACCCGCACAACGAGACCGACCGCGCCGCCCGCTATCGTATCCGTACGCGCACGCCGGACGACTCCCGACTCGTCGTCACGACGGTGCCGGATCGCTGGCTGGAGGTCGACGCGAGCGCCGACGCCGAGCTGCAGATCGATATCGACATGACCGCCATGAACTCCGGCGAAGTCGGCACGGCCACGATCGAACTCCGGGGCGCCGGACACACCGTCCGGCTGCCCGTCATCGGCGTTCGACCGTAAGGGCGCGCTGGTACACGGCGCGACGGCTCAGGCCGAACTCTTCGGCGATCGCAGCCGCGAGGTCGCGGACGCTCGCGCCCTCGGCGCGCCGGCGCTCGATCTCGCCCACCAACTCCTCGTCGGTGAGCACGACACCGCCGCGGCGGCCGGCGACGCCGATGATGACTTCGCCGCGCAGATTGAGAACATCGGAATCGGCAGCCAATGCCAGGAGATCCCCACGAACGATCTCCTCGTGCAGCTTCGTGAGCTCGCGCCCGATGGCGATCCGGCGCTCCCCGAACGCCGCCGCCATGTCGGCGAGTGTTGCCGGCACACGGCGCCCGGCCTCGAAAAAGACCAGTGTCCGATCGTCCGCGGCAAGCGCCGCCAACCGACGCCGACGCGCCACTTCGCGGGCCGGTAGAAAGCCCTCGAACGCGAAGCGATCGGTGGGCAACCCGGACACCGGCAGGAATGCCGTCACCGACGAGGGCCCGGGAATGGGAACGATCGGCACGTCGGCCGCGAGCGCCGCCTGCACCAACCGATAGCCTGGGTCGGCAATTCCCGGCGTCCCCGCATCGGACACCAGCGCGACCGCATCGCCCGCCAGGAGTCGCCGAACCAGCGACGGCGCACGCTCCTCCTCGACCGCGTCGTAGTACCCCGTGAGGGAACCCTCGATGCCCAGGTGCTGCAGCAGGCGCCCCGTCCGCCGGGTGTCCTCTGCGGCGATGACGTCCACATCCCGGAGCACATCGACGGCACGCGCCGTCACATCGGCGAGGTTCCCGATCGGCGTTGCGACCAGGTAGAGCGACCCTGGCTGCACCACCCGCGCGTCACGCCCCATGGCGCTCAGTGGCCCCAGTCGCGCGCGTAGCGAAAGTCGCGATCGATCGTCCGCGTCGAGACCTTGGCGATCACGGGCAATCGGCGCTTGAACTGCGACCCCTGCACCATCGACTGGACACGATCGATGAACGCCTTCTCGAACCCCGCCGCCTCCAGCTCGGCCGACTCGTAGCGCTCGTCGATCATCAGGTACAAGAGGCGGTCCACGTCGCGGTAACCGAACCCGAGCTCGTGCTCGTCGGTCTGCCCCTGCCAGAGGTCCGCGGACGGTTGCTTGGTGACGATCGGGGCCGGCACACCCATTGCCGCCGCCAGAGCCCACACCTGAGTTTTGTAGAGATCGCCGAGTGGATTCAGTGCCGAGGCCATGTCTCCGTGCAACGTACCGTAGCCGAGGAGAAGCTCCGTCTTGTTGCTGGTACCGAGGACGAGGGCCTGCCAGCGTGCGGAGTGATCGTAGAGAATGGTCATCCGCTCGCGTGCCATCTTGTTGCCACGTCGAAGCTGCGAGGCGTCGGGGAAAGCGGCGAAGTAGGCATCCACCTGTGCGGTGATCTCGACCGTCATGGTCTCGATGCCGATCGCCTCCACGACAAGCGCCGCGTGGGAGAGGCTCTCCTCGCTCGAGGTGCGGTACGGCATGCAAATGCCCAGCACGTTCTGTGGACCGAGGGCCTCGGCCGCAATGAACGCCGCCAGACCCGAGTCGACACCCCCCGACAACCCGAGCACGACACGCTCGGCTCCGACCTTCCGCACCTCGTTGGCGACGAAGTCGACCAGCACACGGCGAAGTGGGTCGGTCGCGACCGGAATGTCGGGAATCACCGTCGCCGCGCTGCCCGTGCCTTGGCGGCCGGCTTCCGGGTCTTGCCCTGCTTGGTCCCCTTAGCATTCGTGACCGCGGTCTTTGCGGCGGACGTACGCGAGCGCTTCCGCGGACTCGCCTTCTTCGCTCGACCGCTCGCACCGCGCTCGTCGGCTGGGCTCTCCGCCAGCGCAGCCATCGTCTGCCGACGAAGCGTTCGCACGACACCCGCCAGCTCTCGGCCACGAATGCGTGTCAGCTCGTTGATCGTGAGGTCGAGGTTCTCATCGCGAAGCATTGGAGCGGCGATACGCTTCCGGCGCGCGGCCGCGAGCGAGATCTCGGCCACGATCATGTCCGGCTCGTAGTAGGCGGCGCGCGCCAATACCTCCCCCGAGGGCCCGACGACCTCTGAACCGCCCCAAAAACCGATGCCGTCCTCGAATCCCACCCGATTGGCGTGGATCACGAACATCCCGTACGACTCCGCCGTCACGGCGTTCAGCCGCTGCCAATAGGCCGCGTTCTCGGGCACGTCCCCGCGGACGAGGCCCTGAATCGGACTCGCCGATGGCACGAGGAGCGAGAGCGCACCGTCCATCGCCGCAATGTACGCCGTGGAACCGTGCCACATGTCTTCGCAGAGCAGCATGGCCGCGCGACCAAAGCGGCTGTCGAAAGCCTCGACACGCGACCCCCGCGCCAGATACCGCAGCTCGTCGAACAAGCCGTAGGTCGGCGGGTACACCTTGCGGTGCACGTGCCGGATCTCGCCCGCGTCGAAGAGGATCGCACTGTTGTAGAATCGGTACTCCGGCGTCTCCTCGACCAATCCTGCGACCAGCGCGACGTCGCGGCTCAGCTCGCGCAGGCGCCCGAGCGCCGGGGCCTCCGCCGTGAGCGCGACCGTCGATACCATATCTTTCAGGAAGTACCCGGTCAGGCTGAGTTCGGGGAACACGAGCAGGTCGACCCCACGACCAACCGCCTCGCGCACCGTCTGCTCGTAGATCGCGAGATTCGCCTCCACGTCCCCCAGACGCGGATCGATCTGCGCGATACCGAGTGCGAACTTGCCCTTCATCGTCTTTGATTGTTTCGTAGGCCCTGGAGAAAGACAAGGCACCGCTGTCGCACGCTACCCCTCCCCACGCACGCCCCCTTCTCCATGCCAGGGGGTGCGCCGGGGAACCCAACGGGGCACGGCAGCCTTGTTGCGCGAGCGATCCCAGGAGCACGAAGAGCGCGCCGCGCCACACCAGGAGCCCCGGCACCACGATCGTGACCATCCCCGGCAGCAGCAGGATGGCCCGCAGGAGGCGAGCGGGCGACACGGCCATGTCACGCGCCCACGAGCGGCGGCCGACGCCGCCACCAACCCGTCGCCTGCTCGAACGCGTGCGCCAATTGCAGGACTCCCCAGTCGTCGTGATGACGCCCGACGATCTGCAACCCCACCGGCAACCCATCGGGCGTGAAGCCCGCCGGCACCGAGATCGCGGGATGACCCGTGACCGTCACGTAGTAGCAGGAGCGCATCCAGTCGACGTACGATGCCATCGTCGTTCCCGCGATCTCCTCCACCCACGGCTGATCGATATCGAATGGGGGCACCTGACTCACGGGCAACAGCAGAAATTCGTAGCGCTCCATGAACACGCGGAGGCGTTGATAGACTTCTGTCCGGCGGCGTTCGGCCCGCCCGAGGTCAGGTCCGGACAACTGGGCACCGGCGTCGATATTCCCGGCGAGCGTGTCCTTGAACTGCCCGCGATTCGCGGCGAGTAGCCCGCCAAGGCTCAGCTCGAAATACCACGCGCGCCAGGCTTTGAAGGCCTCGTCCGCACCCGTGAAATCGGGACAGGCCTCTTCGACACGACATCCAAGAGCCGACAGCACGTCGCGCTGGCTCTCGAGCACCGCCACCACCGTAGAATCGACCGGGAGGCCCCCGAAATCACTGCTCCAGCCGATCCGTGTGCCCGAGAAATCTCGCCCCAACGGCTGCGCGAATCGAGCGCCCGGCTCGTCGAGCGCGATGGGCGAGCGCGCGTCGGGCCCGGCGATCGTACTCAGGAGAAGCGCCGCGTCGGCCACCGTACGCGCCATCGGCCCTGGCACCTCGATCGGAAACCATCCCACCTGGGCCGGCACACTCGGAACCCGGCCGGGCGAGGGTCGGAAGCCCACCACGTTGCAGAAGCTCGCCGGATTTCGGAGCGAACCCCCCATGTCGCTGCCGTCGGCCACGGGCACCATCCCAGACGCCAACGCCACAGCCGCCCCGCCGCTCGATCCCCCGCACGTCTTGCCGACATCGTACGGGTTGCGCGTCGACCCGAATACCGGATTGAAGGTCTGCGACCCCGCGCCGAACTCCGGCGTGTTCGTCTTCCCGACCATGATCGCCCCCGCGCGGCGCATACGCTCGACGATGAGCGAGTCCTCGTTCGGTACGAACTCGCTGAGCAGCGGCGACCCAAAGGTCGTACGCACCCCCTTGGTCAGCATCAGGTCTTTGTGCGCCGTAGGAAGGCCGTGCAACGCCCCCAGCGCCTCCCCCCGAGCCTGCGCCTCATCCGCCTTCCCGGCGGCCTCCAACGCCCGCTCCGGAAGCAGCGTCACGATCGCGTTGAGCCCAGGATTCACCATCTCGATGCGCCCAAGATGCTGTTCCATCACCTCCCGAGCCGATACGTCCCCCCGCCGGATCCTCCCCGCCAGGTCGACCGCAGTCAGATCGCACAGCTCCGTCGTGCTCATGCGCGCGACCGTATCAGCTCGAGACGACCCCGATCGAACCATCGAGCCGCCAGGCCGCAAGCGCTCCCCGACAGGACCAGCCACCGAAGCACATGAACTCCCAGCTCTAGCCTAGGCCCGAGATCCGGGAAAAAGGGCCACCGGATTGACAGCTCCCCGACACTGCAGAAGGCTCGAACGCGTTTCGCGGAAAGCAGCCGGGCGTCGATCTCACGCTCGGCAGATAGCGAGGACACATGCCCACCATTCGTACGAAAGCCGGATTGATCGCCGCTGCACTCATCGTCGGAACCGCGATCGTAGCTGTCGGAGAGGAGCCGCGGGAGAATGCGTCCCTATACTCTCGGCTCGGGGGTTACGACGTCATCGCTTCCGTCGTCGACGACTTCTTTGAACGGTTCGACGCCGATCCCACGCTCGCACCCTTCCTCGGCGGAATCAGCACGGACTCCAGCAAGCAAATTCGCCAATACTTCGTCGATTTCTTCTGCGCCCGAACCGGAGGCCCCTGCCTCTACACAGGACGCGACATGCGGACGACCCACGATGGTCTGAAGATCACGAACACGAACTGGCAGGCCACCGTCGGCCATCTCGGCGCGGCTATGGACTCCGCAAAGGTCGGTCCAAACGAGAAGCAAGAACTGCTCACCCTGGTAGGAACCCTCAAAAAGCACATCGTCGCCAAGCCGTAGTTTAGGCGCTAGCCACGCCGCGCACTCGTACCGCATAGCCAGCTGCCTGGGCGGGAGGCGGGCGCGGGCGTCACGGCGTCATCGGGAACGGGCCGAGGCATCCGCCAAGGCGCTGGCCGGATCAGCGCGGGCGTTGTCTGAG
>JAJCZP010000192.1 GCA_029262315.1 Deltaproteobacteria bacterium | reverse complement strand
CGAACAGCGCCAGCGCGCCGATACTCTTCCACCGATTTGCCATGGGTTCACCCCTAGTACGCGATCCTGGGGCGTTCCAGCGGATCAGGGACGCAATTCGGATACGACGCGATCGGCGACCTGGCGAGCCCCGGTACCCGTCAGGTGGCCGAGCTCGTCCCGGAAACCGTCGGCGGCGATGGCGCGGTGCAGGTCCAGCAAATGCGCACCGTGCGTCTCGGCTGCCACGCGCAACCGATCGATCCGTCGCTCATAGCGCTGCCGCGCATAGAGCCCGCGCGCCTGAAGACGCTGCACGGGCACGGGGCTTACGAGAACGAGCACGGAGACGTCGCGCTGCCGCGCCCGGCTCAGGATCGCCTCGAGAACACGCAACATGGGGTGATGCGGATAGATCGACGTATCGTAGCGCCGAAAATGTTCTTCGCGGAACGCCGCATCGTTCCGAGCCCTGGGGCTCGGCTCCGGCACGATCCAGGGCCCGACCTCGCGACCAAGCTGCGCACGCAGTCCGGCCCCGAAGTAGAAGGCGTCGCGGACGATCGGGAAGCGCAGCAGCCTGCTCAGAAGCAGCGTCGGAACCGTGATGCCTCGGTCGTGGAGTGAGAAGCCCACCGTCCGCGGGAGCTCCGAGAACGGCAAGTGTGCCGTCAACTCCGGATAGGCCCAGTCCGTCTCCTCGGGAACCAGCACACGGAGGTGAGCCACCAGCACGAGCCAGCGCGGCTGGGCGTCGAGAATGGGCTCCAGAAGAAAATGGTAGTGGGTGAAGTCGAAGCCGGGAAAGAAGATGCTTCGTACTTCCATACGATCGCCCAGCGTGGCCGCCACGAGCGAGGGGTATGCCGGGAATCCGGGCATGGACCAGAGAGTGGAATCTCCCAGGAAGATCACACGCGGCAGGGCACTGGGTCCCAGGTGAAGCTGCGCGTCCGTCAGCGCCAACATGGGACGAGCGGCGCGCCCGAGCCGCACCGCGTCGTGCCCCCGACTCGCCACCATCCACCCCACCAGCACGATCGACGAGATCGTAAAGCTGATCGCGATGACGCGGATTCTCATGCGCCTGATCCCATCAGAACTGAAAGTAGATGAAGCGCTGACTGGTCGCCGCCGTCAAGAAGAGCACGTAGGCGAGCACGGCGTAGGTCGCCCCCTGGAGCCACGGCGGCCAACGCAGAAAGCTCTCGCTAAGGGCCACCGGCGCCATCGACAACGTACTCGCACACGCGGCCGCCACGATGACGAGCGTGCGCAGCGCTTCCACGGACGGGTCGAAACCCCCGCTGGCAACGCTGCCAAGTGCGCGCCCCACTTCCTCGAGTGCGGGGAGGCGAAACAGTAGCCACCCCAATACCACGAGATGAAACGTGACCATTCGACGCGGCAGCAGCGGCGTGACGGCGACACGCCCAGCACACCAGGCGCGATGTGCAAGGAGCAATAGCCCGTGATAGCCGCCCCAGACGACAAAGTGCCAGGCCGCTCCGTGCCACAGGCCGCCGAGGAGCATGGTCACCATCAAGTTCGCCGCCGTTCGGGTGGCCCCGCGGCGATTGCCACCGAGCGGGATGTACAGGTAGTCGCGCAGCCAACTGGACAAGGTGATGTGCCACCGCTGCCAGAACTCGCGAATGCTCGCCGCACGGTACGGGCGGCGAAAATTCTCGGGAAGCCGAATGCCGAACAACACGCCGAGGCCGATCGCGATGTCGCAGTAGCCCGAGAAATCGAAGTAGATCTGAAAGGCGTACGCATAGGCGGCGAGCAACACATTGCCACCCGGCGCATCCCCAGGCGCCGCGAACACGGGGTCGACATAGGCGGCGAGGGTATCGGCGAGGACCACCTTCTTGAACAAGCCGGCGCCGATTCGAGCCAGCCCGCGTTCCACATCCTCCGCACGTGGCGGGCGGAGTGTTGCCAGTTGTGGCAGCAGCTCGCCAGCCCGTACGATCGGTCCGGCCAGCAACTGGGGGAAAAACGAAACGTAGAGCGCGAAGTCGAGCAGATTCCGCTCCGGCGCACGCTCGCCCCGGTACACGTCGATGGAGTAGCTCAGCGTCTGGAACGTGTAGAACGAAATGCCGAGCGGCACGGTCAGGTGCAACAGCCAGAGCGCCCCCTCCGGCGGCTCCGCTGCGAGAAGGGCCCCAACGGTCTCGGTGAGAAACCCGCCATACTTGAAGACCGCCAGGAGGCCCAGATTGCCCATGAGGCTCACGGTCACCAGCACACGACGCACCGCGGAGCGGGCAGCGCGGCCCATGGCGAGCCCCAGACAGAAGTCCAACAGGGTCGAGGCAAGCAACAGCAGGACGAAGATGGGGTTCCAGGAGACGTAGAACGCGTAGCTCGCCAGAAGCAACACGCCCTTGCGCGTGCGCAACCAGCCTCGTGGAACGAGGCCGTAGTAGATCGCTACGACCCCTGCGAAGAAGAGCCCGAACTCAACACTATTGAAGAGCATGTCGACGAGTTCGGATCAGCCACCCTCCCGGGAGTCGGATCAGGCACCCTCCAGCAAGCGGGATCCGCACTCGCACACGCGAAGGAGTCCAGCACAGATCATGGCGAACTCTGCCCCGGCTCCCGCGCAGGTGTCAACGCCGGCATGCCGCCCCCGCAAACCTGCGTCGGCGCGCCGACCGCCCGTTCGACGAGCTCGTCGGACGCGTCGCGACCTCGGTGCTCCGTTGCAGTGTGGGTCGACGCCAGGCACCATCCGCGCAGGGGGACTGTGGTCACTTTGGTGGATGGCGTGATGCCCAGAGCTTCGGATCAACGGGCAACGCGGACCTGGATTCTGGAGGGCATCGGCTGGCTTGCCGTTGCCGCCTACCTGGCTCAACACATACGGATAGCGGAGAACCCTGTCGACGGTGGGCTGCTCCTCGGCTACATCGATAGCCTTGCCAGCGGCGACCGGTGGTTCCACGACTTCATCGATTCCTACGGCGTCGCGAACTGGCCCCTCCCCGTCTTCGCCTACGAGCTCGCCGGAGAGCGCGTCCTCGGCATCCGCGTGCTCCTCTGGCTCGAGAAGCTCCTCGCCGTCGGACTGGGCTACGGACTCGTCCGACGGTTGAGCGATCGCTTCCACGCCTGGCTCACCGTCGCGTGGATGACGCTCCTGCTCGGCCTCCCCTGGCCCTACCTGCACAGCGCCTACCCCTTCATCCCCCTGACGGTGCTGCAGCTCGCGACCTGGTGGCTGCTGCTGTTCGAGCCGCTTCGGCGCCAACGCGTGAACGTCGGCATCGCTGGACTGCTCACCGGGATCGCCCTCGCCACGAAAGTGAACGCTGGGGCGTTCCTGCTCGCCGGCGGGCTCTTCCACTATGTGTTCTTCGGGCAAGCCGAGCCGGCCTCGAGCCGGATGCCGGGACGCATCTTTCAAGGCGTGCGTTCGGTGGGGCTGGCGAGTTACGTCGCGGTGTTCTCTCTCCTGATTTGGCCGCATTTCAACGCACTCTACTTCGTCTACCTGATCGTCCCCTTGGGACTCCTCCTTTGGTGGGCGATACCGACGATCGCATCGCGGCAGTCGCTCCGCGCGCAGCTCTCGACGGCGACACTCTACGCCGTGACGAGCATCGGCACGGCGTTCGGCATTCTCGTCGTCGCCATCGGACCGGCCGCCCTTCAGGACTACCTCCGCATGACCCAGGGGATATTGAGCCGTGTCGCGTACACGATCGACTTTCCGGCGTTGGGCGTCCGCAGCCAGATCGTCGGCTTCAACGAACACTATTGGCCGCAGCTGCCGTGGGCGGTAAGCGTCGCATGCCTCGCCTGGTTCGTGCTGCGCGGACCGCACCGCTCTGCTCCGAGCATCGACGACCGCCGTCTCGGGTCGCTGTGGGCGCTCTACACGGCGCAGCTCTTCGTCCTGTACTCCCGACCCGACAACGCCCATGTCCTGCCGGCCATGGTCCTCGCCGTACCGGTGCTCTTCGTGCTGCTGCATCGGATCGGCGAACGCCTCTGGGCAACCCGTCGAATCCCGGCGCGCGTCGTCCTGGCGCTCGTGATTGGCGCCGGCTATCTCAGCATCGGCACGCTCGCATCGCGGGACACCCTGGTCGGCGCCAATGGTTGGCACAACACGCGACTCGCAGGGATCCGCAACCAGATTCCCGACGCCTCCGTGATGCAGCTGGACGAACGCGCGTTCAGTCTCCAGGCCTACGGAGCGATGAGCGCCACGGCGCGTTTCGTCGACACGATCACCGACGACGGCGCCCGCGTGTTGCTCCTCAATCGTTCCGAGATCCTCCTCTTCGCTTCCAACACGCGCCCGGCGACCGGTCGCTACCGTCATTTGTTCTACCTGGTCAGCAACGCGCTCTTCCGTCGCGCCGATTTCGATGCGGTCGCTCCGCCCGGCCTGCTCGCAGGCCTGCTGCACGATCCGCCCCCCGTGGTCGTCACGAGCTGGGGCGGGACCGTGCTCTGGAGGGCGTTTCCGGAGTTCGAGAATCTCGTCAGAACACGCTACGAGCTGAGAGAGACCTTCGGGCACTTCCTGGTGTACACCCGCCGCGGGTTGTCGACACCGGCTACCGGGTGAGTTAGTAGGCTGCGGGTAGAAGGCTACCGAAACGGACCAGGGAGGTTGGGAATGAAGCGTTGTCTGCTCGTGTTGCTCGTAGTTTGTGTCGCCGGCTGTAGCTGGTCGGACGAGGAGCCGGCCGGTTCGAAAGAGGCAGCGGCGTACGTCGCGACCCACTTGAACGAGCTCTGGACATGGCAAGGGGACGCGGGCGCGGCCGGGAACGTCGAGACCGACCACACGACCTGCACCAGAACCTCCAATCAGTCAGATCACCCAGCGCTCGTACGAACGAAGCTGTACCTCGAGTGCATGGTAGCGAAGGGCTGGAAACGGGACGCCGAGGCCTGGGCCCAAGCGAAGAAGAAGTAGTCTGAGGACTTCATTCGACGTAGCCCAATGCCCGCAGCTTCTCCAATTGCTCGGCGCCGACACGAGGCGAGACCTTCGGCGCCCGGATCCGAATGCCTGCTTTGGCGTTCTCCGGCAGCCCACCAGGGTCCGGGTCCGTGCGGCTGATCTCGAGAAGAAGGCGCTGCGTCTCCGCATCGGACAACCAATCCAGGGGCTCGAGTTCGCTGGGATCAGTCGCCAGACGATAGAACCGCCGCTCTAAGACTTCCCGCTCCCCCCGCCTCATGAGGGTCACCCACTTGAGGTTCCCCTGCAAAGCCGTCCGCCAATGACCAAAGAAGCTCGAGACGGCTGTGGCTTCGGCCAGGACTATCCTGTCGGGAGCAATCGCGCCCGGAGAGCGTAGATCGAACCCCTGCAATTCCTGCGGTGGTTCGATACCTGCAAAGCGGAGCACCGTCGGAGCGACATCGATGCCGGACGCCAGCGCGGCGTAACGTCCGGCCTCGACTCCTGGTCCGCGGAGCATGAGCGGAACTCGAATGATCTCCTCGTAGACCTGGTATCCGTGCGAAAACCACTTCTCGTGCTCCATCATGCTTTCGGCGTGGTCGGCGGTGAAGAGGAGGAGCGCGTCGTCGATCGAGCGGAGGGCGGCATAGCCCTCTAGCAGGCGCCCGATCTCTGCGTCCGCGAACGCAATCTCCTCGTCGTAGTCGTCGACCGCGTTGAGTCCGTCGACTTGCTTCCCCTTCCAGTCCCCTTTCCCGAGACCCGGAACCCGCTCGGCCGACACCATCTCAGAAATGTCGTGCTCAAAGCTGGATGGTCGGTCAGCGGGCGCACGGTAGGGGCTGTGCGGATCGATGTAGTGAATCCACAGGAAGACCGGTCGATCGGAATCGAGCTCATGGCGCAGCCATTCCAGCGCCGCATCCGTGGTACGCCGTGCGTTGCGCTCGTAGGCTGGGCCCCAGCCACCCGCGGTCTGCTCATCAACCCGATCGTCGTAGTGATCGAAGCGCCGAGCCATGCCCATTGCCTCATCGGTGAGCACAACATTCGCGACAAACGCTGCGGATTGATACGCCTCCGGCAAGAGGTCCGGCAGAAGCGCCAGCTCGTCGGGCACGAGCTGGAACAGAAGCCGCACGCGGTGATCCGTTGGCAACCGCCCACTGAGAATACTGACCACGCTCGGAGACGTGTTCGCCTCGGTGGCGTACGCACGCTCAAAGATGGCGCCGCCGCCGAACCAAGAGTCGAGTTGAGGCGATGTCTGGCGTTCGTAGCCGTAGAGACTCAGGTGATCAGCCCGCAGCGTGTCCACGGTAATGACAACGACATCTCCGCGTGGCTTCTCCGACGTGCAGCCACCCACTCCGGCGACGATTACCGCAGCGATCGCAACCCCGACGCATCTTCCGAACGTCACGTGACGTCGTGTATCCTAGCCGTGCTCATGGCGGAACCCAGACGCATCGTGGCGCCACGGCGACAGGAAACTCAAAGCTTCACGAGTGGGCGCTCGGGCACCTTAGAACTGGTCGATGTGGATGGCGTCGATCCGCACGCGGGCAGGGTCCAATCTCCTACCGGAGCGGAGGTCCCGGAAGATTAGGTTCAACGGCGCGGGTCGCAGGCGCAACGGAACACGCGGCCAGTAGAAGGGCCAGCGCCGGCCGGGATCCAACCCCACC
>JAJCZP010000191.1 GCA_029262315.1 Deltaproteobacteria bacterium | reverse complement strand
GCGCCGCGGGCCCGTAATCGCGGCCCGGTGTGTTGGGCAACCCCCCCCAGCGGGGGGCCGCCCCCCAACCAACCGGGTTGGCCCGCGCGCGGCTTCTCGCCCCGGGGCCCCGGGCCCAGCGGATCGAGGGTCGAGCGTGGTCGCCCAGTCGGGGCTGCCCGCGCGGTCGCGCCGGCGCCTAGCCCGTCGGCGAAGACAACTGCGCCGAGGACGGTCGTCGGGTCGCCGCATCCAGGCGCATCAGCGTACTCCGGACGTAGTCGGCCGAGGGCGACTCGGGAAACAGGCGGAGAAAGCTTCGATGCAGCGCGATTGCTCGGAGATGGTCTCCATCCAGCGCGACCGCGTCGGCGATCGCGACGAGACCCTTTTCGAGCTGGCGATGGGGGCCGCCGCCGCGGCCAAACGCTTCGAAGCACCAGAGCGCGCCTTCGATCTCCTTCCGACGGAGCAGGAGCCAGCCGAGTTGCTCGAGGCTCGAGCCGGTGAGGTCGAAGCCGTCGCGCTCCTCGGGATCAAAGCGATGAAACACCTGGGCGGCCACCGTGGACATGGCCGCAGCCATCGCCCGCTCTATCGCAATGCCCGCCACCCGGCGTGACTCTTCGGGACAGCCGGCGCGTTGGTAGAGGCGGGCGAGTTCGGCGGCGATGTTCGGCTTGTGTGGTTCCATCCTCATCAACTGTTCCGCTTCGATGACGGCTTGGCCTAGATCCTCGTCCGGGACGGCGCCCAGGCGATCGGCGGGTGTTCGCGTCGCCGTCGCGATCTCTGTGGCACGTGCGGCGGGGAGCGCCGACGCGGGCGCGGTTTCGGCCCCAGTCAGGACTGTCAGGGCATTCGCCGGGAGTGTGCCACTTGCCAAGAGCCGCTGGTGAAGATGGTCCTCACTGTCGCGGGCGTTCATGGTCTCCGCGCCGAACGCGCCGCCGAGGCGACCCCCGAGCACGAGGAGGCCGAGCAGCGGTACGACGCACGCCAGCTGGGAGAACGGTTCGAATCCGAGATCGCGGACGAAGCTGCCCACGATCGGCTCGAGTGCCAGACCGAGTGGCCACGCCATCAGGGTGAAGGTAGCGCCAGCGCCAACGAAGGTCGCGAACAGTACGACGAGATCTCCGCGACGCTCGCCGAGAAGCCATCGCCAGGCCCCGAACCCGATCGCCTCGCCGACGGACTCGGCACGCGCCGCCAGGACGATGGCGATGAGCGTGGCCGTCGTTGCCGCCAATCCTCCGAGCGCTGCGCCGACGGGCGACTCTGGGGCGAGGGTAAGACCCAGCCATTGTGGGATGACGCTCGCCGTTGCTCCTGCGATGGCGCTCCACGCGATCGTGATGAGCGAGTACCGGGCGACGAATCCGAACAACGGCGCACGCTCGGGCCGGGCCGCGACGAAGCCAGCGGTCAGGCGGCCATCGCGTGCCGCGAGTGCGAACCGACCGACGATCGGTGCCACGACGAGCAGCGCCAGCGGTGCCCAGACGATCTCGGGGAGTGCCGTTCCGACGACCAGCGCCATGGCCGGGAGTCCGCAGATGCAGAGCGCAATGGCCACGGGGACCAGGGTGAGAAAGGTGCGCGGGTGGACGAATCCCCGAACGACCTCACCCGACGTCCCGCGAAAGATCGAAACAGCCATCTATGCTGTATCGGCATCCGACGCGCGCTCCTGCAGCCGCGAAGCCCATACGACTTCGCCCGGTGAGCTCCTTGGCAAAGCTCATGGGCGGTGGGCTTCGCGCGCTCGATCGATACTATTTGGTTGCGCGCGAAAAGCCGGCGACCGCGCTGCTCGACCCCGAGGCGACGTAGACGTTCTTGCCGTCGTTGCTCACGAGGACGCTCCCCGCTCCGAGGAGGCCCTCCCCGTCGACGCAATCGCCCGCCGTCCCGTCGTTGCTCACGCAGCCGTCCGTGCCCGCAAGTTGGGTCAGCGTGCCGGTGGTTTTGTCACGCGCGAAGATGGCCACGGCATTGCTCCCAACCGAGGCGACGTACACGGTCTTGCCGTCCTTGCTGATGGCGATGCCGCGCGGTCCGATCAGGGCTTTGCCGTCGGCGCAGCCGTCGAACCCGGTCTCGTGGATACAGCCATCGGCGCCCGTGAGCTGCGTGAGAACGCCCGTTTTCTTGTCACGGCTGAACACGGCCACGGCGTTCACGAGCTCCGAGGCGACGTAGAGGTGTTTCCCGTCTCCGCTCATCGCGAGAGCGCGCGCGCCGTTGAGTCCGCGCCCATCGACGCAGGCGCCACCGCTCCCGTCGCGACTGACGCAGCCGTCGGTGCCGGTCAGCTGGGTCAGCACCCCGGTCTTCTTGTCGCGCGAAAAGACGGCGATTGTCCCGGCGAATCCCGCCGCGTACACGAATTTTCCGTCGGGACTTGCCGCCATGCCCAAGCCACTCAGCAGCGCCTTACCGACCACGCATTCGCCGCCGGTGCCATCCTCGCTGACGCAACCGTCTTGTCCCGCGAGTTGTCCGAGGCCGCCGACCGGGCCGGCCCGCTTCCTTTTGTTGCGCGCCATGACGACGACGGAATCGCTGTCGTCGGTTGCCGCGTACACGTGCTTGCCGTCGCGCGGAATCATGACACCGGTCGGTCGATCGAGCGCGACCCCGTCCTCGCAGAGCCCGCCGCTTCCATCTTCGCTCACGCAGGCCGCCGTCCCGCCGAGTTGCGTCAGCGCGCCGACGGCTCCCTGCTTCTTGCGCTTGATGCGCGCGAACGACGCGACCGCGTCGTCAGTCGAGCCCGCCACGTAGACGTTCTTTCCGTCGTTCGAGACGGCGATGGCGAAGGGATTCGCGATGCCGATACCGACCGCACAGCCGTCGCTGCCGGTCAGGTTGACGCATCCATCCGTACCGGCGAGCTGGGTGAGGGCCCCCAAGGTTCCGGCCTTCTTGTTCTTGTTGCGGGCGAACACGGCGACGGCATTGCTCGAGAACGAAGCGACGTAGATGCTCTTGCCATCCTTGCTGGCACCGAGCGCGACCGCCCCGCTGAGGCCGGCCCCATCGGTGCAGAAGCCGCCGGTGCCGTCCTGGCTGACGCAGCCTTCGGTGCCCGGGAGTTGCGTCAGTGCTCCGGTGACGGCGTACGCCGCCGGTGCCGGAGCGAGCAGTCCGAGGGTGAGCATTGCGGCAAGGGTGGCGGGGAAGGTCAGGGCTGGATGGCGCATGTGGTGTCTCCTTAGAATCCGTCAGGTTTCGGTTGCGTGTCCGCCAGCGCGTCGCTGACGAGCCCGAATCTAGGATTTCGGATGGTTAGGACGGAGATGGGGAGGGTTAGGATTACGGTAAAGACTGCGGAGGTCCGCTATGAGGAAGGAATGCGCCGCCGAGACCGTGCCGACTCAGTCGACGTCGATCAGCGGCGGCAACCGTCGGTCGCGGAGCGCGTCGTAGCGGTTCTGAAGTTGGCCCGCATAGCTGGGTTTGGTCGGGATGAGGAACTGCCCGGTGCGGACAGCGTCGATCACGGGTCGGATCGCCTCGGCCGGGGCCGCGCCTTCGGCGGTGATGGCCGCGAGCGCATCGACGGTCATCTGGCCGTCCGCGGTACCGTCGGTACCGTATCGGTCGGGTCGGAGGTGTCCCGTGTGGGCGATGCCAGTATCGAATGCGCTCGGTGTCAGGACCGAGGCGCCGATTTTCGCGTCGACCGCGGCGAGATCGTGTGCAAGGCATTCGGTCAGTGAGAGCGCGGCGCATTTCGAGACGATGTAGGGGCTCGAGAACGGACCCGTGACGAAGGCGGCGACCGAGGCCGTGTTGACGACGTGGCCTTCGGTTCCCTGTGCGATCATGCGGGGCACGAAGCTCCGGATGGCGTGGATGATGCCGTAGACGTTGACCCCGAGGGTCCAGTCCCAGTCGGCGACGCTCCGTTCCCAGGACAAGCCGCCCTGGAACACGCCGGCGTTGTTGATGAGGAGATCCACCGTGCCGTAGGTGTCGAAGCTGTGGTCGGCAAGCGCCGCGACCGACGAGGCGTCGGCCACATCGACCTGCGCGGCGTGTACCGAGTCTCCGAGACGGCTCGCGGTCGCGTGTGCGCCGTCGCCATCGACATCGGCGGCGACGATGCGCATGCCCTCGCTCGCGAGTCCTTCGGCGAGCGCGGCGCCAATGCCGTTCGCTGCGCCGGTGATGACGGCTACTTTCCCGGTGAGGTCGCTGATCATCAGGCTGCTCCGTGTCCGCAGGTCGTGTTGTGTGCGGCGTGTTTCCGGATGTGCGGCTCCGCACGGCGCTCGCTAGCTTGACCCAAACCCTAACGATTCTGCTATGCTACTATCCACAGCAAACATCAAGACAAGGAGCCACTCCCATGCGCATCCAATCCGTTCGGCCCGCCGTTTTTGTCGCCACCATGCTGCTCGCAGTCGCCGCGCTCGCCGTTGCGCCCGGTAGTGCTGGCGCGCAGACGTGCGGCGATGGTGTCGTCGAGGCCGGCGAGAACTGCGACGATGGCAACGTCGTCGGCGGCGATTGCTGTTCGGCCGATTGTCAGACGCTCGACGTCACGTGTGGCCTCAGTCTCGATCACTATCAGTGCTACCAGATCAAAGAGCGCGTGAAGGCGAACAAGTTTCAGTCGCTCACCGTCAAGCTCCAAGATCAGTTCGAGACGGTCGACGAGAGCCGCATCAAGAAGCCGCGTTTCATTTGCAATCCCGTCGACAAGAACGGTGAGGGCATCGCGGATCAGGACGCGCATCAGGTCTGCTACACGAACAAGGATGATCGGTCGGCGATCGGGAAGTTCGTCAAGCGTACCATCGAGGTGAGCAACCAGTTCGGCCTCCAGACGCTGGTCGTGAATCGCCCGAACAATGTCTGCATTCCGGCGGCGAAAGCGATCGACCCGGACCAACCGGGCGCGGTCCCAACCACGCTCGACCACTTTCGTTGCTACAAGGCGAAGCCCGCCAAGGGGTCGATGATTCCCGAGGTCGAGGTGACACTGGAAGACCAGTTCAATCGACGACTCTACCGGACCAAGAAGTGCGCACGATTCTGTAACCCGGTCAGCAAGAACGACGAAGCAATCCTGAACAACGAGGGCCATCTCACGTGCTACCGCCTCAAGGATCTCGGTCCGCTCCAGGATGCGATGTACGGGGGTGTCGCCAATGGCTCGGCGGTGGATCCCGGCGCCGTCCTTACGATCGATCAGGGTGACGGCAGCGGCCTTCTCCTCGCCGACCCGGTGACCCCGGGCGGTCTCGCGGGCCTTGCCTTCGATTCGACGGGCCTGCTCTTTGGGTCGACGGCGGCTGGCGTCGGCACCTCTAGCGAGCTCGTGCAGGTCGATCCCGATACCGGCGCTCTCCTGGCAACCGTTGGGACCATCAATGACGGTGTCGATGATCTCCGCATCGGCGATCTTGCTTTCGAGCCTGGGACCGATGTCCTGTTCGGGATCGCACAGAATGCCCTGCTCTACACGATTGACGTGGTCACCGCGCTGGCCACGCTCGTCGGCGATCCGGGCCTTGCCGACAACGGCGGCCTCGCGTTCACGCCCGGTGGCACACTGTACCTGGCGACCACGGGATCTTCGACGCTGGAACTCGTGACGCTCGATCCGGCCGACGCGAGTGTGCAGTCGACGGTCGTGACCGATCGCGGTATCGACGGACTCGGCATTCGCTCTGACGGCGTGCTGTTCGCGACGGAGGCGGGTGGTGCGGGGCAGGGCGGCGGGAAGCCCGACGTCATTGTCACCATCGCGCTCGATGGGACGACGACGGTCGTCGGCAACACCGGCGCGGGTTCCGCGGCGGATCTCGACTTCCGACCCGACAATCCGCAGACGCGTATCGACGTCAACACCGAAGACCAGTTCGGTGACCTTACATTGCAGGCCCGCCGCAAGGCGGCGAAACTCCTGTGCGTGCCGTCGACGAAGACGGTTCTGCCCTAAGGTTTCAGAGACTGCACGGCCGCGTGAAAGCGCCTGCGACCGCTATTGTGGACGCAGGCGCTTTCACAGTCCGCGTGGGCCCGCGGGCTTCCGGCTGGAGCCTTGCGCCCGGGCCGAGTGCTGGTGCAAGGTTTCCCCATGCCAGCCACCGTGCAACGGGTTTCCGCATCGTCGTCGATCGAGGCTCTCACCACGCCTTTGCTCGCCGACGGTGCCGTGATCGTCGAGGACCTGCTAGACGCCGATCTCCTGGCGCGCTTCAACACCGAGCTCGCCCCGGTGCTTGCGGCGGTCTCGCCTGATCGTACCTATCTGAATCCGCTGATCGACGCCTTCTATGGGAAGCGTATTCGCCAGGTGGTCGGAGTGGCGGCGAAGTCGCGGATCTTTGCCGAGGAGATTCTCTGTCACGATCTGTATGCCGGGGTCTGCGATGCGGTGCTCGGCCCCAATTGCTCGACCGTACAGCTGAACGTGGCGCAGGTGATGGATCGTGGTCCAGGGGCGGAGCAGCAGATGCTGCATCGCGACGAGGATGTGTGGGTGCACCTTCCGAAACCACATCCGGAGGTCCAGCTTGCGTCGGTGATCGCGCTCGTCGACTTCCGTGCCGAGCTGGGAGCGACGCTGGTTGCGCCGGGGAGCCATCGCTGGCCCCGTGAGCGCCAGGCGACGCCCGACGAACTCGTGCCGGCCGAGATGCCTGCCGGTTCAGCCGTGATCTATCTCGGGTCGACGATCCACGCCGGCGGTACGAACGCCACTGCCGACGAGCATCGCTGCGGGATGCACATGAGCTTCTGCGTTGGGTGGCTGCGTACCGAAGAGAACCAATATCTCAGTATGCCGCCGGAGACTGCCCGGACGCTTCCGCGTCGCGCGCTCGAGCTGCTGGGCTACAGCGCCCACGATGCGATCGAGGCGGGGGGTGGTTACCTCGGGGCCGTGGATCTCCTCGATCCGGTGCAGTTGATCCAGGCCGGTAAGCTGTAGCGCCCACGGGGCGCGTTCCCGCCTCGACCGCTACGGCCGAGGCGGGACAACGCGGTAGCGACTAGCGGAGGATCTTTCCGCTGACGATGCCAAGGTAGAAGCCCTGCTTCCCGGTCGACGTGTTCGTCATGATGATCTCGCGGATCTCGTTCTGCCCCTGCTCGGAACCGCCATCGAGGAAGAAATGCTCGCTGGCCTTGCAGCTATTGTTGATGACCGTGCAACTCGTGATCGGCAGCGTTTGGTCGATCATAGTGCAGTTACCCGGCGATCCCAGATCGCCCGCGCAATGCTCGCCTGAGCGTCGCACGAGGATGTCGAAGTTGATCTGATGTCCCTCGCAGGCGGGCGACAGCTTGTTGAACTTGGCCCGGACGGTGTAGTTGCCGGTGTTGCCTGACTTCAGCTGAAACTTGCCTTGGCCTTTCGTCTCGGAGAAGCCACAGACGGTATCCGCCCGCACCGGGACGCATGCGGCCACGCCAGTGCCCGTGATCGTGGTCGGAACGGTGCACTCCTCGTAGGCCATCATGATGTTGGACTTGAAGCTCTTGCCCTTGGTGGGCTGGTTCAGCAGTTGGGCGGATGCTGTTGTGGCGGCGAGCGTCACGACAGCGAACATGCCTACAGCGGCGATAACTCGATGCATTGGTGTGCCTCCTCGATGGGTTGAAGGGATATGGGCGGGGCGAACGAAGCAGATGCGTAGGCAAGTCTCATGCAAAAAGCCGGCCGAGGTGCCCTCCGTCATCGTACCCTCGAGCCT
>JAJCZP010000190.1 GCA_029262315.1 Deltaproteobacteria bacterium | reverse complement strand
GGTCTTTCCTGCCGCCACCAACGCTTCGAGCTGCACCCGATCCCCCCGCCGCAACCGCAACCGCTCCGCATGCTCCCACATAAGAGAGGTAAAGCATGCTTGTGACCTATTGTAAAGCTATATCAGGAACAGGACACTAGGGGGATGATTTCCGAGGCCTGGTCCCCGAGTCGCGGGGTCGGGCGCTCCGGGCGCCTCGCGCCAACGCAGGAATCGTCTGGCGCATCCTGAACTCGCCTCGATCGGGGGTGGCCCTGCGTGGTACGATGGATGGCAGAGGTCACCCATGAACGTCATGCCGTTTTTCGCTGCTCGCAATGCCGTCCCCGTGTTCCTACTTGCGGTGACCGTGCTCACCGGTCTGGCCCCCGACGCCTGCGCGTTGCCGAGCGGCGTCGTCGATCTTGCCATCGCGACGACCACGAGCGATCTGCATCGCGTCCATGGCTCGGTCGGAAGTGGGTCGTTCGGGGTGCCGATCGCCGGCGGCTTCGATTGTGACAACGACGACGAGGGGTTCAAAGATTACGCGCTCGCCGCCATGGTCGCCGACCCGGGCGGTCGGACGAACGCGGGCGAGGTGTTTCTCGTGTTCGGCGATGGGACCGTCACGGGTACGCTCGATACGGGTGACCCGAACGATCCCCGCATCCTCCATATCTGGGGCGACGGCGACTCGGAGAATACCGGTAGTGAAATTTGGATGGACGACGTCACGGGCGACAAAGTCGGCGATCTGCTGATCGCACGGCAGAACTTTACCCCCGATGCCGGCCGTACCGGGGCTGGTGCGCTCACCATCATCGTAGGCGGATCGGCGCTCCGGACGCACGCGGCCACGCTGCAGCCGTTGGATCTGCGGTCGCCGCCGGCCGGCATTACCGTGCTGACGTTTCTCGGAGCGCAGGAGTTCGGCCGTCTCGGCATCTGGGTCCGCACGGGTGACATCACGGGTGACAGCGTTGCCGATATCGTCGTCGGCGCGGATCAAGAGACCGACGTCGGCGAGACGCATCGTGGTGCGGCGTACGTCGTGCGCGGTGGGGCTCATCTCGCCGTTGCGCAGACGATCGATCTGGCCGACTTCGGTACGACCGCTCTGGTGGGGCACCTTGCGAGGATTACGCCACCCACGGGCTCGACGGAGTACCATTTCGGCGCTACCTGCCAGATCGGCGACCTCGACAAGAACGGGCGCGGCGAGGTCCTGCTCGCGGCCGCGCTGAACCGTGCCGGGGCGACGCTGCGCGCCGACGGCGCGGCGAGCGGCACGGCGCACGGGACCGGTGGCTCGAGCGATGGCAGTTTGTACATCGCCTGGGACGACAACTTCGCGGCGGGAGCGTGGGCGGCGGGGTATACCTTCGACGTCAGCGTGCCGACCAGCGCGACCATCGTGCACGGCGGAGCCCGGAACCGGAGCTTCGGCGAGGAGATTCTCGCGGGCCTCGACTACGATGACGATGGCGAGCCGGACCTTTTCGTCGGTGACATCGTCGGCGATGGTACGATCACGCAGAACCGCTTCTCGTCCGGCACCGGCCACGTGATCTACGACGCCGGAACGATCAAAGGTTTGGAGTTTGACCTCGACACGACGCCGCTCGGCCTCGACCTGACGACGTTTCTCGGACCCTCTCCGGGCGACATCGCGGCCGACACGGCCATGCACGGCGACTTCGATGGCGACAGCATCGATGATCTTGCGTTCAGCTCGCCACACGGTAGTCCGTTGTCGCGCGCCGAGGCAGGGATCATTCACGTCATCCACGGCCAGGCGGGTGTCTGGCCGGCGCTCATCGACTTGATGCCGGGAGCCCTTCCAGACCCGAACTCGGTGGACATTACCGAGGTCTACGGCGCGCACGGCACGAGCGGCTTCGATACGGGGGACGTGCTCTGCTACAGCGGGGCCGCCGCGGATATCGATGACGACGGGAAACTCGACATCATCACCAATGAGATGTTGGGCAACGGCATCACGCCCGCCGCGGAGGATACGGGCAATCTGGTGATCGTTGGCGGCGCCAGGATCGCCAACGCCCCATCGCCGTCCGCTCCGCCGGGTCCGCCACAGACCAAAGTGCAGCAGCGCTGTCTGAACGAGATGAACAAGCGCGGGGCCGCGGTTGGTGTGACGCAAGGGAGTACGAACAGCTGTTGTCTTCGGAACGCGGCGCGTGGCCTCGCCTCGAAGCTCGGGACGCTCCCGCAGGCGCAGACCGCTCAGGCATGCCTGACCAACGACGTGCGGAACAAGGTCGCGCGCAAGGTGCTGACGCTGGAGCAGCGCGAGGCCTCCAAGTGTCTGGCCGAGCCTTCGCAGCTGCCCGACTTCGGCTTCGCCGGTGCGGCCGCCATTGGGGCGGCGGCGACGAGCGCGACGATCGGCCTCGTCGAGGATCTCTATGGAGCCGATCTCGATGCGGCCGTTGTGTCGACCGGCGATCATCGTGACGGTGCACGCTGCCAGTTCGAGGGCTGGCGCGGCGTGCGGCGAGTTTACGACACGCTCTGGAAGCAGACCGTCACGGCGAAGAAGGGCGCATTGCGCGGCAAGGGGCGCCTGACAGGTGGCGATCCTTCGGCGCCAGTGCGAGACGTTGCCGAGTTGCAGGAGGAGATTCTGGCCGTGCTCGCGGCGGATCCGCGCAATCGCGTGCAGCGGGCCGAGGACAGTCTCCGCGACCGTGCGCTCACACGCTGCACGCCGGCGCTGACGCAAACGACCCTCGCGGCACTGTTCCCCGGAGCGTGTGCGGGGGCGGGCGATGTGTCGGCGTGGGTGGACTGCGGCGTGATCGAAGCACGGTGTCGCTTCTGCACTGCGTTGAACGCCTTCGACGCCCTGGCGATCGATTGCGACGTGTTCGACGATGCGACGACCAATCTGAGCTGCCCGAACGGTCCGTAGCCCCGCGACGCATTCATGGTGAGACGCCTATAGGGCTTGCGGGGCTGCGTTACCGCGATTTGCGATCTTGTCCGTTCTTCTCGGGCGCCGGTATAGTACGGCCTTCACCTGGTGTCCGTGTCAGCGCGTCCGCGTTGGTGCGTCCTTGCTGGTTTCTTCTGGAGGGTCCTCCCCATGTATCGCTCGCGCACTGTTCTTTCTGCCGTCGTCCTGACGGCGCTCGTGCTCGCCGCCACCGCTCACCACACGCAAGCCTTGCATCGGAACACGCCGCCGTTGTTGCAGATCACCGACGCGGCGTCGGTCGATCTCGGCGACCCGAGTTTTGCCGGTCGGTCGAACGTGCTGATGTTCCACTCGGACGGAGATCTGCTCGGCAACGGCAACAGCACTCCGCAGATCTTCATCTTCGATCTGGCAAGCCGGGTGAAGAAAGCGCAACTCGGTCTCTACCAGGTGACGCACGGCACAGTTGGCAGCTACGCGCCGAGCGGTGCCAAGCGCGCGCGCGTTCTCGCCTTCCACTCCGAAGACGATCTACTGTCGAACGGAAGTAGCGGACGGCAAATCTTCGCGGCGACGAAGGCCAAATGGAAGAAGGGCGTTGTCCCCCTCCTGCAGGTCACGCGCGGAGCTGGCGAGAGCTTCGGGGCGGTGCTCAGCGATCGCGGCAAGTTCTTGTTGTTCTCCTCGACCGACGATCTTCTCGCCGAGGGCCTCTCGCCAGGCACGCGGTTGTATGCCTCCGACCTCCGGCGGCTCTCGAAGAGTTCCTGTCCTGGCTATCCGTGCCCAGCCGACGGGAATTCGGGCCTGCAGCGGATCACGGACGCCGCGACCGAGGGCGTTGCCATCAACAAGACGGGGACCCGCATCGCGTTTACGTCCCGTGGCGACGCCGCGGGTACGGGGTGCGGGACCGGCATCGCGCAGCTCTTTGTCTGGGATGGGAAGACCGAAACCACGACCCAGGTGACGTGCGGTACCGCCGACTCGCGCGGACCGAGGTTCACCCGGAACTTTCGAGGCGTGCTGTTCGAGTCCGATGCTGGTCTGCTGGGCGCCGGGCACGGATACACGCAGATCTACCATCTCGATGTGTTCGTGGAGCCGCCGGTTCTCAGTCAGCTGACCTTCGGCCTCGACGGCGACAGCCGACTTCCCGCACCGAACGGCACGAGTCGGAAGACCCGCTTCTTCTTCGTGTCTTCGGCGGACCTCACGGGCTCGGGCTCCGCCGGTACCGAGCATCTGCACACGTACGACGCATTCAATGGCATCACGCGCCTCACCAACGGTGTGACGTTCCTGTCGCGCCTGGCCGGTCAGTTCCTGTTCGCCGCCTTTGCGAGCGCCGACGATCTGATCGGCAACGGCAACGACACTCGGCAGATGTTCATCATGAACGCCGACATTGCGCCGTTGCTCGATCCCACCGTCACGCCGACCCCGACGGTGACGGCAACGCCGACAGCGACCACGACGCCGACGCCAACACCCACGGTCACGCCGACCCCGGTGCTCGAGCGTATCGTGCTGGCGCCAGCGAGCACGATTCTCCAACTCGGCGAGACCACGGCCCTCACGGCGACCGGTCATTTCAGCGGCGGAGGCACACAGAACCTGACCCAGCTGGTCACGTACACGTCGAGCGATCCAGCGGTAGTCGTGGCGCCGAACACGCCCTTGGACGCGAGTCGCGTCGAGGCGCTGGCGACCGGTGTCGTCAGTATCTCGGCGGTGCATCTCCCGACAGGTATTTCGACGACGACCACGGGAGACGACGCCGTCATCACCGTGGTGGGTGGCGTCGAGCGGATCGTGGTCGCGCCCGCGACGGAGACGGTTTCCGTCGGCCAGACCGAAACGTTTAGCGCGACGGCTCATTTCTTTGGTGGCGGAACGCAGAACTACACGCAACTCGTCACCTACTCGTCGAGCGCGCCGACGGTCGCCGCCGCACTCAATACCCCCGGCAACCAGAGCCAGGTCGAGGGGCTGAGTCCGGGGCTCGCTACCATCTCGGCGACCGATCCCGTGAGTGGGGTCAGTTCGAGCGATAGCGGTGACGACAGTGTCGTCACCGTCATCGGGCCGCTGGAAAGTATCACCCTCTCGCCTGCGGCTGTGTCACGAAACGTCGGCGAGTTTCAGACCTTTACCGCGATCGGACACTACGGCGGCGGCGGTACGCAGAATCTCACGCAGCAGGTGGTGTACACGTCGAGCCTGCCCGCGGTGGTTTCTGCGCCCAACACCCCTGGAAACCGCAGCCGTGTCGCCGCCGTCGGCGTCGGCATGGCGACGATCTCCGCCTCGCACGTGGCAACCGGGATCAGCAGCACGACCTCGGGCGGCGATGCGACGGTGACAGTGAATCCATAGCCCATTGGGAGCGTGGCCGGGCTGTCGCGTTGCCCTCCGGAATGGAAGAATTCCCTATAAGACATTCCAGATCCCCCATGACGCAGTGCAGGGGAAGTTCCGTAGCTACCTGATATTGCTAGAGGTGGTATCAAAGTCCCTAGGGAATAAACCCTATACGTAGGGAAGATAGTACTCAGATTTGTCTTGACAGGTGATCCCCCCCAGGCGTATGCACGAGTCATAGGGAGGATGCCATGAGGAAAGCCGACATAGCAGCACTTCGGCTCTTAGCTCTTGGCCCTTGTGTGCCGAGAGTCGGGTGTGCAGGACACATGCCCGGCTCGCTTGTAACGGACTCCGGGAGGGCGCCGCGCCTCCAGTCACTTCCGGAGTCTCACCGCTGCGGAGTGCACCATGTGCCGTGTTGTAGCTTCGTCAGTCGGTGACCCGCGTCACCCTGCGGCTTCCTCGCCGGATCGAGGAAGCCGCAGGGACCCCCCCGTTTCTTCCGGCGGGGCGTACGCACTTCCGTTGGGCCTTCGTGGGCAGGTGCAGCGCTTCGCTGCGCGGCTCTACGAGACGCAGACGAGATAGGACTGCAGCGAGGGGTGTGGGTGCCCCGTCATGCTCCGGGTGTGTCTCCCCCCGGGGCATGACGGATCGGTTGGCGTCCTACGTGCACATTGCGCCGTCGACGCGGATCATGGAGCCGTTGACGTGCCGCGCGTCGTCGGAGACGAGGAAGGCGATGGCGCCCGCGACGTCTTCGGGCCCACGATGACCGTCGAAGGGCATGATGCGTTTCAGGAGATTCGGATTCGCGCCCTCCGGAAGAGCGAACGCCTCGTGGATCGGCGTTTCGATGCCGCCTGGGCAGACCGCGTTCACCCGCAGGCCCTGTTTGCCGTACTCGATGGCGAGGCCGTACGTGAAGGCGAGGACGCCTCCCTTCGACGCCGAGTAGGCTGACGTCCACGCATGGGCCTTCAGTGCCGCCGTCGACGACATGTTGACGATCGTGCCGCGGCTGGCCAACAGATGCGGAATTGCCGCACGGCACATGAGGAAGGTGCCGGTCAGGTTGACCGTCAGCACGCGGTTCCACGCCTCCAACGTCTCCTCGTGGGTATGCACGAAGTGGAGGATGCCGGCGATGTTGCAGAGCGCATGGAGCGTCCCGAAGTGGGCCACCGCGGCCTCCACCGTCGCTTCGATGGACGCGGGATCTCCGACGTCGCACACGCGCGCAACGGCATCGCCGCCACGGGTCCGGATGCCGTCGGCGGTGGCCTCGACCGCCGCTTCCTGAACATCGGTGCAGAAGACATGGGCGCCTTCGTCGGCTAGCCGTTCGGCGGTGGCCTTGCCGATACCTGAGGCCGCGCCGGTGAGCAGGATGTTGCGGCCCTCGAGTCGTCTCATAGGAATGCCTCCATGCACGGCCCCCTCAAATGGGCGGCGGATGCGCTGCGGGTTGAGCGAGGAGCCGCGGATGATACTTGTTCCCGATCGGGGGTGGTAGCTCCCGGCCCGCTAGAGGAGGTTCGCCATGATTCTCGACAGTTTTCGCATGACCGACATGGTCGCCATCGTGACCGGCGCTGGCCGTGGGATCGGCCGCGGTATCGCGCAGGCGTTCGGAGAAGTCGGCGCCGATGTTGTGTGCGCCGCGCGGACCGCCGAGCAGATCGAGGAGACGGCCAGCGTGATCCGGAAAAACGGCCGCCGCGCCCTCGCGCATACTTGCGACGTCAATCATCGCGAGCAGCTCGAGCAACTCGTCCAGCACACGCTCGACGAGTTTGGGCGCATCGATGTCGTCGTGAACAATGCCGGAGGCACGATGCCGAGCCCGGCGCTCAAGACGAGTGAGCGCATGTTCGAGGAGTCCTTCCACTTCAATGTCACGTCCGCACTGGTGCTCAGTCAGCTCACCATTCCACATATGCTCGAGAAGGATGGAGGCGCGATCCTCAACATCTCCTCGGGCCTGTCGCACTTTGTCGAGAAAGCGTTCGTCGCCTACGGCACCTCCAAGGCCGCGCTGAACCACATGACGCGCATGCTGGCGCACGAGTTCGCGCCGCGCGTGCGCGTCAACGCCATCGCGGTCGGCTCGATCGAGACCGAGGCGTTGGCGCCGTTCCTGGCCGAGGCCGACCTCCGCGGCAAGATGGAGGCGCTCACGCCGATGGGGCGCCTGGGGAAAGTCGAGGATATCGCGCAGGCGGCTGTCTACCTGACGTCACCCGCGTCGAGTTGGGTTACTGGCAAGATCGTCGAGGTCGATGGTGGGACCATCGCGTCCAACTGGCCGCTCGATCTCTCCGGCATGTAGACGCTGGGCACGGCCTGACCGGGGCGCCGCGGCGTCCCGGTCAGGGTGTTTCGGTGCGGCGTCCGCTAGTGAGTTTCTAGCTGGCTTGAAGGCTCGTACGTGCCGGATGGTGCCTCGTGGGTCGCGGTCGTCGTGTTCTCGGACCGCTCGGCGCCGGGTCGATAGGGAAGGGCGAGCTTGAAGCACGTGCCGACATCGACCGTGGAGCGCACGGTGATCGTTCCGCCGAGGAGTTCGACATAGCGGTGGACGATGGCGAGGCCGAGGCCCACGCCGCCGAAGGGGTTGTCGCTCGAGCGCTCGAGTTGGTGGAACGGCTCGAAGATGGTCTCCAGGTGTTGGGGCTCGATGCCGGGTCCGGTGTCTTCCACCTCGAACTGTACGCGGCAACCCTCGCGATCATGCGTGACGCGGACGGCGATGCTGCCCTCTTGCGTAAACTTGATCGCGTTGCTCACCAGGTTGTCGAGGACCATCGTGAGCTTGCTGCGGTCGGTCTCGATCACCGGGAGTCCGGGCTCGGCCTGGCAGTGCAGGGTGACGCCGCGCGCGAGGGGGATGCGCTCGCGCGCGGCGACCTCTTCGACGAACGTGTCGAGCGCGAGACTGGTGCTCTGCACCGGAATCTTTCCCGCCTCGAGTTTCCCGAGGTCGAGGACCATGTCGACGAGATGCAGTAGATTGGAGGCCGCCGTGCGGATGCGCGCCATCAGGCGATCGCTCTCCGCGGGGCCGAGACTGCTGTTCTCGTCGCGCAGCATGTCCGTGTAGCCCGTGATGATGTTGAGCGGTGTGCGGAGTTCGTGCGACATGTTGGCGACGAACTCATTCTTGGTACGATTCTCCTCCAAGAGCGCTTCGTGGCGACGTTCGAGATCTCGTGTGGCCGCGATCGCGGCGCGAATCCGGTCCTCGGCCTCATGCTCGGCCGCTGTTGCAACGGGCTCCTGGCTGCGCCTGGAGCCGTGGATGGTACGCCCGTAGACGACCAGCGCCGCCACCAGGATTCCGGGCAGAATCGTGCTGGCGGCGAAGGTGCCGCTGGCGTGCAGGGCCCACGCGATCCAGGCCACGTCGATGGTCGCGACGACGAGCATCAGCGGTCCGAAGAGTTGCTGCGCTGGCAGCGCGGCGAGCGGGGCGACACTCGCGAGCAGGAGAACGATCAGGAAGGCCTGCATGGTAGGTACTGGAGTTTCCGCCGTACCGACGAGCAACGCGGAAGCGGCGAGCAGCAGCACCGAACGGAGGCTGAGGAACCACACCTTCCGCCCGCGTTCCAAGTCGAAAAGGCCGAGCAGATCGTGGCTGGTCATGGGAGGATTCAGATGCAACGCGTGTGCCAGACGCTGTGGAGGATGGGCGAGGCTAAGTAGCGGTTTTTCGGGGTCGTAGTGTTGCGCGGGTGGCGAGTTCTCGACGCCAGCGGTGCAAATGGCGGCCCCGGCTACCACGTCGTATGGCACGGAACCCTCTTTGTTCTCTGAGGTCTTTGGGCTACTCATCAGGTGAAGCGCCCCCGGTGCCATGCCGCTCCATTTCCATATCGCGCAGGTCAACGTGGCGTGTCTGCGCGCGCCCCTCGACGACCCGATCACGGCTGGATTCACCTCCCAGCTGCGTCTGATCAATGCCATCGGCGATCGAAGCCCCGGCTTTGTCTGGCGTCTGCAAACTGCGGAGGGGAATGCGACGGCCATTCGTGCGTTCGACGATCCGCTCGCGTTGATCAATGTCTCAGTGTGGGAGTCGATCGAGGCGCTGCGCCACTTCGTCTATCAGAGTGCGCACATGCGGCCGCTGCGGGATCGCGCGCAATGGTTTGTGCCGCCCACGCAGCCGGGGATCGCGCTCTGGTGGGTTCCGGCGGGCCACGAGCCCACCGTCGAAGAGGCGGTCGAGCGCTTGGAGCTGTTGCGTCGATCCGGTCCGACCGCCGAGGCGTTTGGCTTTGACACGCCGTTCGCGATGCCGCCCATGACGCATGGTCAATCGGTCCGGGGGGAGCCCGGTGAGCCCGGTGAGCACCTGCGGATCCTCACCGATCGTATGCCGGCGATCGTCTGGGCGACCGACACCGCGATGCGCTTCACAGCGGGCATGGGCGCGGGCCTTGCCGCACTCGGGCTCGAACCCGATCAGCTGCGTGGCCAGACGTTGGCCGACTACTTCAAGCGATCCGACAGCGAGTTTCTCCCGATCGAGTCGCACCAGCGAGCGCTGGCAGGGGAGGCGTCCGACTTCGAGATCGAATGGGCCGACCGTGTGTTCCAGGCGCATCTCGAGCCGACGAGGGATGCGGAGGGCACGATCACTGGCGTCATTGGCGTCGCGCTCGACGTCACCGAGTACAAGGGCGCGCAAGCGCAACTGCGGACCGCGCACGCGCACCTGGATGAGATCGTGGAGGAGCATGCCGGCGAACTCCGCCGTGCGAACGAGCGGCTGCAGGAAGAGGTCGCCGAGCGTCGCCGCGCCGGGAAGGAACTGCGGGCGACGCAGGAGCGTCTCCAGTTCTTGCTCTCGGCGACATCGGCGATGATCTATGCCGCCGAGCCCACGGGGAACTACGCGGCGACGCACGTGACCGAGAATGTGCACGCGATTGCCGGGTACCACCCACGTGATTTCCTCGGCAATCCGACGTTTTGGATCGAGCATGTGCATCCAGACGACCGGGCAATCGTCGCGGCCGGCGTGCGGCGCATGTTCGAGCACGGGTATCACGTGCACGAGTATCGGTTCCTCGGCAAAGACGGGCAGTATCGCTGGATGCAGGATGGCGCGAAGCTCGTGCGTGACGCCGATGGCACGCCTCGGGAGATCGTCGGCTACTGGATCGACACGACCGATCGTAAGGGTCTCGAGGTCGAGTTGCGGGAGGCGAAGGAGGCCGCGGAGGGGGCCGATCGAGCGAAGAGCGACTTCCTGGCGACTATCAGCCACGAGATCCGCAACCCGATGAACGCGATCATTGAGAGCGCCGATCTCTTGACGGGTGCGGACCTCCATCCGGACCAGCAAGCGTATGCGACGATCGTCCGCCGCTCGGCCGAGGCGCTGCTCACGATCGTCGACGACATCCTCGATCTCTCGAAGATCGAGGCCCATCGCCTCGAACTCCACATTACCCGTTTCTCGGTGGCCTCGGTCGTTGCCGATGTCGTCGATATCTTTTCGGCGCGCGCGCGCATGCAGGGGATCGAGCTCACGGCTGTGACCGATCGGCATGTGCCGTCGCACGCGTTCGGCGATCCGGGCCGCCTGCGTCAGATCCTCATCAATCTGGTGGGGAACGCGATCAAGTTTACGCGACGCGGCGAGGTGACCATCAGGACGACCCTGGCCGAAAGCGTCGCGGCGCATGCGCGGCTGCGCTTCGAGGTGCGTGATACCGGGATCGGCATTCCGCGTGATCTGCAGGGCCGTCTCTTTCAGCCGTTCTCGCAAATCAGGGATGCCCAAGCACCGCGGGCCGGTGGCACGGGCCTCGGATTGGTGATCTCGAAGCGCCTCGCCGAGCTCATGAGTGGTGCCATCGGAGTCGAGAGCGAGCCAGGTCGTGGTAGTACCTTCTGGTTCACGATCATCCTGGAGGGGCAACCCGCCCGCGACGACGAACGCTTACGGCTGGCGGCGGCCCCCGCCGCGACCCGCGTCTTGATCGTGGAGGACGGCGCGACGAGTCGCGCGATGCTTACCGAGTCGCTCGAAGCCCTCGAGTTTCCCGCCGAAGGGGCGTCGACCGGGACCGAGGGGCTGGCCCGTCTGCGGGCGGCCGTGGAAGACGGCAATCCGTTCGCGCTGGTTCTCCTCGACGTCGAGATGCCTGGTCTCCCCGCGTTCGAGTTCATTCAGATGATCACGCGCGATCCGCTGCTCAAGGGGACGCGGGTCGTGTTGCTCGTTCCGTTCGGCCAGCTCCGTCTCGAGCGCGCCGCGCGCGAGGCGGGTGCGGCGGCGTGCTTCTTGAAGCCGCTCCATCCGACGCGTTTACGTACCCTCCTCGAAACGGTCTTGGGCGTCGCGCCCGACGAGTCGGACGAGACGACGGCACGGTCCGCGGAGACGTCGGGAGAGCTGTCTCTCGACAATGGGAACGGGGGAGCGGGCAAACGGTTGCTCCTCGTCGAGGATGACGAGGATTTGCAGCTGCTCACGTCCCGAATCCTCGAGCGCGCCGGGTACGCCGTCGATGTCGTGGGTGACGGTCGGGAGGCGATCGCGGCGGCCGCGGCGCAGACCTACGATCTCATTCTGATGGACAGTCGGCTGCCCGGTGTCGACGGGTTCGGTGCCGCGGAGTCGATTCGTACCCGTGAGCGGAGCGCCGGCGGTCGGGTGCCAATCGTGGCGCTCACCGCCAACGCGAGTGACACTGATCGCCAGCGGTGTTTGGATGTCGGTATGGACGAGGTGCTGCGGAAACCCGTGCGGCCGGATCGTCTCGTGCAGACAGTGCGGGATTGGACGGCAACCCGGGTGGCGAGCTGAGACCGCTCAGCCGGCGTGTCGGATCTCGACGCGTGCTGGGCGTGCTTCTCCGTCGCGTGCTCTGACGGCACGGACCGCCAGCAGCGGATCGCCAGCGATCATCTCGTAGGCCAAGCGCGTGGTTCGCGCGAGTGCCCGTTCGCGGAGGGAGGGCCCGCCGAGATCGGGGCCGTGATGCCGATCGACGATCGGTACCGTACGTGGGAGTGCCGCGGGGAGCGTCGGGATGATCGGCCGGGCCGGAGCCGTGGCCCCGACCTCGATCGTAATGCCCATCGCGCTCAGGACGACCGGGCGGACACCAGGAATTCCTTCAGCGGCGATGCGCGTCTCGAGACGCCCGGCGAGTTCACGGAGATGCTCGTTGGCGACCGTCGACTCGGGATCCACCTGGGGCGGTGTTGCACGATCTGGTCCCGGATCGATCTGCCCGGGAGTTTCTTCCACGAGCGCGAAGACTTGCTCGGGCGGCGCCTCGACGGCTTCGGGCACGCGTGCCTGGAGTCGGTCCGTGATCACGTGGGGACCGTGCGCGCGCTCCATCAGAATGCCAATGGCGACAAACGCGAGCAGGAGCAGCACGAGATCGCTGAAGGTCAGCATCCACGTGCCCTCGTCCTCCTCGCGGACGTGGGGCTCGATCAGCAGGAGTGGCGAACGTTTACGCGGCATGGGGAACCAGCTGCAAGGTGGCATCCGTGGGCTCGGTATCCGAGACCATGTAGGCGCGCAGCGCGCGCTCGATGCGGAGCGGGTGCTCGTCGCGATGCAGGAGCACGGTGCCCTCGACGATCATCTGGAGGACCAGCGCTCTTTGCGCGAGGTGTGTCTGGAGTTTCGTGGCCAGCGGGATGACGACGACGTTCGAGAGAATGACACCGTACAGGGTGGTCTGCACGGCGAGGCCGAGTGCCGAGCCCATGGAGGCGACGTCCGAGTCGGTGAGTCCACGGAGGAGCAACACCAGCCCGATCAGGGTGCCCATCAGTCCGAACGCAGGACAGAGCTTGCCGAGCGTCGACAGCACATGTCGGGCCGCCTCGCCGTCGGCGACCTGTCGTCGCGCTTCGGCCATCAGCGTGTCTTCGAGTTCTTCACGGTCTTGCGTATCAACGGCGAGTGCGATGGCGCGGCGCAGGAAAGGATCGCAGTCGTCCGCGACCGCACGCTCGAGCGCGGGGGCCCCGTCGGCGCGCTGCACACGCGCGAAGCGCCTGAACCGCGGAATGAGCGCCCCGATGTCTTCGAGCGCCGATTCTGGCGTCAGGGCCTCGCCCAGGTGTCTACTGGTGGCGCGCAAGCCGGCGGTCGAGAACGTTGCCCAGGTGACCGCGATCGCACCTCCGGCCGTGAGGGCGAGCGAAAGTGGATCGAGAATGCCGAGCGCTGTCGCGCTGATCAGCGCGATGGTCGCTCCGGCGGCGATGCCTGTCATTCGGAGTCCGTAGGTGAGCTGCATGCCCGCTAGGTAGCAGGGGCGGTGCCACGGGGCAGAGTGCTGCAATGTCGAGTACTTGAGAGATTGATGCCGGCAAGAATGTCCGCAGGGGGGCGAAATCTTCCCCGCCTGCCATCAGCGCCGGTACCCGGGCGCTTGCGATGGGCTCTCGCATGCGGCGGGTCTGACCCGACCGCGGTGCTCGGGGGGTTAGGTTCGTGCGTCGGCGCGTCTGGGTTCGGCGGTGTCGCGGCCTTGGTGCAGATAGAAGAGTTCGGGTGCGAGGCCGAGCATGCGGGAGCTCCGCGCCCACTGGTTGGCGTCGGCGACCGCGGTGGCGAGATCGAGAACGCCGAGGTCGTCGTAGCCCGCTTCGTGGAGCGCATCGATCATGTCCTTCGTCGTGCGATACGCGTAGCGCGTTCCTACGAACGCGAAGGCTTCGACGGGATCGGTCGGGCGAGCGTGAAATCCTTCGCCTTCTTCGGTGCAGGTCGGCAGGGCGTCCTCGACGGTCGCGTGAATGCGTGCGAGGGTTGCGCGATCGAGCCCACTTCGGAGATCGCGTTCTTCCATGGCGAGCCTGAACGTCTCGACGATTTTCGGTCGCGTGCGCAGCGGCGCGAACGCTGTGTCGAGTGCCTCACCCGACAGCGTGCCGACTCGCGGGGCGATGGCGGCCACCGCGTCTTCGAACGACGTCGCGTACGTCCGGTTGGCGAGATCCATGCGGCGCATCAGGAGACTCGCGGCCCACACGGAGAACTTGCGCAGTAGCTCGAAGCGCCGGAGGGGCTCGGGGAGTGCCTCCGGATCGACGTGCAGGAGATCCGCGATGCGGTTGATGAAGTGGAACGAGTTGACGACCAGTGCAAAGTCGAGGGCGTCGTCCCCGACGAGAGCGCGAAGCTCGTCGAGATCGGACGGCGTGAGCAGGGCGGGCGCTTCGTAGGCCTTGCGTGCGAGTGTGACGAGTGCGGTTTCGATCGGGCGCGGCGCCGTCGCCGACCCGTCCATCAACCGTGCCACCCGACTCGCTTCTCCTCCTGCAGCCTGCAGGAAGGCCTCATGGCCGTCGATTCAGTAGTGGCAGTTGTTGAGACGGGAGACCGTGGCGGCGGCCAGCTCCCGCTCCTGGCGAGACGCGTCGCCGAACCACATGGCCAGCTCCCAGCCGCGAATCATCCGCCGCATCGAGCCGGCGCGAAGGCTGAACATCTGGACGATCTTGGCGATCATTCCGGGGCTGCCCGCGCCACCGCTTGCGCCGCTGCCGACCTCGTTCATGTAGCGGTAGACGTCGGCGGTCTCGCCGGTGGCTTGCGTCGGGGCTACGATCTCGATGAACGCCACGAACCTTACCTAGGCTTGCCCCCTGGTTCATGCAAGTCCGACGGGAACCGTGCGGCCCAAGCCTCCGGCGCGACCCGGGTCGCGTTCACGGTGAACGAGACGAAATGGTAGAAGCCGACGATCAGCACGAGTTCGAGGAGCTGTACCTCGTTCCAGTGCGACGCGAGCTCCTGCCACAACCCGTCCGACACATGTGCGGTGTCGTGGAGCTCGTCGGCGAGTCGGACGAGCAGGCGCTGCTCCGCGGTCCAAATCGGGTCATCGGCCGCCGCGGTGGCGGTCGCGAGCACCTGAGATTCGGGCATCTTCAGGAACGGCGGAAAGCTGACGACATGCACGCCCCATTCGTACTCGGCACCGCAGCGAGCGCAGGTGCGTAGGATGAGGATCTCCCGGTGCCGCGGGTCGACGGTGCCGGTGCCGAGGATGTAGCTCCCGAGCGCGCGTAGGCTCTCGGCCATCGGCAGATGTCGTGCCCAGGTGCGGAACAGTCGCAGCGGTTCCAGCTTGGCCCAGGATGGCATGGCGGCTCGAAGGTGGGCATCGACATCGGCGGCATACGGTGGTTCGAGTGGCGCAATGCGTTCGGTCATGGTCGGGATCCCTCCGCTTCGAGAATCGAAGTAGTGCTATCCTGGTATAGCTTCGGAATGCGTAGTGCAAGGGGGTGCGGCGTTCGGTTGGACTCAGGCCGGGCGATGGTTTATCGGGGGCGGCATGCGACTTCGTCAGGTGGCGCTTGCGGCGCGGAAGCTCGAGGCAGTAGTGGACGATCTCACAGCGATCCTCGGTATCGAGGTGGCATTCCACGATCCCGGCGTCGCCACATTCGGTCTACGGAACGCCGTGATGCCGGTGGGAGATACCTTCCTCGAGGTCGTGTCTCCCGACGCGCCGGGTTCGGCGGCCGAGCGATTCCTCGACCGGCGGGGTGGTGACGGCGGGTACATGGTCATCGTGCAGACGGACGATGTCGATGCCGATCGCCGTCGGCTCGACGCGCTCGGTGTGCGCATCGTCTGGGAGATCGCGTTTCCGGACATTGCCACGGTGCATCTGCATCCTCGTGATATCGGTGGTGCGATCCTCTCGCTCGACGTCGCCGACCCGCCCGCCTCGTGGCGGTGGGCTGGTCCGGAGTGGGAGTCGAAATCCCGGACGGACGTCACGACCGCGATCGTCGGGGTCGAACTCTCCGCGCTCGAGCCGGCGCCCATGGCGGCCCGGTGGGGCGAGGTTCTCCAGCGGGCGTGCGAAGCACGTGCCGATGGCTCGTGGGAGATTCCGCTCGATCAAGGGACGCTGCGTTTCGTCGCCGTGACGGAGGCGCGTTCGACCGGCGTTACCGGCCTTGACGTCGCGGTAGTCGCGCGTGCGCCTGTGATCGCGGCCGCACGCGCGCGCGGGTGTCGCGTGGACGGCGATACGATCGAGATCGGCGGTATTCGGGTGCGCCTGCTCTAGCGATGGACCGGATCCGATAGCGGTTCCGGCCCGCAGCGCCGACGCGGGGCGTGTGCGGGAGGATTCGTCGCGCGCCCTGCCGCGGCTACTGCAGCCAGCGGAGGCAGCCAGCGGCCTCGAGGATGGGGTCGATCGTGCTCCGATCCGAGACCGCGGCGTATCGGGCGCGAAGGGCGGCGAGCGATTTCGCGTGATACTTTTGTGTTTGCTGGCTGAACGGCGCACCCTCGATCGCGACGGTGAATTCTTTCTGACCACTGGCGAGTGCCTCGGCGTTGGCGGCACTCCACGGAAAGAAGACGCCACCGACCTCCTCGCGGAGCAGCGGCATCAGTGTCGGCGCCAGGGCGTCCCAGGGCTCGAATTCACCATCGGACGTCGGGTCGAGCATGCGCTCGCCCCAGGCGACCACGCGCGGCGCCGAGCCGCGCATCAGTGCGCCCGCCGTCGGGTCGGTGGAGCATTCCCAGAGTTGCGCGGCCAGCCCGAAGTCGCCGAAGGCGGGTCGGGCACCAAACAGATACGATCGGTGTGCCAGATGCGCTTCCACGATGGCGAGCAGGCGCAAGAACGAGCCTTCGATCTGACCTTTCGTGGCGGCTGACGAGCCGACGAAGCTGAGCCGCGGTACCATGCGCTCGATGATGGTTTGCTGCAGCCCCGCGACCTGATCGTCCGGAAGGTCCGGGGCCATGCCGCGTGCGAGGCGCTCGCCGGTCGACTGCTGGTCCGGCTCGTAGAACCAGCGGTAGTGGAACATCGGCTTGTTGCCCCACTCGTCACCGTATTCTTCGATGAGCGCGGAGAGGAACGCGAGGCTCGGATCGCCCGGATGAATGCTCGGCTCGGGGAACACCGTGTCGAGGCGCTCGATGATGGGGGTCGAGTCCTGCATGGCCTGGTCGTCGGGCGTGACGACGAGTGGAATCAGCGGCAGTTTGGCGTACTTGCCAAACTCGTCGTTGCTGCGCTGGTCACGCGGGATCCAGGTGTGCGGGATCTTCTTGTAGCGCGCGTACGCCCGGACTTTCACCGAGTACGGGGACAACTCCGAGCCGAAGATCCGGTACAGATCTGCCATGCCATCCTCATTTTGCGCGTGTGAGCGCGACGCCCGTAGTCGAGGCGGTCTCGGTGCCGGCATCGAGCTGCAACCCCAGACCATCGGCAAGCCGGGTCAGGTGATTGAAGATGCCGACGATGTGCGCGACCTCGAGGCAGCCCTGATCGTCGAGGCCGAGTGCGCGGAGCGGAGCCCAGTCGTCCGGAACCATACGGGTCGGGGTGCCGCTCAGCTTCTCAGCCACGGCGCAGAGCGCACGGTCCCGCGCGCTCACATCGTCGAGCTCGCGCCATCGGTGTTCTTTGATGGCCGTTACCAGGTCGCCATCCCCACCTTCGACACGCAGAAACTCCGCGTGAGACTGCGTTCAGTAGTGGCAGTCCTGTGCGCCCGCCGCGACCGCGGCGACGAGCTCGCGCTCGCGGCGATCGAGCACGCCCGGCGCGAACATGATCTGCCCGAACAGCAGCGCGAACGCCGGGCCGATGCCGGGATGCGCCGCGATCAGCCGTGCCATCGCCGGCAGGAAGCCGAAATCATACGGATTGGCGCTCCCGTCCGGACTGCTCATGAGCTTCCGGACCTCGGTCTCGGGCGGCATGGTGACCCACGCCTCGGGGACGGTGCGTGCGGCCATGCTCAGGTCCGGGCCGCGCTTGCGACTTCGCCCCGGAGCTTCATGATGATCTCGAGGAGTTCGGCGGGTGCGGTCACCTCGGCGTCCTCACTCGAGTCTTTCAAGTGCTCGAAGCGTAGGAGGTCGAGCTTGCCGTACTCTTCGCGCACGCGTGGCGTCAGGAGTCCCAGTCGCTTCAGATTGGGAACGATCTTCGAGAACAGCATCTGCCGGAAGCCTTGCATGAACGGAGTGTTGACCGACCACGGGACCCAGACTTTCGGATCGAGTCCCATGTACTCGTAGACGTCCTCCATGAGGAGACGGTCGCGCATCAGGTGCGTGGCCTCGATGACGAACTCCTCGCGCTCGCTCATCTCGCTCTCGGTGAGCTCGCCGTTGTAGATCTCCTCGAGCGACAGCACACCGAACGCAACATGACGAGCCTCGTCGCCCATGATGCGCGTGGTGATGTCCTGGATCAGCGGCTCGTCCGGCCACTCGACCTTCATGAGGCCGAATGCGGCGAGCGCGAGTCCTTCGACCATGATCTGCATGCCGAGGTACGTCATGTCCCAGCGCGAGTCGGAGACGATCTGGTCGAGCAGGACGCGGAGATGCTTGTTCACGGGGAACGAGCGACCGAGCTTCTCCGTCAGATAGCGATGGTACACCTCGACGTGTCGGGCCTCATCGGCGACCTGGTTGGCGGCGTACCACTTGGCTTCTTCCCACGGCACGCTCTGCACGATCTTGGCGGATGCGAGCAACGCGCCCTGCTCGCCGTGCAGAAACTGCGACAACATCCAGGAGTTGATGTTGAGGTTGAGCTCGGTGAACTGTGTTGGATCGAGTTTCTGCGGCGGGTCGAGGAGTTGCGCGAAGACATCGCTCGAGCCGTTCTGCGAGCGATCCGCCGTGAGCTTTTCGATGTTGACGTCGGTCGACCAATCGAGGTCGGTCGCGTTCCAGGTCGCGAGCTTCCCCTTCTCGTACAGATTGAGGAGATTCTGGCGCTTGAGGGAGTATTCCCAGTCGAAAACTGTGTTCATCGGCGACGGCACCGATTCGAAGGCCCCGATGTCCGGAAGGGGGACGGGATTCCGCTGTTCGTATTGCATGATGCCTCCTCGGCTGGGGGATGAAAGTCGCACGGATTTCTTACCATCGGTGTGACGGTACGTCACGCGCTCGTTCGGCTAGGGGGCCGGGGGGAGGAGGGCGATCTGGGAGGCCAGTGGATCGATCCCGCAGAGGACCGCTGCTCCGTGCCGGGCCGCGCTGGCGCAGGCGTCGAGCGGGCTGAGTCCCGTGGCGGCGTACCAGGTCAGCGCGGCGGCGAACGTGTCCCCGGCGCCGTACGATCCTTGGACGACAGTCGCCGTCGGCGCCGCGGAAAAGCGCACGGTGTCCGCGGCCGTCTCCACGGACCCGCCCTGCGCACCCTCGGTGAGCACCAGAGCGGTCGGTGGCGTGGCGTAGTCGCGTCGCCGAGCCATCTCCTGGGGGTCGTGCGCACTACCGACGACCAGATCGGCTTGCACGCCCGATTGGTCGAGTGCGTGGCGTCGCCGCGCGGTCACCGTCAACCATCGGGCCGCCCGGGCACGTACGATGAGTTCTGGATCGTAGGCGGTATAGAAAACCGCGTCGCAGTTGCCGAGGACGTCCCATGGCAGCGGATCGATGGCGGTCGGGTGCATCGGTTCGTCAACGACGATGATCGTACGCTCGCCGTCGGGCGTGAGCATCGTGACGTCGCGTGCGTGTGCGTGTGGCCGACGGACGGCGTGCACGTGCGCGCCCGTGGCGTCGAGTCGCGCCAGGATGCTGTCGCCACACGCGTCGTTGCCGAGCGCGGTGAAGAGATGGATCTCGGCGGCGCTCCGTGTCAGCTGGAAGAACGCGACCCCGCCGCCGCCACCGGGTAGCCACATCGGCGCCTCGAGGTGGACGATCGCGCCCGCCGCGGGCAGCGCCGGCACCCGTCCGATCGTGACGTGTTGGACATGGCCGATGACAGCGAGGCGGGGGCGGCTCATGACGCGTAGAACATGTACCAGCCGGTGGCGTACAGGAAGTTCACCACGGCGAGTGGGGTTCGTGCGGTTGCGCTCGGATAGCGCTGCCAGAGGACACAGGAGGCGCCGAGTACCATCGCACCTTCTAGTCCCGCGCCGATCATGCCGTAGTGTTGCGGATCCCAATACGAGAGCGGACTCTCGAAGCGCCAGTGGCTGATCGGTAGGAAGTGACGGTGGCCGTCGTCGTGGTGCACCGGGAGATCGCACGCGGCGTGTAGCAACACGCTCAGCGAGAACGCGCCGAGGCCGGGGAGGCCGCGCGCGCGGGCGACGATCCAGACGGCGAGAGCGAGCGGCACCGAGTTGAAGATGTCGAAGAACGTCTGCCATTCGGGGCGGAAGTATAGATCGCCCCAGATGGCCGACTCCGAACGGCCCGTGACGAGTTTCTGCCAGGCGTAGAAGGCGAAGATGGGCAGGTCGGGAACGACGGCGCCCGCGAGCACGGGAGCGGTATGGCGTCGCCCCGCACCGCCGAGCACGGCCAGGTTCAAGATCGCGTGTGCCGGCGTGTTCATCGGCGCGGAGCCTAACCCGGATGCTGCGGTCGTGCTACGCGGACGGCTGGTGGCGTCCGCGCTGGCGTTCTCCTTGCAAGACCCGCCCGTGCTACGGGGTTCCAAGGGGAGGGGCTATGCTGTTCCTATCGGGTGATCGCTGGTTGGTTCCGTTTTGTGCTCTGGCCGTCATGGGGGTGACGCTGGCCGCGACGCTCGTGCCACCGTCGATCGCCGAAGCCGCACCCATCGACTACGACATCGTCTACGTCAGACAACCACGCTTCGGCGATACGACCAACACGACGTGGCCCGAGGTGGCGCACCCCGCGAAGATCGACCCCGGCGCTGATCTGATGCTCCTGCACCCCGACGGCACGGAGGAGGTGCTGGTCGCGGGCGGTGACGGAGCGGTGACCGATCCTTTCGTGTCGTTCGATGGGCGCTTCGTCTACTACGCCTACTTTCACGACATGCGGCCGCAAGCGATCAACACGCAGCGGAATCTTCCGCGACTCGGGTCCGATCTGTTCCGCATCGATCTCACTACCCGAGCGACTGCGCAGTTGACGTTCGGCGAGTTCACGCCCAACACCGGCGCCGGCAACTTCGACGAGTCCAATCCGCTGAATCCCGACTCGTCACATGATCGGCTGGGGTACGGAATTCTGAACCTCGGTCCGGCACCGGTCGCGGGCGGCAAGATCATCTTCACCAGTAATCGGAACGGTTTCGTCCCGCCACGGGGCCTCACCAATCCAACCCTGCAGCTCTTCGTCATGGACGAGGACGGCTCGAACGTGACGCAGATCGCACCGATGAACATCGGGAGCGCGCTCCATCCAACGCCGCTCCGAGACGGGCGCGTCATGTTCAGTACGCTCGAGTCCCAAGGGCTGCGCGACACGCGCGTGTGGGGCATCTGGTCGATCTATCCCGACGGCCGCAATTGGGGTCCGATGGTGAGCGCGTTCCGGGCCGCGCAAGCATTTCACTTCATGACGCAGCTCTCGAACGAGGACGTCGTCGTGACCGACTACTACAATCTCAACAACAATGGGTTCGGCACGTTTTATCGGATGCCGGTACGCCCGCCGGCCGGGACGCCGGGCTTCTTCAGTGCCTTTCCGAGCGACAATCCGCCCATCGACCAGACCGTGGGCGGGGGATTCCTGTATCCGTTCCGGATGCCGTTCACGCCCTGGGGGATGTATGCGATCACGCCGTTTACCCACGGGAACGACGAGGCGGCTCCGATCGGGGGCGATGGCAGCACGCGGGTCGGCAAGTTCACGCATCCTTCCGCCGCGCCGCACGGTGATCTGCTTGCGGTGTGGACGGGCGGTCCGGCGAACGACTTGAACCGTCCCACCACCAACCCGCGCTACGATGCCGGGCTGTACTTGCTTCCGGGAGCGAACGCGCCGTCACCCGCAGATCTCGTTTTCATCAAGAACGACCCGGCATACAACGAAGCGTGGCCGCGTGCGGTCGTGCCCTACAGTGCCGTGCACGGCGTGGCCGCGCCCGTCGAGTTGCCGTGGGAGCCCAACGACGGCACCGTGCACCCGTCGCTTCCGGCGGGTACGCCCTACGGGCTCGTCGGCACCAGCAGTTTCTACAAGCGCGAGAGCTTTCCGGGCTTCGTCCGATCGTGGGCCAACACGTTCGACGGCCTCGACGCCTTCAATACGACGGAAAATGGTCAAAGCTCGAACTGGTCGTCGCAAGGAAGCGATGCCGGCAAGTACGACGATGCCGACATCTGGGCGGTGCGCGTGCTGGCCATGGAGCCGAGCACGCACCGGAGCTACGGCCCCAACGGCGGCCCGAGTGGTGGCCAGCTGTTCACGAGTCACGCGCGCGAGCGCCTGCGCATCCTTGGCGAGATTCCGTTGCGGAAGTATCAGCCGGGCGGCGCCCCCGTGCTCGATCCCGAGGGTAACCCGGACACGAGTTTTCTGGCGCGTATTCCGGCCGACACTCCGTTTACGTTTCAGACCCTCGATCGTCGCGGCCTGGTGTTGAACATGGCGCAAACGTGGCACCAGGTACGCCCGGGCGAGATGCGCGCGGATTGCGGCGGGTGTCACGCGCATAGCCAGCAACCGCTCTTGTTCGAGGATACCGCGGCGGCCGCGCCGGGATACGAAGTAGTCGACCTTGCGCATGCGACGCCGATGCTGACGACGGATGGCGCGGGGGCGCCCACGGTGCGCGTGGAGAATTCCTCGGTCGTCGACGTGGAGTTCTTTCGCGACATTCGTCCGCTGCTGCAACGGAGCTGCATCTCGTGTCATACGCAGACCGACCCGACGCCGCCCGGCAACCTCGTGCTCGACGATCTCACCGTCACGGGGGGATTGCCGGGCGACTATCGCCGCCTCGCGAGCGACACGGGTGCGACGTGGGGCTACCCGCCAGTGGTCACGGTTGGGAACAATCCCGTGTGGCGGCAGTCGAACGCGAGTCGCTACGTCCGTCGTTTTCAGAGCCGTCGCAGCCTGCTTGTCTGGAAGATCTTCGGTGCGCGGCTCGATGGCTGGACGAACGCCGACCATCCCACCGAAAGCGTGCCCGGCGTCGCGTCGACCCTCCCCGCGGGCGCGGCCGTCAACGAGGCGGATCTCGACTTTACGGGGACGATCATGCCCCCACCAGGAAGCGGAGCGCCCCCGCTCAGCGACGACGAGAAGATGACCGTGGCCCGGTGGATCGATCTCGGTGCGCCGATCGATCGCGCCCAGAGTGCCTACGGGTGGTTTCTCGACGATCTCCGGCCTGCGCTCACCGTGAGCGCACCGCGTGCCGGTGCCAACGCGGGCCCGCTCGGCGCGATTCGTATCGGCGCCGCCGACGCCAATTCGGGTGTCGATGCCGCGACCCTCTCGGTTGTCGCCGACATCCCGATGGCCGGTCGCCCCCCCGGCAGCGAACTCGCCGATCTCGCGGCGATCGTCGGCGACGGTATGTATCGTATCGATGTCGGCGCACCGCTCGTGGAGGTGGCCGACGGCCTGCTCCTGGTCGAGATCGCCGATCAGCAGGGGAACGTCACGCGCGTGGCGCGGCGCTTTTCGGTGGGCGATTCGGGGCCGGTGCCGACAGTGACGCCGGGTGTCGGGGGCACGGCCACGCCCGTACCCTCATCGACGCCAACGGCTACGTCTACGGGGGCGGGTCCCGGCGCGCCAACCGTGACGCCGGTGCCGACGCCATCACCAGCATCGGTGCACGATTCGGCCGTGCATCCGTTCCGCCGCCCGGTGCGCATTCGGATTCGGAGCGGGCGCGATCAGCGAGAGAAGACCCTGCGCGTGAAGGTGCGGAACCTCGATCGCGAGCGCGATCAGGGTACCCCGGGGCATGAGATTCGGCTCGTTGCCGAAGATGGCAGTTGTCCAGCCGGGACGCTCGGGAGTCCCGACTTCGATCGCCGCACCGAAGGCCCGCAGGACCT
>JAJCZP010000189.1 GCA_029262315.1 Deltaproteobacteria bacterium | reverse complement strand
ACGTCCGAGGCGGCGCAGGGCGCCAGTCCGAGCGGGCTGAACGGCGACGGCGACGCCCTCGACCAGGTGCTGCAGGTCTATGCCCTCGACGCCACCGCCACCCTGGCGCCCTGCACGCCCGGGCCCGGCCCGGCCACGTCGTGCACGGCTGGTGTTCGCCAGGCCGCCGCGGACGTCATCATCGGCGACGCGGCCGCGAGCGCCTGCGGCGACGTGCAGCTGGTGGTGTTCCGCACGAGCGAGGCGGCGCAGGGAGGCACCAACCTGAACAGCGTGAGCAACGAGATGCCGACCGGCGACGCCGACACGGCCGACGACGTTCTGCAGGTCTTCGATGTCGTGTCCGGCACGTTGGTGAACACCGGCCAGGCGGTCATCCCGTGCGCGCTCGAAGCGTGCGACCCGCGCCAGCCCTATCGCGTGAGCGGCAGCGTGGTGAAGTTCCTGACCCTCGAAGCGGAGCAAGGCGGCCTCGATCTCGACAACGACGGCAACGCGACCGATCTGATCCTGCAGAGCTTCGACTTCTGCACCGGCCGCGCGACGGTGGTCGGTGCCGTGGCGCCGGAGGGCGGGCACGACCCGCTCGAGATCTCCGACGACAGCCAGGTGTTCTTCAGCCCGGCCGGCCGCTGCGATCTCGGCGTGCCGACGTGTGACCCGAACGACCCCGGCGCCTGCGTCGCCGGCGCGGCGTGCGAGGATGACGTCTGTATCGTCGCCACCTCGCTGTGCGCCAAGCACACCAGCGTTGCGTGCGCCACCGATGCCGACTGCCGGCGTTGTATCCTGCGTCAGCCGGCAAGTTGCCGACCCGGTATCGCCGATGAATGCCCGGCGCCCGCGACGTGCGAGGACCAGCTGATCGTGGCTGTTACGGGGGTCGCGGATGGCGACGACGACGGCGTGCCCGACACGCAGGACAATTGCCCGAGCGCGCCGAACACCGCGCAGACGGATACCGATGACGACGGCGTCGGCGACGCCTGCGAGACGCCAGTGTGCGGTGCCGCCCCGGTGCCTGGCTGTCTGGTGGCGGCACAGGCGAAGCTCCAGTCGAATGAAAAGAATCTGGGCAAGGAGAAGCTGAAGTTGCAGTGGAAGAAGATCGCCAGCGCGACCACGGCCGCGGACTTCGGCGCCCCGGTGACGGGCTCGACCGCGGTGGCGCTCTGCCTGTACGACGACGGCGATACGCTGCTCGAGAGCTTCGAGATCGCACGCGGCGGCCAGCTCTGCGCCGGGAAACCATGCTGGAAGGCGAAGGGCGACAAGGGCTTCGGCTACAAGGACAAGGCCAGCGCTTCCGACGGCATCGCCAAGCTCGGGTACAAAGCCGGTGATCCCGGGAAGGGCAAGGCCGACGTGAAGGGTGCCAACAAGGCCACCAAGGGCCTGGTCAGTCTCCCGACCGGCCTCGTCGCCGCGCTCTCGGGGAACACCGCGCCGACGATGCAGCTGGTCACGAGCAATGGGCTCTGCATCGGCGCCACGCTGACCGAGGTGAAGAAGGACGACGGCCTCCAGTACCAGGCGCAGAAGAAGTAGAGGCGCCGAACACGCGGCCGCTGCCCATGGCGTTCGTTGCTGCCTCCCGCGACGCGTCGGGTGCGGGCTCGCGCGCGCTCGCGCTCCTGCTGACGGCGACCTCGGCGGTCATGTACGCGCTGGCGTTTCCGCCAGTGCGGGCGCGCTGGCTGGCGTGGGTGGCGCTCGTGCCGTTGCTGGTCGCCATCCGCCATGCCTCGCTCCGGCGTCGTCTCGGCCTCGGCCTGCTCTGGACGCTCGCGGTGGGCTGGGGCGTCGGCACCTGGATGCCGGGCGCAGTGTCGCACTACTTCCACCAGCCAATCGCGGTCGGCGTCGGGCTCTTTCTATTCGTCACCGGTGCGATGGCCGCGCCCTACTACATGGCGTTCACGGCCGTGTACCCGTGCGTCGTGGCGCGTGCCGGTGCCGCGGCGCCGCTCCTCGCGGGCGCGGCATGGGTCGGCGCCGAGCTGGCGCGCGGGCGGCTGTTGAACGGCACCCTCGTCTACGTTGGCAACTCGCCGTGGGGGACCTTCGGATACTCGCAGGCGGAGGTCACCAGCCTGATCCAGATCGCCTCGCTGACGGGCGTCTACGGAGTCTCGTTCGTGCTCACCGTCGTAAACGCGGCGGGCGCCGAGGTCGTCCTCAGGCTCTGGCGCGGGCGTCCCGTGGCGCGCCGCACCTGGCTGGGCGTTGGCCTTGCAACCGGCGTGCTCGGACTTTCGCTCGCCTACGGCGCGCTGGTCGTCCGCTCGGCTGCGCGCGACCCACAGGCGGCCGCGCCCGTACCGATCGCGATCGCGCAGGCGAATCTCGATGCGGCGACGCGCTGGGACGCCGACGGACCGGGGCGAACGCTCGAAGCCTATCTCGGGCTCACGCACCAGGCGTTCGAGCGCGGTCGGCCTGAGATAGTCTTCTGGCCCGAAGTGGCGCTGACGTTCTTTCTCGAGCAGGAGGCCCTCTACGGCGCGGCGCTCACCGCCGGGCTCGGCCGCTACGATGCGGAGTTGGTGGTCGGTGCGCCGCGGGCCGGGGGTTCGGACGGCGGGGCTCCCTATTGGAATAGCGTCTATCTGCTCGGTGCCGACGGCACGCGCGTCGCGCGTTACGATAAGCAGTACCTCCTGCCGTTCATGGAGTACTCGCCGTTGCCGGTCGAGCTGGCGCGCCGGCGCTTCGGCCCCGTGGCCGCGTTCACGCCAGGCCGACCGACCCCGCCCCTGCCGACACGGGCCGGGAACGCCGGTATCCTGATCTGCAACGAGGCCCTGCTGCCGCAGATGGCGGGACAGCGCGTGGCCGAGGGGGCGGTCTACCTCGTGAACCCCTCGAACGACAGCTGGGTCCCCGACGCCGGCTTCGCGTGGCAGCAGTTCGACATCGCCTCACTGCGTGCCGTCGAGCAGCGTATGTTCCTGATCCGGGTGTCCGACTCGGGGCCCTCCGGCGTCGTCGATCCGCTCGGGCGCATCGTCGCGCACAGCGCAGCCCTCAACGAGGAGGTGCTGCTGGCGCACGTCGTCCCCGCGCGTGGGCGCTCGCCCTATGCACGAGTCGGGGACCTGTTCGGCGTGGGCTGTGTCGCGCTGACCGTGCTCGCCCTGGTCGGCTATCTGCGCGCGCGCCGCGCGCGGTAGGGTGGCTGCTCCGCGTCCCCCGTCCTACGCATCCCCTCGACCCTTCGAAACTCCGGCCTGCGCTGGCTGGGGGCGCGAATCCCCTGCCCCCACTCAGCCCCCCCGCCCCTACTCGGTGCGGCGCCGCTCGACCTGCGCCTGCAGGGCCCCGCGCGACTGCATGAGCATCTCGTCGGTCGTCTTCAGGCGCTGGCCGAGAATGCGGGAGAGGTTCAGGAAGAGCTTGCCGGCGATCCGGGGATAGATCCGGCGAATGCGCTCCAGGCCTTCCCAATCGATCTCGATGCAGCGGAGCGAGTTCACGGCTTCGACGCCTGCGGTACGCGGGCCGGGCTCGACGAGGGCCATCTCTCCGAACACGTCTCCGGCGCCGAGGCGCGCGACCTCGAAATCCTTGGGCGCGTTCTGATCCTGCACCGAGATCCGCGCCTCGCCGTCGAGGACGATGAACAGACTCTTGCCGTGTTCGCCGGCACGCACGATGGGTTGGCCACCTTCCTTCTCGATCATGCGGCCGAGGAGCACGATGGTCTTGATCTGGGTTGAGCGCATGCCGGCGAAGGCCTTCGATTTTGCCAACGCGTCTTTCTCGACACGGAGATTGAGCATGTCCCAGAGGGTAATCAGCTGGGTCGACGAGAGCAGGATCGGCGTCATCAGCATGTCGGCGGCGTATGCCACGACCATGACCAGCGCCGCGAAACCACCGAAGCTCACGACCGGAACGAACTCGGAGACCATCAAGACACCGAATCCAGCGGCCAGCGCAATGGACGTACACGTGACCGGCTGGATCTCGGAGCGGATCGTCGCGGCCATCGCGGCGTCTTGATCCTGTAACTCCCGCATCTCCTTCTGGTAGTCGGCCATGAAGTGGATCGTGTCGTCGACCGCGATCCCGATCGCGATGGCGGCAATCATCGCCGTGCCGACGTCGAGGGGCACGCCGAGCAGGGACATCGTTCCGAACAACATCACGACCGGAAACAGATTCGGGAGCAGCGAGAGCAACCCGGCCTTCATCTGCATGAAGAGCAGGGACATGATCGAAAAGATCACGATGGTGACGAAGCCGATGCCCTGGATCTGCGCCTTCGCGATGGAGTGCGCCGCCCGATTGACGAGCACGGTCGTGCCGGTGAACTCGACGCGTAGGTTCGGCGGAAAGATCTCGGCGGCCTTCGCCTCGAGGATGTCCAGGATCGCCAGCATCTCTCGCGACGATGGCACGTTGTGGCGGACGAGAATGTTGATGTCGTCGAACTCGGGCGTCACGAACTTGTCGATGGTGTTCCGGTGCAGGAACAGCAGGTACTCCGAGATGGACTCCGCCGCCGGCGGGACGGCATAGAACGAGTCTTCGCCGTTGTTCATCTCGCGGTGCAGCAGCTTGATGTAGTCGGTGAGGGTGATCGTCTTGTCGAACCACCCCTGCTCGTCCATGAAGCTGGTGAACTGCTCGACATGCGCCAGGTTCTCGGGGGCTTTGAACGCGCCCGGCTCGTCGGTGCTGATGGTGATGAAGAGCGTCCACGCCCCGGCCATGTTCTCGCGCAGCGTCCTCACCTGCTGGATGAGCGGCGACGATTCCTTGAAGAAGAGTTGGGGATTGTTGTCGGTCTCCAGGCGCAAGCACATGAACATCGCGAAGAGCCCGAGCGCGAGCATGACGCCAAGAACGAGCCGCTTCTGGGTCCGGATGAGCACGATGAGACGCTCGGCCAGGGCCGAGGTGAAGCGCTCCATGTACGTGGGCTCCGCCGCAACCGCCGCGGCGTCCGTCTTCTTCGGCGTCGGACCGAAGTAGCGGAGATAGAGTGGTGCAATGAGGACCGTCACCAGCGGGTTGGCCGCCATCGCAAAGCCCGCGACATACCCGAACTCGCGCATCATCACGACTTCGTTGAAGCCGATCGACAAAAACCCGAGGAACGTCGTGATACTCGTGAGCAAGACCGCCGTGCCGACCTTGGCCGCCATGTACTCGATGGCCTGCGCCTTGGTGCCCGTGGCCTGCGTCCCCTCGAGGTACTTCGACAATATGTGGATGTCCTCGGTCGAGCCGATGACGATGAGCAGCGACGGCACGATCGAGGTCAGCGCCGTCATGGGGATGTCGAAGAACACCATAAAGCCGACCGTCCAGAGCAGGCTGGTGCCCGCCGTCAACATCGGCAGGATCGCGCCGCTGGCCGAACGCATCGTCAACACCAGGGCGCCGAGCAACACGATCATGGACATCGGCACCAGGACCTTCTGATCGTCATTGATCATCTGCTCTTGCGAGCGGATGTTGAACGGCTGCCCGGTCTGGAAGAGGGTCTCGAACTGCGGACGATACGGATCGATGATCTCGTCGATCTGCTTGCTGACCGTGGCCATGAAATTCGGCCGACCACTGGTGTCGTGCAGGTAGAGGTTGACGGCCGTCGCCGTGCCCTGGAGCGAAATCAGGTTGCCCTGCAGCACGGGATTCCGGAGGGCGTCCTTCTGCACCTGCTGGGCTTCCTCGAGCGTCTCGGGCACCCAGTCCATCAAGGGCCCGGAGTTGAGCGAGCCGTCGACGCTCTTGAAGTTGTTAATGGAAAAGAGGCTCTCGACCTCCTGGACGTCATCGACCTTCTCGAGAGCCGTCACCATGCTCTCGAGCGCCGCCAACTTCTCGGGCGTGAACAGATTCGTGTCCTTCACGAACACGAGCGCCATCTGGTCCGACCCGAACTTCGCCATCGCATCGTCGTAGTGGGCCTTGTCTGGCCCACCCTGAACCATCATGCCTTCGATGGACGTGTCGATGCGGAGACCGGGGACCTGGGTACCGGCGAGCGCCGAGATCAGAACCAGGATGACCAGGACCGGCACCGGGTTCGACTGACTCCAGAGCATCAGCTTCTGCATGCGCTACGCCTCCTACCCCCCGCGTACCCGCCGCGGCCTGGCACGCTCCGCGCGCCGACGCAAAATACGATCAATCGAGGTGACGCTCTGCTTTGATGTACCGCTCCGTAAACATCGAGTCGTCGAGCGACGGATTGATCTTTCGATTCTGCGTCCCGCGAAGTGTCTTGTGGTTGCGGTCGAAGTTGTCCATGAGCGTCTGGTCGGGCCGCCACGCCTGCCCCGTGACGTTGACGAGCTTGTGATTCGTTTGGGTCTTCACCGCCCGCCCACGTCGGTCGAAGTACTCGATCTTGACCGAGAAGTAGATGTCCTTGCCCACCCACATGAGGCGTTTGGAGTACCCGCTCTCCTTCTTCTTCTTGGGCGTATCCGGCAGGGATTCCAGCACCCAACAATCCCGCCCTTCGAAGGTATCCGAACGGATGACCGTATACTTGTAGTCGTCGAGCTGCTCGCTCTGGTTGTCCTCGTAGGTAAAGTCGGTGCCCATGAAGTAGCTCCGCTTGCTCCCCTGGGCGATGCGCTGCAGCTTTTTTTGTGACGGCAGATACAACCACTGATCGTCGTCGCGCGACTTCTGCTCCCACGTAAGCAGAGCCGTCCCACGTACCTTCGCCGGCTCGAGAAACACGATCATCGATCGATCCTGCCCGTCCGGCAGCTCTTTCGTATAGTTCTTCATGATGCGGCGTTCTTTGGTACCGGTCTCGTCGACCAGGATCATCACCGACTCGATGAACTCGGATTTCACTCCGTGCCGTCGTTCCTGTTCGTCCATGATCTGACGACCGCTGAGCTCGCCGCTCGACGCCGCGGCCGCGGCTGTATTCGTCGCCGGCTTCTCGGCCGCAGCCTTCGCCGCCGCCGCTTCGTCCGCCGCCGCGGTCTCCGCAGCGGCCTTGTCGGCCGCTACTTTCGCTGCCGCCGCTTGCTCGGCCGCCGCCGTCTCAGTCGCCGCCTTGTCCGCCGCAGCCTTCGCCGCCGCCGCTTCGTCCGCCGCCGCGGTCTCCGCAGCGGCC
>JAJCZP010000188.1 GCA_029262315.1 Deltaproteobacteria bacterium | reverse complement strand
TGAGTGTGGGAGGCAAGAGGTCATCTTCGCTCGTCGCGGAAGCCTTGCCGCATGACGCCTGGCTTGACCCGCCCGCCACCGACACGCGCTGAAGACCACCTCCTGCGGACCGGAGACGGGAGTCTGGGCGCAGGAACGATCAGGGCTCGGGTTGAATCGGCGAGGCTCTGCCCACCATTCTGCCCATCGCAGGTCCGGAATGGCACGGGTTTAGGGTGATGTTGGATCAACAGCGAGCGCGTGTGCGAGTCGCCGTTGGGATGGGCCGCTTCTCATGAGAAAGGGCTTGGAGGTGGTACGCCCCACAGGATTCGAACCTGTAACCTTCGGCTCCGGAGGCCGAGCGAGTCCGCCGCGCCATGCGGATCTCCGACCGGACCGGGGCCACAATCGGGCCACCTTGTTGCTTCACCTCGCATGGCTGCGCAGCCATCCAACATAGGCGATCTGGTCACAGCCGCATGTCGACTAGTCGATCAAGCCATCGAGTCGGACGAGCCTCGCCCACTGCTTCGTGCGGTTAGGGAGCTGCTTCGCGAGGCGGCGCTGCGCTCACAGGAATGACGCGCGCTCGCCGCCCAGTTTCCCCAGGCTTCCGACTGGTCGGCCTCCTCTTCCCGACAGGGACGAGTGTCCACCGAAGGCGGGTCGCTCCACGCACCGCAACCGCAACAGTCGCGCTGCCGGCCGTCGCCGACGGTCCCTCCGGTTCCGTCATTGCGAACCGACAACCACTTGCGCGAACCGCCTCGGATTAGCACGCCTTCTCGCCGCTAAGCCCCGCGTAGCCGCGTCTGCTGATCGCGGCGTGCCCGCGTTAACCCGCCTCCGCTGATCACGTACCTTGACCGATGAGGCGCCGCCGCCAATCGTAAGCCCCAGCGATCGAATCGGCCCAAAGTGCTTTTGTCCGGCCCTTTCCGGTCGGAGAGCGACCTCCCGCTAGGGCGTTTTTTTGGCTCTCCTGACCATTGCTAGCCAAGATCGCAAGTGAGGTGAACGCTTCAGCGAAGAGCGCACGGCAACCCCGTACCCTTGAAGTTCCTATGCAACAAGGGGAGGAGCGCCGTGCGCATCACCACGCTACTGCGGAAGTTGATCGGTATCCAGAGCCTAATCGTGCTCCGTGTCTGGATACATGGTGGAGCGCTCCATGCTGAAGTGAAGCCGGCCTGGCGGAAGCCACGCTGCTCAGGGTGCGGGGCGCGCAAGCGGAGCGGGCCGGTTGCGACCGAGAAGCGGCAGTGGCGCCACCTAGATGTCTGCGGAGTGGCGCTTTACCTGCGGTACGACCTGCGCCGCGTCTACTGCTCGAGCTGCGGAACGATCGTCGAGGCCGTGCCCTGGGCGACGGACCCGAGGGGGCGCTTCACGGACGAGTTCGACGAGCTCGCAGCCTTCCTGGCCCAGCGGTGCGACAAGACCTCGGTGCATCGTTTGATGCGGGTCGCGTGGCGCACGGTCGGCCGGTGCATCAGCCGGATGGTGAAGCGTCTTCGGCCTCCGAATCCACTCGAGGGCTTGGAGGCTATCGGTGTCGACGAGGTCAGTTACCGCAAGCACCACCACTATCTGACGCTGGTCACGAATCACGCCAATCACCGCGTGGTTTGGGGGAAGAAGGGCAGGAACGCGAAGACTCTCGGTGCGTTCTTCGACGAACTTGGGGCGGAAGGGCGTGCCGAGATCGCGTTCGTGACCGCGGACCTCAGCGCCGCGTACATGAAGGCGATTCGCGAGGCGGTTCCGCACGCCGAGCTGATCTTCGACCGGTTCCACGTCCAACAGCTGGTCGGCGCCGCCGTGGACGAGACGCGCCGAGAAGAGTGGCGGCGGCTTCGAGGGACCCCCGACGGCAAGGCCATGAAGAAGTCGCGCTGGGCGCTCTTGAAGAACCCGGTCAACCTCACCGAGGCCGAGTCCGCCAAGCTCGCGGCGGTTCAGGGCGACAACAGGCGCCTGTACCGCGCCTACCTCCTCAAGGAGCAGTTTCGCGACATCTTGGACCGACGGCAGCACAACGTCGTCCGCCGCTTGTTGCGCCGCTGGCTCGGCTGGGCCGCGCGATCCCGCCTCCCTGCGTTCGTCAAGGTCGCCCGCACGATCCGCCGGCACCTCGACGGCATCGTCGCCTACGTCCGCTGGAGGTTCACCAACAGTCCTCACGAAGGGATGAACAACAAGGTCCGGCTCGTGACCCGCCGTGCCTACGGCTTCCACGCCGCAGAGGCCGTCCTCGCGATGATCGAGCTCTGCTGCACGGGTCTCGCCGTTGCGCCTCCCTTGAAGGTCCTCTCGTGACCTGGACCGGAAGGGCTGTGGACAGCTCGTGGACACCTTGGCCGATCTCCGAGGGCCCACGTGCCCACGACCTGACCACAGCCCTTCCTAGGTGGACCTCAAGTTGGGCTGAAGCTAGCAATGGTCAGGAGCACCACATTTCTTGGGAGCGTCTGCTCACCGCCGGCTAACGCTTCGCTTCAGCCGCGCGCCGGAGACACCGACGATGGAGACCACGTCCTCGCGTCCGCGGACGCGTCGGGCG
>JAJCZP010000187.1 GCA_029262315.1 Deltaproteobacteria bacterium | reverse complement strand
GACAACGCGATCATTCCGTTGAAGGAACGCGTGGTCGACACGCACTACGACCCGATCCGGATGCTGGTGCGGAAGCTGCGGGGCGGGTGAGCGTCTCGCCTTTGGACGCGCGACTGGAGCGGCCGAAGGCAACGTGGCAGTGACGAGGGCGAGCGTCCAACGGTCAGCGCGCGGGGTGCGCTAACGACGCGTATTGTTCTCCACGCCCCGCGACGGTCGTCAGACTCCACGCCCCGCGACGGTCGTCAGAATTCGCTGCAGGTGCAGGCGCCGCCGATGTCGCGACAGATCGGTGTTCCTGGTGGGCAGTTGCCCCAACAGATGGGTGCTCCGAACTCCGTGATCGAGCACGAAGCGTACATGGCGGCATCGTCGCACTGACAGATGAGGTCGATCGAGACGCAGATCTGTCCCGTGGGGCAGGTGCCGTCACATTGGAAGATGTTCGCGTTGCCGCAAGGGATCGTGGTCGGCTGAGGGGTTGGCCCGAATGTCGGTGTTGGCCCGGTGGGGGTGGCCACAGGAGTGGGCGTCGCGGTCGGGGTGGCTGTTTCGACCGGCGTCGGGGTCACAGTGGGCGTTGGCGGTATCGTGTTGCACTCTGGTGGATAGGGCGCGAGGTTCTGCACCGTCAACCGGTTCACGCAGTCGACACCGAACTGCGTGACGCAGTCGACACACTGGGTGATGTCGATGAGGGTGTTGATCTCTCGATTGCAGGCCGGACCGCCGTCGGGGAGTGTCACCGCGGGGCAGTGCGTTACCCAGCCGATTTCCTCGCTCGTGAAGTCGTCCCCGAATCCTTCCTCGCCCTCGACGACACTCGCGGGGGGGCTCAGGAGCGGTACATCGAAGTCGCACTTGCGGCTGACTGTTGCGACGAGCTGACCTTGGTGGCCGTCGTTCGGTCCGCCGCCGCATCGCTGGCACATGGTCTTCACGCCCTTGGACTCGGCTTTGTTGACCTTGATCGCGGCCTTGGCGGCGGTGCTGCCGCCATTGATGTCGGGGCAGGTGTCGAAGTGCTTGGCCTGGATGCGTTTGTCCCAACACTTCTGGATACCGATCGATCGTTTGTTGACGTAGCTGTTCATCCCCTTTGCAAAGCCGGTCTGGCAGCTGTTGTGGGGCTTACTGACGGCGGGCCACGGGATGTAGGTGTCGAAGGTCAAATCGAGATGTTGATCGCTGGCGGCCTCGGCGATGCACGCGACGCACTCGCCGATGCCGGTGCAGGTATCCGTGCCGATGGCGTTATCGCAGTCGCCGCCCAGGAAGTTCCCGCATACGGGGCCCCATCCGAGCGCCGTGCCGCCGATCTCGCCGTCGAGGTCGTTGCCGCAGATCTTGTCTTTGCCGCCGCACTTCTGCTCGATGCGGTCGACGATGCGCTCGCGCGAGCGCGAGATCTTGAACGCGACGCGCTCGCCCCGGCTGCCCAACGGCGCGTTCGGGTCGGGGCACTCGTCGCTGTGAACTTCGTCGACCTTCTGGATCTCGCAGTTGGTGAGCAGCTTGGTCCGCTTCGCGAGGAACTTGGCGGTCTCCTTCGAGATGACGCGCTGACAGCGTACGACCGCTGGATCAGGCGTTACCGTGAAGGTCGGCGTCGGTGTGAGCGTGGGGGTCGGTGTCGCCGTCGGCCCCGTGTGGGTCGGTGTCGGAGTGGGCTCGGGCGTTGGCGTTTCGGTCGGAGTCTCGGTCGGCGTCAGTGTCGGGGTCGCGGTCTCGACGGGTGTGAGTGTCGGCGTGGCGGTCTCGACCGGCGTGGAGGTTGGCGTGGCGGTTTGGGCGCCCGCGATCCCGACGAAGAGCAGCACGGCGAACGTCACGGTAGTCGCAGCGAGTGCTCTTGGGATGCGATGCATGATGAGCCTCCGGGAGTGGAACGTTCTACAGGGAGGGAGCGACGCCGCTCCTCCAGCGACGCTGCACACAACCATTGCTGTTGAATGCCCCGCTCGCGCGCCGGGTGTCAAGCGCGGAGTGCGGAAACACAGGTGTTCCGGGCCCAGCATTCGACTCGAGTGCCGCCATTCGGACTCCCCGCCGTGCATCGATCTGGGTCGGACGCTATACGCGTAGGGCTCGCCGATCGCGCACCTGCGCACGATTCCCCGTCCGCGCCCACGTCCACCCTACGTCGCGAAGTCGAGCGGCGGCGTCGGTGAGCGAATCGTCCAGCCCCCGTCGACCATCAGGGTTTCTCCCGTCACGTACGGGCTCTGCGCGAGATAGAGTAGCGCATCTGCAATGTCGTCTGGCCGGGCCGCGCGTCCGGCGGGGAGCAGCGCGCCCCAGTGTGCGTCGTAGTCCGGATCGTCGGCGAGATTGCGCGCGTTCAGTGTTGGGCCGATACCGATGGCGTTCACGGTGATGCGGTGCGCGCCGAGCTCGACGGCGAGACAGCGCGCCATGTGGCGGAGTCCGGCCTTGGTGACGCCGTACGCCGCGAGGAACGGAATCGCCTGGACGCCGGCGATCGACGACGAGAACACGATCGCGCCCGGGGTGCGCTGCGCGATCATCTGGCGAGCCGCCGCTTGCGCACCGAAGAACGAGCCCTTGAGGTTCAGGTCGGCGACGGTGTCCCAGGCTTCCTCGGTGTAGTCGAGGAACGCGCCCCACGAGGTCAGTCCGGCATTGGCCACGAACAGGTCCAGCCGGCCGAATGCTTCGACGGCCCGCGCGACCATGGCGGCGTTGGCGTCGACCCGGGAGCAGTCGCAATCGTGCGCGAGCGCGCGTCCTCCCGTGCGCACAATTGCCGCGACGGTTGCGTCCGCGAGTGCGGGTTCGTCGTGGTGGGCGACCAGGACGGCCGCGCCCCGGCGCGCGAGCCCCGTGGCCATGGCGGCGCCGATCTCGCGGCTCGCGCCGGTCACGATCGCGACGCGTCCCGTCAGATCGGAGGTCGTGGGTGCTTCTTCCGTGCGTCGATCGTTCGCCATCGCGTCTCTCCTCGTGGTTAGATGGCCAGGTCCGAAAACGGCCAGTCCCGATCCTCGCCTGAGGGTACAGTGCATCGCATGAGCGAGATCATTCTGCATCATTACGACATGTCGCCCTACGCCGAGAAGGTCCGTGTGGCGCTCGGCTTGAAAGGGCTCAGCTGGCGTTCGGTTCAGGTTCCGGTGGTGATGCCGAAGCCCGAACTCACCGCCTTGACCGGTGGCTATCGGAAGACGCCGGTCTTGCAGATCGGCGCCGACGTGTACTGCGATACGAGCGCCATTTTTCGGGTGCTCGATCGGTGCGAGCCATCGCCGCCGCTCTACCCTCCGGGGGCAGGCGCGAGCGTACGGGCGCTGGAAGCGTGGGCGCAGGGGAATTTTGTGACCGCGGTCACGCTTTTCTTCGGGATTGGGGGCGTGTTCTCGGAGGAGTTTCTCGAGGATCGGCGCAAGATGATTCCGGGTGGGGTCAACGAGGAACTCGCTCGTGCCGTCGTGCCGTCGATGCGCGACCATCTCCGATCCCGTCTGACGCTTCTGGAGCAGCAGCTCGACGACGGCCGATCGTATCTTCTGGGCGACGCGGTGAGCGCCGCCGATCTGGCCGCCTACCATCCGATCTGGTTCCTGTCGCGGAGTCCCCTGACCGAGGCGGCGCTGCAGCCCTTCGAGAAGGTGCGGGCATGGCGGGACCGGATCGCGGGAATCGGTCACGGCGAGTACCGCGAGATGGATGCGGAGGAGACTCTCGACGTGGCTCGGCGGGCAGCGTCGACCACGACGCCCACCTCCGATCCGGGAGACCCAACCGCGCGTCGGCCAGGTGACCGCGTACAGGTGATGCCCGACGACTATGCGCGCGACCCGGTGGTCGGCGAACTCGTGGCCTCCGATGCTCACGAGATCGCGATCCGGCGGAGCGATCCTCGCGCGGGCGAAGTCGTCGTGCACTTCCCACGAGAAGGCTTCTTGACGCTCGCAGCCTGACGGAGAGCCCGGCGATGACACTCAGACGAACACAGGACCAAGCGTCGACCGTGGCGCTGGTGGATCTTCCGGCGGCGGGCGGGGCGGAGCCGCTGATCGCATTGCAGCTCGATCCCGAGCGGTGTTATCGCGCGCTCATCAGTCGGGACGCGCGTTTCGACGGCCGATTCTTTACTGGCGTGACGAGTACGGGGGTGTACTGCCGTCCAATTTGTCCGGCGCGTACGCCCAAGCGCGCGAACGTGCGCTTCTTCGCATGTGCGGCGGCGGCCGAAGCTGAGGGTTTTCGGCCGTGCCTGCGGTGCAGGCCGGAGGCGTCGCCTGGCACGCCCGCCTGGCTTGGAACGTCGACGACGGTATCGCGGGCGCTCCGCTACATCGCCGAGGGTGCGCTCGACGAGGGGTCGGTAGACGAGCTGGCCTCGCGGCTTGGTATCGGCGAGCGACACCTGCGACGTCTGTTCATCAAGCATCTCGGTGCGGCGCCGCTTGCCGTTGCGCAGACGCAGCGCGTACATTTCGCCAAGCGCCTCATCAGTGAGACCAGCCTGCCGATGACACAGATCGCGATGGACGCCGGCTTTTCGAGCGTACGGCGATTCAACGCGGCGGTGCAGAAGGCATACCGGCGCAATCCCACGACGCTTCGGCGGTCGAAGACGCGCGAGCGTATCGATGGCAATACAGGTGATCTCACGCTTCGCCTGGCGTTTCGTCCCCCCCTTCCGTGGGATCTCATCATGGACTTTCTGCGACTGCGGGCGATTCCGGGGGTGGAGCACGTCGGGCGCGACGTGTATCGGCGCAGCGTCGTCGTCGAGGACACGCCAGGAATCATCGAAGTGCATCGGCCAAACGGTGCGCCCTACCTGCAGTTGCGGGTGCCGAGCATGCTGTCGGGGGGATTGGCAACGATTGTCGCCGACACTCGCCGGCTCTTCGATCTTGGCGCGGATCCACGCCAGATTGCCGCGCATCTCACGCGCGATCGTGTGCTCGCGCGGCGTGTCCGCCGAGCCCCCGGTCTGCGCGTTCCCGGCGCGTGGGATGGGTTCGAGATCGCCGTCCGCGCGATCGTTGGCCAGCAGGTGACCGTAAAGGGAGCGACGACGATCATGGGTCGTCTGGTCGAGAGCCACGGGACACTGCTCCCGGTGAGCGCTCGGAACGGCGTCACTCGGCTCTTTCCGACCGCGGCCCGGCTTGCGCGTGCGCGGCTCGGTCGCCTGGGCATGCCGGGGGCTCGGGCCGAGGCCATTGGCACTCTGGCACGCGCGGTCGTGAGCGGTGATCTCCGCCTGGATGCCTCGGAGGGGCTCGACGCGACGGTGACGGCGCTCTCCGCGCTTCCGGGTATTGGGCCGTGGACCGCCCACTACATCGCGATGCGCGTCTTCGGCGAGCCGGACGCGTTTCCCGAGGGGGACCTCGGCTTGCGGCGTGCACTGGCGCGCGGTCGTGTCGTCTCGACGCGCGAACTGACCAAGCGCGCCGAGGCGTGGCGTCCCTGGCGCGCGTACGCGGCCATGTATCTGTGGGCGATCCCCTGATCTGACGCCGGTGCGCCTCGGCAGGTGATGTGCGCCCTCACTTGCCGCCATCGTGGGGGGTCGATAACGTCCTCGGCTCGGAGGGGTGATGGCGAGCGCATACGATTACGATCTCTTTACGATCGGGGCTGGTTCCGGGGGAGTGCGGGCGAGTCGCGTGGCGGCGGGTTTGGGCGCGCGCGTGGCGGTGGCCGAGGAACGGTACCTGGGCGGGACCTGCGTCAATGTCGGCTGCATTCCGAAGAAGCTGCTGGTGTACGCGTCGCATTTCGCCGAGGACTTCGAGGACGCGGCGGGCTTCGGCTGGACGGTGGGCGAGCGTCGATTCGACTGGGCACGCCTGATCGAGAACAAGAACAAAGAGATCGAGCGTCTAAACGGTGTCTACGCGCGCGTACTCGACCAGGCCGGGGTGACACGCATCGAGGGGCGCGCGCGGCTCGTGGATGCGCATACGGTGCAGGTCGGCGAGCAGCGTCATACCGCCGAACGTATCCTCGTGGCGACGGGTGGGTGGCCGAGCCTGCCGGAGATTCCCGGCATCGAGCACGCCATCAGCTCGAACGAGGCCTTCTTTCTCGAGCGGTTGCCCGAGCGCGTCATCGTCGTTGGCGGCGGGTACATCGCCGTCGAGTTCGCAGGTATCTTCCATGGCCAGGGCGCGGCGGTGACGCAGCTGTATCGTGGGCCATTGTTCCTGCGTGGGTTCGACGAGGACGTGCGTCAGGCGTTGGCGCGGGAAATCGGCAAGAGCGGCATCGATCTCCGTTTCGACACGAACGTCACGCGTATCGACAAGGCCGGGAGCGGCGTTCGGGTGACCCTCACCGACGGAGCGACCCTCGATGCCGATTGTATTTTATACGCGACGGGACGACGGCCGTTGACAGAGGATCTCGGCCTCGAGGCGGCTGGCGTGGCGCTCGACGCCAAGGGTGCCATCGTCGTGGATGACTACTCGCGCACCAATGTTGCGAGTATCTGGGCGATTGGCGATGTCACCGATCGGGTCAATTTGACGCCGGTGGCCATTCACGAAGCGATGGCGTTCGTACGTACGGCCTTTGGCGACACCCCGACCAAGCCCGATCACGAGGACATTGCCTCCGCCGTGTTCAGCCAACCCCCGATCGGGACGGTAGGCCTTACCGAGGCTGAGGCACGCGCGCGCTACGGTGAGATCGACGTCTACCGATCGTCGTTCCGGGTGTTGAAACACACGCTGACCGGTCGGGATACGCAGAGCATGCTCAAGCTCATCGTCGATCGTGCGAGCGATCGTGTGGTGGGGTGCCACATGGTCGGTCCCGAGGCGGGCGAGATCATCCAGGGCTTTGCGGTGGCGCTCAAGTGTAGAGCGACCAAGGCGCAGTTCGACGCGACGATCGGCATCCACCCGACGACCGCCGAGGAGTTCGTGACCATGCGCGAGCCCGTCACCGATTGATGGCCGAGGGCGGCCCGGTCTCGCCCTCAGCCATGGTGACTGGACCGCGCGCCGGGCATGGCGCGGTATCTCTGCTAGCCGCCGGAGGCGCGTTCGACGTGCCCGCCGAACTTCTCACGCATGGCGGAGAGTACTTTCTCGGCGAACGTATGGTCCTGACGCGAGCGGAAGCGCGCATAGAGCGCGGCCGTCAGCACGTCGGCCGGGACGGCCTCTTCCACCGCGGCCATGATCGTCCAGCGTCCCTCACCCGAGTCGGCGACGTGCCCGCTGTAGTTCGAGAGCGTCCCGTTCTCGAGGAGCGCGTGGGCCACGAGGTCGAGCAGCCACGAACTCACGACACTGCCGCGCCGCCAGACTTCAGCAATGTCGGCGATGTTCAAGTCGTAGCGGATCTCTTCGGGCAGCTCCGTGGAGTTGGCATTCTTGAAGATGTCGAAGCCCTCGGCGTACGCCTGCATGAGGCCGTATTCGATGCCGTTGTGGACCATCTTCACGAAGTGGCCAGCACCGACGGGGCCGCAGTAAAGGTAGCCCTCTTCGGCGGTGCCGCTCGCCTGCTCGCGTCCCGGTGTGCGCGGGATTTCGTCGCCGCGTCCCGGGGCAAGCGTTTTCAGAATCGGATCGAGATGATCGACTGCCTCAGGGGGTCCCCCGATCATCATGCAGTAGCCGCGCTCTAGGCCCCAGACGCCGCCGCTCGTCCCGACATCGACATAGCGGATGCCAGACCGGCTGAGCGACTTGCTGCGGCGCACGTCGTCTTTGAAGTTCGAGTTGCCGCCGTCGATGATGATGTCGTCGTTCTGCATGCGCTCCGCGAGCGCCGAGACCGTTTCTTCGGTTGCATCGCCCGACGGTACCATCACCCACGCGATGCGTGGGGAACCGAGCTTGCCGACGAAGTCATCGAGCGAGCTCGACGCCTCGGCGCCCTCCGCGGCGATCTTCTCGACGTTTGCCGGGTCTCGATCGAAGACGACGCACTCGTGTCCGCCTTGCATCAACCGACGGACCATGTTGGCGCCCATACGCCCTAGCCCGATCATGCCAATCTTCATGTCCGCCTCCTGTTGCGACCGATTCGATGCTGTGCGCCGCGAGTTCGCTCCCACGCGAGCCTTGTGGCACCTCGCAAGAGTGGCACAGTCGATGAGTTGTTGCTATGCGCGTTTTCATGCAGTGCGAGCGCGTCCGGGAGGGCTTTGTCGGCGCCATCGGCAACTCGCCGATGATTCACCTGCGCCACCTTTCCGAGCGCACCGGCTGCACGATTCTCGGCAAGGCCGAGTTCACCAACCCCGGGGGGTCGGTGAAGGATCGCGCCGCCCTCTACATCGTACGGGACGCCGAACAGGCTGGGCGGTTGCGGCCGGGTGGCGTCATCGTCGAGGGGACGGCTGGCAATACCGGGATCGGCCTCACCCTGGTGGCGAACGCTCTTGGCTACCGGACCGTCATCGTGATGCCCGAGACGCAAAGCCAGGAGAAGAAGGACACGTTGCGCCTGTGCGGCAGCGACCTGCGGCTCGTGCCCGCGGTGCCGTACAAGGATCCTGGCAACTATGTTCGGTACTCGGAACGGCTGGCCAACGAGCTTGCCACGAAGGAGCCCGATGGTGCCATCTGGGCGAATCAGTTCGACAACGTTGCCAATCGCCGCGCGCACTACGAGACGACTGGGCGCGAGATCTGGGAGCAAACCGGCGGCCAGATCGATGGTTTCGTGTCGGCCGTCGGTACGGGCGGAACCATCGCCGGCGTTGGCATGCGACTCAAAGAATGCAATCCCGAGATTCGGATCGCGCTTGCTGATCCGCTGGGCTCGGCGATCTACAATCACTACGCACACGGCGAGTTGCGCGCCGAGGGTAGTTCCATCACCGAGGGCATTGGCCAGGGGCGGATCACCAAGAATCTCGAGGGGGCGCCCGTCGACGACTGGTTTCAGATTTCCGACGCCGAGGCACTCCCCTTGATCTTCGAGTTGCTGCAGCGCGAGGGACTGTGCGTCGGCGGTTCGACCGGCATCAACCTCGCGGGCGCGGTGCGACTCGCCGAGAGGCTTGGGCCCGGGCACACCATCGTCACGCTACTCTGCGACAACGGGCAGCGTTACCAGAGCAAGTTGTTCAATCCTCGATTCCTGCGCGAGAAGGAGTTGCCGGTTCCGGCGTGGCTCGCGTAGTGGGCGCGGTCGTACGCCGCATGCGGTCAGCGTGCCGTCAGGACGCCCGTTTCGAGGTCGAGATCGAAGACCAGAATGAAGGTGAACGTGCCCACCGGCCCCTCGCAGGACGGGAGGCAGGTGACGATCTTGACGAAGCGAGGATCATCCGGGTTGAACTCGTAGTCGAAGCTGCCGAAGGGTCCTCCGAACAGCTTCTTCGCGTTCAGCAGGCCGAGGGTGCCGTCGAGCGGGCCTTCGAACGCCGAGGTATCGACACTCACCTTGTCGTAGATGAAGTCGACGGCGGCTTCTTCTCCGAGCGACGTGAGAACCACGCCGTCGAAGGCGGGGCCGGTCAGGGTCGACGAGAGCGCCAGCGAGGCGTCGAGTACGATGGTGCGTTCGCGGTCGAGATCGGTGCACTCGAGTACCGGGCTCAGTTGCCCGCTGTCGGCCGTGCCCGTGCCGGTGCAAACGAGGTTGCCGGAGCGACACGCGTCGTAGTTGAGACTACCGTCCTCGAAGCTCACGGTACCGCCGCTCGGGCACGTGGCCGCCACGGGTGCACGTTGGGTCTGGGTTGCGGCGGGAGCGATACTAGGGATCGCGGCGGCGCCTATGCGCAGCAGTCGGGTCAGGGTGTCGGTGTTCCGGAAGGCGTCGAGGGTTTGAAAGTCGCGCGCATCGAACTTGAAGAAGTTCTCGTTCAGGATGACCTCGGACGTGAAATTTCCAAAGTCGCAAGCGGCGGGCGCTGCGGGGCAGCCATCGGCGACCTGGCACGAGAAGCGGCGCTGCACCGTGCCGGTCAGATGCTCGCAGACGATGAATTTCGGCGGCGAGCCGTCTGGGAAGAAGACGTTGCCGGTGAGCGTGAGGTCGTCCTCGAAGCGGGTAATCGCGAAGCGTTGATCATCGAAATCCTTGTTGATGAAGCGCCTCGTCTCGTCGGGGGAAAACTGCACCGCACGGGGCGCGAAGCGACAGGGCTCTGGCGGCAGCGCCGGAAGTTCGGGATCGTCATCCTCGTCGTCGGACGGCGTGAAGAAGTCGGCGGGGAGGGTGACCGGGACTTGAAAGTTGCCGAACGTGCACCCGTCCTCGCGGCAGGCGTCGGAGACGGCGCAGGAGTACTCGTTTGGTGCGGGCAGCGGATCGCAGATGATGAACTTCGGTGTGCGGCAATCCTGGAAGAAGACATTGCCGGTGACCGTGCCGTCAGGTTCGCGAATGATCGCGAACCGTTCCTGGCCAACGTCTTTGATGACGAAGGTGAAACGGCCGTCCGGCGAGAACTGCACCCCCCGTGGCGCCCCCGTGGCGCCACTCGCGCCCACGAGGAGCCCGAGCAGGATGGCGACGCTGATCGTTCTTTTCACGATGACCTCCCCCGCGAACCTAAGGTTCCCGGTACCAGCGCGTGCAGGGACCGGTCAACCGCTTTCGTCCCGTTCGCCGGATTCGGATCGCGAGGCGTCGGCGCGTCCTCGCGATCGGCTAGTCTCGAACCTCGATCGAGATGAAGATCAAGCGCTTGCTTGCTTCCTCTTGGACCTTCTTGCGGCCGCTTTCGCGTTTCCGGAATTCGGTGACGGGCGGCTTGCGTGGGTCCGGTCGAACTCTTCGAGTCGCATGCTGTAGTCCTCCTCGCGATCAGGGCAGCGCCCGTTCGTGTGGAAACGCCGGCTGGCAGGCCTAGCCTCCTGTGCGGATTCTCGTTGGCGCGAGGGTGAGCAGACAGAAGGCGTCGCGTGCGCTTCGCCAGAACTCGAACATTTTTCGCCGTGCGGGATCTTCGAGGTCCCAGTACCGGGGGGCGAGCCGTTCGGCCAACTCGAATCCGCCTGTGTCACTGATCGAAACGACGCCATCGAACGCCACCCATCTTTCCGCCTCGTCGATGCGATTCGTCACGAGTACCGAGGCTTTCGGATCGCGGCGGAGGCGCCGAATCTTCGACGTGTAGTCGCCGGCGAACATCTGCACGACCTGCCCGTCCCAGTCGAACCAGACCGGAACTCCCATGGGCGTCCCCTCTTGGCGATTGCTCAGAAGGACCGCAAGTCTGGGCGTCGCGAGAAACTGGTCTCTCGCTTCATCGTTCTCGAAGTGGCTCGTACTGGTCATTCGGCGGTTCCTTTCGGTCTCAGGTGTTTTCGGGTGCGCGCGGAGGCCTCGACACGGGAACGATTCTTACCGTGTCGCACGATACGTAACAAAGCCTGTCGGGAAATGGTCGATGCGGAGGGCCGACGTTTTCGGATCGCCGTGCGCTCGTGTGGCATCAGGGCGGTGGTGGCGCTACAGTGCGGGGCATGAAAGTTACGCGTTTCGGTCATGCGAGTGTGAACATTTCGGAGAAGCTCGACGACTGCCATCGCTTCTATTCCGAAGTGCTGGGGCTCGAGACGACACCGAGGCACAGCGCTGCGACCTTGATTCCTGGACATTGGTTCGTGGCGGGCGATACGCAGATCCACTTGATCGATCATCCGTTCGATGGCGCGAAGCTGAACCCGGTTGGGCCGCACTATGCTGTGCTGGTCGATGACATCGCCGCGGCGGTCGCGGAACTCGAGGCGGCGAAGATCGAGTTCCTCCGGCTTGGCGAAGGCCGGGACGCGCAGGTCTGGATCACCGATCCGGCTGGCAACACGATCGAGCTGGGGCAGGATCCGGACTGCTGAGCGCCGCGCTCGCGCGCCTGTGTTTTCTCAGTGCGTGCTGCTGGTAGGTGGCACGAGCACGCCCAGATCGGCGTTGCCGCCTGATAGGATTGCGACGATCGGCTCGCGCGCGGTTGGTACCCGGTCGTGCATGAGGGCGGCGACAGTCGCCGCGCCTGAGGGCTCGACGACGAGTTTCTCGCGCTCGACGAGATGACGCATCGTCTCCAGAATCTCGGTGTCGGTGACGACCACGATGTCGTCGACGCGCGCTTGCATGTGCGCGAACGTGCGCTCCGAGATTGTCAGGGGCTTCAATCCGTCGGCGATCGTGTCGACCGTGTCCAGGGTGAAGACGCGGCCCGCGCGTCGCGAGCGCAGTGCTGCGCACGCGCCCACGGGCTCGACGCCGATGATGGTCGCGTTCGGGCAGAGCGCTCGAATGGCGGTGGCAACGCCTGAGATCAACCCACCGCCGCCGATCGGGACCAGGACGGTCGCGATGTCGGGCAGGTCTTCCGCGATCTCGAGACCGCACGTGCCTTGTCCCGCGATGAGCTCCGGATCATCGAATGGTGGGATGAGCAGCAGATCGCGTTCGCTGGCGAGTTGCTCGGCGCGCTCGCGGATCGCCACGGACGTCGCTCCGCCCAAGATGACCTCGGCGCCGTAGCGCTTCGTGGCCTCCACCTTGTGCGCCAGTGCCTGGTCGAGGGTGACGACCGTGGCGGAGGCGCCGATCGTGGCCGCGGCCAGCGCGACGCCCTGCGCGTGATTCCCAGAGGAATACGCGATGACGCCGCGGCGGCGCGCTTCGTCTGCATGCGCGCGAATCTTGTTGCTGGCACCGCGGATTTTGAACGAGCCCGTGCGTTGCAGGCATTCAGGCTTGAGGAGGATACGCCGGCCGAGATCGGCCTTGAGTGGCAGGAGTGGCGTCCGCACGATGCCGTCGGCGATGCGCTGGTGCGCGGCGCGGATGTCGTCGAGCGCGATCAGCGGATGATCCATGTCGGCATGGCTAGCAGAATCGTCTGTAGGGTAGAATGCCGGTGGATGCGGCCGCTCACACGCTATGTCGTACTGCAGCTTCCTGGCTGGGCGGTCGCGGCTGCCCTGCTCGTCTGGTTGTGGCCGGCGACTGGCCTCGGCCCACTCGCCGGCTTCGGGGCGTTCGCGCTCTGGGTCGCCAAGGACTTCGCGATCTTTCCGCTGATTCGAGTGGGCTACGAGCCCGGGAAGACCGGCGTGGAGCGGTTGATCGGCCTCGAGGCAATCGTGAGCCACGCGATCAGCCCGGTTGGGCATGTGCGCCTGCAAGGTGAGCGCTGGCGCGCCGAGCTGGCCCCGGGCGAGTTGCCGATACCCGAAGGCGCGATCGTCGAGATCAGAAGCGCCTCGGGGCTGACGCTCTCCGTGGCGCGCCGCGGCCCAGCGCCGAGTTGACAGAGCCCGGCGCGACATGCGCAATCGCCACGTGACGACGAAGCGATTCGAGGGGCGCGTCGCGCTGATCACGGGAGCGGCGAGCGGCATCGGCCGCGCGACCGCTCTGCGGTTCGCCGACGAAGGCGCGGCCGTCGCGGTCGTCGATCGCGATGCTGTCGGCGCCGAGCGTACGGCGGCGGAGATCGCGACCGCGGGTGGGCACGCCGCAGGGTTCGAGTGCGATGTATCGACAAGTGAGCGCGTGACCGCTTTGGTCGCCGAGGTGGAGCGCGCGTTGGCACCGATCGACGTGTTGGCCAACGTTGCCGGCATTGGGGATACGGCCGGTCGTGAAGGGATCGAGGGCATCGATGACGCGCGCTGGAGTCTCGTGCTGGCGGTGAACCTGAACGGTCCGTTTTACCTCTGCCGTGCGGTTCTGCCGGGCATGGCGGCGCGGGGGCATGGCGCGGTCGTCAACGTATCGTCGTTGGCGGGACGCTCGAAGAGCGCGAACGGTGGTCTGGCCTATACGGCGAGCAAGGCCGGGCTCTTGGGGCTCACGCGCCATCTCGCTTTCGACTACGGCCAACGCGGTGTGCGTGTGAACGCGATCTGCCCCGGGGGCGTCGACACCCCGATGCTTCGTGCCGGGGGGCCGTCGGCCGCCGAGTCGGAGGCTGACGCGCAGGAGCGCCGCCGGCGGGTTGCGGCGTACGGCTGGTTCATGCCGATCAAGCGGATCTCCGCTCCCGACGAGCAGGCGGCGGCGATTGCTTTTCTCGCATCGGATGATGCGTCGTACATCAATGGCGTGTCTCTCGACGTCAATGGCGGCCTCTACATGGCCTGACGGGTGCCTCGCGGCACCCGGATCTTTCAGGAGGTAGTTCGTGTCTGACACGCTTGGCTATCGCAGAGTGTTCGGGGTGATTGTTCCCGATTTCAATGTCGCAGTGCAGCCCGAGCTGGACATGCTGCGCCCGGTCGATGTCAGCAACCAGACGGCGCGCTTCGCGCTCGACGCGACCGTCCTCGAGAACGTCGTGGCTGCCGCGGCGCGCCTGACGCCGTGCCACCCGAGCGCGCTCTTGATCGGCCTGTCCACCGAAATGTTTCCGGGGGGACTCGATCTATTGCGTCAGGGCGCCGATGATGTCGCGACGAAGACCGGGCTTCCAGTCTTTACGTCGTCCCATGCCACGCATGCCGCGCTTCGCGCCGTGGGCGCCCGGGCTGTCGGCATCGTCACGCCATTCGATGCCGACGGCAACGCGCACGTCCGCGCGGCGTTTGAGGCAGCCGACTTCAACGTGGTCGGTATCGAGGGGCTGGATTGTGCGAGCTTCGACGTCATCGCCCAGACCAAAACCGACGACGTGCGGCGAGCCTTTGCGAGCGCGAATCGTCCCGAGGCCGAGGCGATCGTGCACGTGGGCACGGGCCTCCCGCTGGTGCGTCTGATTGACGAGTTGGAACATACCCACGCGAAGCCCGTGATCGGGTGCAACGTGGCGATGTACTGGCAGGCGCTACGTCAGAGCGGTGTCGACGACAAGATCGCTGGCTACGGTCGTTTGCTTGCCGAGTACTGAAGCGCGCCCCGATCGCCCGGGGGGCGTCGCTCCTCCCTCGACGAGCCTAGTCGCCGTTTTGCTTCGTTTTCTTGATGACCGTGAGACTCCAGCTCGTGCTCGGGAGGGTGCCGTCCAGCCCACGCTCGAGGACCGCCGCGGTGCAACTGATCTTCGTCGAGGTTGCGACGACGCGCCCCGAGCGGGGAGCATTCGAGTTGGCCAAGGCGAAGGTCGATTCGCTGAGGGTCGTTCCTTCGGTGGACACGACCTTCGTTTCGCCGGGGCCGATCGCGGTGCCGACACCGATGATGTTTTCTGGAGGGCCGCCAGCGGCCGCAAAATATTGGACGGTGAATCGGGCGCTCTTCGACTTTTCGAGGGACGTACAGGTGACCGCGGTGGCCAGTAGCGCGCTGCCGACGATTCCGGGGATCGTGTAGACGTGCTTGCTCTTCTTACCGTCGAGTATCGGGAGGGGAGTGTCTGCGACCCCTGCGGTGGCGGAGGTGGACAGGGTCATCCCCACGAGGCCCGCAAGCGTAGCTAGCCGAATAGCGTTCATGTGCGAATCTCCATTTCGTCCTCGTCCTCGTCCGCGCGGGTGCTCCCGCTGTCTCGAGCGACGGCGCATCCGCGGAATGGATTGAGGGTCACCGAGTAGCACAAGTGCCGCGCGGACGTGAACGCTCACCGAAGGCGGAATCACGGTTGGCGGGTGGGCAGTGGTCTCGTGACGCGGCGGCTCCACAGGTCGGCGCTGAAGAGCGCGACGCCAGCCCAGATGCAGGCGAAGGCGCGGAGATGGAGGGCCGTGAAAGGCTCACCGTAGACGAAGACGGCGAGGAGAAACTGTCCGGTTGGGGCGAGGTATTGCAGAAACCCGAGCGTCGTTAGCGGCAGGCGGCGTGCCGCGTTGGCGAACCAGAGGAGCGGGCAGGCGGTGATGATGCCGGTACCGACGAGCAGCAGTTCGGTCTCGCCGATGTGGGTCGTGAAGTGCCCCCTCCCCGCCAGCGCAAGGAACGCGATGTACGCCAGGGCGGGCGGAGCGGCGATCCCTGCTTCGAGAGTCGAGCCGAGTAGCGCGTCGATGGGCGCGGTTTTGCGGACGAGGCCGTACAAGCCGAACGAGCACGCCAGCACGAGTGAGATCCACGGGAACTCTGTCGATTGCGTGGCGAGCTGGACGACGCCCGCGGCGCTGAGCACCATGGCGAGCCACTGCGCGGGACGTAGACGCTCGCCGATTGCGAGCATGCCGAGGAACACGCTGACGATCGGATTCAGAAAATAGCCGAGGCTTGCTTGCAGGACGCGGTCGGTTGCAACGGCATAGATGAAGGTGAGCCAGTTGCAGGCGAGTAGCGTGCTGCTGAGTGCGAAGACCCCGAGTGTCCGTCGCGTGCGGAGGGCCTGACGCATGTCGCCCACACGGCCGCGCGCGACGAGCAGCGCTCCGAACATCACGAAGCCCCAGGCCATGCGCTGAGCGAGTAGCTCTCCCGCCGGGACATGGGTCAGCTGCTTCCAGAAAATGGGCACGGCGCCCCACCAGGTGTAGGCGAGTACGGCGTAGAGGAGTCCGAGCGATTCCGCACGCGCGGCGTCGGCGCGCGCGATCGAGGGGTCGCTCACACGATCGACGGGCCGGGCGCTGGTGGACCACGGAGAATATCGGCAAGAATCGCGAGGCCACGCTCGAGCGTGGCGCGCGTCGGCGCGGCGCTCAAACTCACCCGTACCGCGTGCGGAACCTCCTCGCGTCCGACGGCGAACGCCTCGGCGGGCGCGACGAGGACGCCGCGGCGCCGCGCCTCGCGTGTGAAGCCTTCACTGCGCCATGGCGCCGGGAGCTCGAGCCAGATGTGAAAGGCGTGCGGCTGCGAGCGATAGGTCAGATGGCCGAGGACGCGGGCGGCGATGTCCTGGCGCGCCGCGGCTTCCTGGCGTTTGCGTTCGACGATACGGTCGGCCGTGCCGTCCTCGATCCAGGTGGCGGCGATCTCGGCGGTGAGTGGGGTGGCCATCCAGATCGTGGCCCAGATGCCGAGCGCGAGCCGTTCGACCATCGCGGGTGGCGCGATCAGAAAACCGATCCGGAGCGCGCCGGCGATCGCCTTCGATGTGCTCGCGATGTAGTACCCGCGCTCCGGGGCGAAGTGGGTCAGGGGTGGAGGCGCGAGTGGTCCCAGGATGCGGTGCACGTCGTCCTCGACGATGGCGAGGTCGTGCTCGCGCGCGATGGCGACGATCTCCTGGCGTCGTCCCTCCGAGAGCACTCCGGCCGTCGGGTTTTGTAGGCTCGGCATCAAGTACAACGCCTTGGCGCTCTCGGTGCGGAGCGCGGCCGCGAGCGCGTCGGGGCGGATGCCTTCGGCGTCCATGGCGACTCCCTCGGGTCGGAAGTGCAGCAAGCCGGCCAGCGTTCGCATGCCGGGAAACGTCAGCGACTCGGTGAGAATTCGATCGCCAGGATTGGCGAGCGTCGCCAGGGCGACTGTCACGGCGTGCTGTGCGCCGGCGCAGACCAGCACCCGGTCCGGGCTTGCCTCGAGCCCGAAGCGCTTCGCCCAGGCTGCGCCGGCGGCTCGATGACGCGCGGCGCCCGCGTGGGGTTGATAGTGGAGCAACGCGCCTAGATCGGGGCGCTCGGCGAGCGCGTGCAGCGCGCTCGCCAGATCCGGGTCGCGTTCATACACGGGGAGGTTCAGGCTGAGATCGATTGTTGCGTCGCCCGGCTCGTCGGTGGCGACGCCGAGCACGATCGAGGGATGAGAGGCGTCGCCTACGAACGTGCCCCGTCCCACGATGCCGTGTATCAGCCCCCGGCGTTCGGTTTCAGTGTAGGCGCGCGTGATCGTGCCGACGGCGACGCCGAGGGCTTCGGCAAGTTCGCGGTGTGTCGGTAGCCGATCACCGTCCTGTAACCGACCGTCCCTGATATCCGCCGCCAGCGCATTGGCGATGGCCAGGTACCGAGGTTCGTCGCTGTCCGGGATCGTTGGGGACCAGATTGTCATAGTGACAATAAATGCATTGACTTAGTAATAAGGGTCAACAATAGGATGTCCTCATCCCTTACTATCGGAGATAAGCATGTTAGATCAACAGGAATGTACTGAGACAATCCATGATCCCGATGTTCGACGCCCAACATTAGATCCGGAGAATTGGGGCGAGATGCGTGGTCTCGGCCACCGCATGCTGGACGACACCTTCGACTGGCTCGAGTCCGTACGCGAGCGGTCGGTCTGGCAGCCGATGTCGACGGCGGCCAGGGCGCTCCTCGACGAGCCGCTCCCGATCGAGGGCGAAGATGCCTCCACCGTGTACGGCCAGTTTCTGCGTGCCGTCCGTGCGTTCCCACTCGGCAACGTGCACCCGCGCTTTTGGGCCTGGGTCATTGGGACAGGCTCGCCGATAGGCGTCCTCGCCGAGATGCTGAGCGCCGCCATGAACGTCAACGTTGTTGGTGGGGATCACGCCGCAACACGGGTCGAGTTGCAGGTGCTCGACTGGTCCAAGGAAATGGTCGGGTTCCCCGCCGACGCCAGCGGCATTCTCGTGAGCGGCGGCTCGATCGCGAATCTGGTGGGGCTTACCGTCGCGCTCCGCGCACGCGCCAGCGCCGACGTCACGCGCGTCGGAGTCGGTGCGGCCGGTCGGGAGTTCACGATGTACGCGTCCACCGAGACCCACAATTCGGTTCGCAAGGCGGTCGGGCTGCTCGGCCTCGGGACCGACGCCCTGCGATTGATTCCGTGCAACGACCGGTTCGAGATCGACGTTCCTGCCCTGGCGTGTGCGATCGCCGACGATCGCGCCGCTGGTCGACAGCCCATTGCGGTGGTCGGGAACGCCGGCACGGTCAACACGGGGGCCATCGATCCGCTTGCCGCACTCGCCGACCTCTGCGAGCGCGAGGATCTGTGGCTGCACATCGACGGGGCTATCGGTGCTCCAGCCAGGTTGTCACCGGAGATCACTCCCCTCTTCCGCGGTCTCGAACGTGCTGATTCGGTGGCGTTCGATTTTCACAAATGGCTCTACGTTCCGTACGACGCCGGCTGTATTCTCGTCCGCGACGCTGCCGCGCATCGCGCCGCCTTCACCGAGCCGGCCGCGTATCTGGCGCGCACCTCACGTGGCCTGTGGTCGGACGACACGGTGGCCTTCGGCGACTACGGGATCGAACTCTCGCGCCCGTTTCGAGCGCTCAAGATCTGGATGGCTCTGAAGACCCTTGGCGCGCGCCGGCACGCCGAGTGCATCGAGGCCAACGTCAGCCAGGCGAAGCTCCTTGCCGATCTCGTGCAGGCCGACGAGGATCTCGAGCTTCTCGCGCCCGTGCCTCTCAATATCGTCTGCTTTCGCTTCACCGCGCCAGGGGTGTTCGATGCGGATCTGGATGCAATCAACGAGGAGATCCTGCTCGGGTTGCAAGAAGAGGGGATCGCGGTCGTCATGCAGACCCGTGTGCGCGGCAAGCTCGCGCTGCGAACGGCGATCACCAACCATCGCAGCCGACCGGAGGACTTCGAGCTCCTCGCACGCGAGGTTGCAGGTCGCGGGCGGCGGTTGCTCGACGACCGCCGGTGACGGTGATCTGGTGAGGGACCGTCGTCCCTCGCGCTATCGTCGGCGGGGGATGCGGTCTGGCTTGCGCGGGAGGTGGCGGAGGCCCATCCAGGCCAGGGCTGCGATGTGGCCGGCGACGTCTTCGACGCGTGGTTTGCGGACTTCGGTCCACGATTGGCCGACGAACGTCACCATGCCGACCAGCGCATGCGCGTAGATGCGGGCGCTCTGGGTGTTGTAGCCCGCCTCTTTGAAGGCGCCCGCGAACACGGTGCTGACGCGGTCCGCGACCTCGTTCAGGAGGCTCCACATGCTGCCGCGGCTGCCGCCGACCGGGGCGTCGTGTGAGAGCACGGCGAAGCCGTCGGGGTGGTCCCGGACGTACGTGAGAAAGGCGAGCGCCGCGGACTCGACGCGCTCGCGTGGAGTGCCGGCTGCGATTGCCGCCGTAATGATCGACACGACGGTTTCCATCTCGCGATCGACGACCACCGCGTACAGGCCTTCCTTGCCGCTGAAGTGCTCATAGACGATGGGTTTGGAGACGCGCGCGCGCTCGGCGATCTCCTCGACCGACGCTGCCTCAAAGCCCTTCTCGGCGAACACGCGCCGTCCGATTTCCACCAACTGACCGCGTCGCTCGGCCGCACTGAGTCGTTTTCCTCTGCCCATGCTTGACACAGATGCTACGCTTCCGTAAGTTACGCAACCGTAGCTTACGGAAGCGTAAGTAGCTCAGTGTTCGGAGGAGGCCGCCCCATGACCATCTTGCTCTGCTTGGTCGTGTTGCTCGCGACTTATGTCGTCAACGCCACGATGATCTCGCTCTTCTACCACCGCGGCCTGGCCCACGATGGCCTCGTGCTTCACCCGCGGCTGCGTCGATTCGTCGGCGACTGGGGTATTTGGCTCACCGGTCTCGACCCCAAAGCCTGGGTCTGCATGCACCGGCGCCATCACGCATTCTCGGACACCCCCGACGATCCTCACAGCCCCGTGCACTACGGTGTCGTGGGTGTCCTGCTTGGCCAACTGCGCTCGTACGAGAAAACCCTGGTCAAGTTGATCCGGCGCGACCGCGCCTACACCCAACGTGTCAACGATCTGGAGTTTCCGATCAGTTGGGTCATTCGCAAGCGCATGTGGTTCTTGCCGTACGCGGTGCACCTGGGCCTCGCGGTGGCGCTGTCCGCGCTCACCGGCATCTGGGGCCTGGGCGTGGCCTACTTCCTCGGCATGATGAGCCATCCTCTCGAGGGGTGGGCGGTGAACTCGCTCGGACACGCCGTCGGCGGCCGCAACTTCTCCCTCGCCGACAACTCCCGCAATAACCATCTCGCGGCCTGGCTCATTTTCGGCGAGGGCTACCAGAACAACCATCACGCGTATCCTCGTTCGGCAAAGTTCTCCTACCGCGCTCCCGAGGTCGACCTCGGCTATCGCCTCAGTCTCGTACTCCAACGGACAGGCATGCTGCGCGTGCAGGAGGCTACACTCATTCCCACGCCAGCGGCGCGCGCCGTGGTTGACCCGGCATTGGAATCAGCATCGCCTCTGTGAAGGAGCACGTTCCGACCGTGTGCCGGCGCTAGCGATGGCCCGGGAGATGTCAGGGCCATCGCAGCGCCCCCGGGCGGCCCGCGCCTCGTCATTCTCCGTGATTGCGGGAGTCTGAGTATTGACTGACCCAGTCGGTCAGTTTAAACAGGGCCCATGGCGCGACCAGCCCCCGAAGAGCGTTTCCAGGATTTGATCGACGCTGCGACCCGAGTCTTCATCTCGCAAGGCTATCGTCGCACGCAGATGGCGGATGTTGCTGAGGCGATGGGTGTCGCCAAGGGGACGATCTACCTCTACGTCGAGAGCAAGGAGGCGCTCTTCGAGCTGGTCATCCGGGCGGCGAGTGTCGAAGAGCGATTGCCCCTCCCGGCCGTCCTTCCCGTACCGACGCCCCGACCCGGTACCGCCCTCGCGGCGGTGAAGAGCGTCTTGGTTTCTGCGAGCGGGGGCATGCCCGCGCTCGTCGCAGCGCTCGGTCGTCGTCGTGTTTCGGACGTCCGCGTCGAGATCGAGGTGATCGTGCGAGAACTCTACACGATGCTCTCGCGCCGCCGCGTCGGCATCAAGCTCGTCGACCGCTGCGCCCACGATCATCCAGAACTTGCTGCCACCTGGTACGGCGGCGGTCGCGAGACCGCGCTCGGCCTGCTGATCAAGTACTTGGAGGCCCGCCGTCGTACGGGGCGCTTGCGCGTCTTCCCCGATACCGCGGTCGCCGCGCGCATCATGCTCGAGACCGTCGTCTTCTGGGCGGTGCATCGTCACTGGGATCCGGCACCACAGCCGATGGACGAGCGGGCCGCCGAAGACACCGTTGTCGCGTTCGTGCTTGGCGCGGCGCTGAAGGAGTAACGTCATGACCAACGAGCGTCGCTATGACATCGACGTACTACGCGTGTTCGCCGTGTATCTCTTGTTCGTCTTCCACTCGGTGATGATCTTCAATCCCGCCCCCTTCTATCATGTGCGGAACGATGAGCAGTCGGTCATCATGCTCATCGTCGCCGGTTTCATCAGCTTGTGGCACATGCCGCTGCTCTTCGTACTGGCCGGCTGGTCGATCGTGGCCTCGCTTGGCGCGCGCGGCGGCGAGGGTTTCGTCGGCGAGCGTGTGCGAAAGCTGCTCGTTCCGCTCATCGCCGGGTGTGTCATGTTCGGGCCGATCATCAAGTACTTCGAGCTTCGGAGTGGTCTCGACGCGAGCATGACGGGTCTCAAGGTCGCGGCCGAGTTGCAGGATACCTTTCGGCAGGTGATTCCGAATGTGTTTCCGGTTGCCGCGCCTTTCCACGAGAGTTTCCTCGGGTTCTGGCCGACGTACTTCACGCCTACTCGTTTCACCTGGGCGCACCTCTGGTTCATCGCGTACCTGTTTACCTTCACGTTGCTGTACCGGCCGCTCTTCGCCGCCTGGATGCGGCGGCCCAGCACCGTAACCCAGGTGGCGGCCCCGTGGGTCTACGCGCCGATCGTACCGTTGGCGCTCGCACAAGTGTTGTTGCGACCGCACTGGCCCGGACTCCAGAATCTGATCGATGACTGGGCGAACTTCGCCTACTTCAGTACGTTCTTGATCACCGGGTTCCTGTTGGCGCGGTATCCAGCCTTCGAGCGGGCGGTGCATGCCGAAACGAAGCGCGCGTTCCTGGTCGCGTTCGGCGCAACGCTTGTCCTGTTGGCCGCGGTGCTCGAGTTCGTCCGGAGCGAGCCGCTCATTCTGGCCTGTACCGCCGTGGCCGGGTGGGGGTTCATCGTTGCGCTTCTCGGGTATGCGCGTCGCACATTCTCGCATGGCGTACGCGCGTTGCCGTACCTGACCGAGTCGTCGTTCCCGATCTACATTCTGCACCAGGTAGGCATCGTCGTCACCGGATTCTGGATCATCCAGCTGCCGCTCGGCATCACGGCGAAGCTCGGGCTCGTGCTCGTGGCATCCGTGAGCGTGACCTTGGTCTTTTACCACTTCGTCGTTCGGCCGGTTCCCGCACTGCGTTTTCTGTTTGGCATGAAGACTCGCCGCCGCGCAGCGTCGCCCAGTCGCTCGGCGTTCGAGGGGGCGGTGAGTTGATGCACCCGTCGGACGGTGGCGGCTCGCGTCGGGCACCTCGGGTCCGGATACGGGGAGGCGCGGCGAGAGCACGGTCCTTCTGGGCGGTCGCCTGTATCCTAGCGAGCGCGGCGGCGGCGCAGGCTGCCACGCAGCCGGCGACGCCGATCGGTCGCTGGTGGGTCGAGTGGGGGGCCGCACAGGTCGAGATTCGTTCTTGCGGCGCGGCGCTCTGCGGCGAGATCGTCTGGCTGCGCTCACCGTTCGGCGACGATGGTTGTCCCCTTCGTGACGATCACAACGCCGACGACGCGCTCCGCGGTCGCGAGATCCTCGGTATGGAACTCCTCGGCGGTCTCCGACCCACGCCGACCGAGCCCGACACCTGGTCGGGAGGTGTGATCTACGATCCGACCAGCGGCAGAACGTACGATGCCCTGATGACGCTCGACGGGTCGGACCGACTAGACGTCCGCGGGTACTTCGGCTTCCGCATCCTCGGGCGCACGGTCACGTGGCGGCGCGTCGGTAGCCTCGGGCCCTGTACTCGCTGAAATCTGGCGGGCGCATCGACGCCGCGGTGCCAAAGGACGCAGGGGGAGGCAGTGCTTGCGTGCCGTCGGCGTTTCGCGTCATGACAGCGCGCAGATGGGACGCTTCGTGCGCATGTTTTTCAGTCGCCCTGTCGCCGTGCAGGCCATCAAGGTGGCGAGCGTCGTCGGGCCGATTCTCCTGATGGTGAATCACGGCGAGCACGTGCTGGCGTATCCGTTCAGTCTGGAGACACTCCGGAGGCTGGCCATGAACATGGCCGTGCCCTACCTCGTGTCGTCGTACTCCTCCGCGCGGACAGCGATGCGCGCGGCACCAGGCGCGTAGCACGGCACCGGGTTGCCTCAGCCCTGGATCTCAGCGATTGCTCGGTGATTCCTATCGCAGCACTGAGGAGGGTCTTCGATGGCGCATCCCGTTCGTTTCGGCATCCAAACTGGGCAGCAGAACGTTTCCTGGGCTGATCTCGTCGATCTGTGGCAGAAGGCCGATGGTTGGGGCTACGACTCGCTCTGGGCCTTCGATCACTTCTATCCGATCTTCACCGGCATCGAGGGCCCGTGTCTCGAGGGCTGGAGCCTGCTGGGCGCGCTTGCGCAGGCGACGACGAAGGCTCGCATCGGTCATCTGGTGACCGGCGCCACGTATCGACACCCCTGCATTACGGCCAAGGCCGCGGTCACGGTCGACCACATCAGCGCTGGTCGCGCGAATCTCGGCATTGGTGCCGGCTGGTTCGAGGACGAGCACCGGAGCTTCGGGATCGACTACAAGACGGTGCTCGGACGTCTCGAGGGCCTCGAGGAGTCGTGCCAGATCATCAAAGGCATGTTCACGGGTGAGAAGTTCACCCTCCACGGGAAGCACTACAGTGTGACCGACGCGTTCGGGAATCCGCAGCCCGTACAGCAGGGCGGCGTGCCGATCATGATCGGTGGGGAAGGGAAGCGTGTCCTGCTTCGGATCGTCGCCCAGTACGCCGACATGTGGAACGCGATGGGCACACCAGAGAAGATTGCCGATCTGATCGAGACCATCGCGCGCCACGGCGACGCCGTCGGCCGCGATACGAGCGTGATCGAGAAGACGCTGATGATGCCCCTTTGCTACACCGACGATACCGAGCGGCAGAACGCCATCGCTGGTCTCGTCGCGGCCGTCCGCGAGACGACGCCAGAAGAGGGGCGCAAGATGGGGATGATCGGCGGCAAGCAGGAGTGCCTCGACCGCATCGCCGCGTTTCGCAAGGCCGGCATCACGCACTTCATCTTCATGAGCTTCTCGCCGTACAACGTCGACGAGATGCAGGCGTTCATCGAAGATGTCGCGCCGGCGGCGCGTGGATAGGTCGCATCGGGCTACACGACGAATGCATGTTTGTCGGCCGACCCGCCGGGCTCTGGCGGGCGGCCGCCTCGCTGCGCTGCGAAATGGCGCTGGGCCCGGTGCCACCCTCGCGCACGCCATGGATAAATCTTCATCAAGATCAGCAGCTTAGCTGCGACGATGCCGCGCGGCCCGCGCCTTGCCGCAGAGCGTCACGTGTGCGAAATATGGTGCCACTCCAACTCACGTAGCGAGGTGTTCATCAATGGATTCGACCAAGCCACAGATCACGAGTGAAGAAGAGTCTCGCCGCGTTGCCGAAGAGGCACGCGAGACCGAATGGGCCGGGCACACGTTCATCCGCGAGCTCTTCCTGGGGAACTTCGCCCTGCCCATCGTCCATCCGTTCCCGGCATCGACGGACGCCTCTCCCGGGTTTCCCGAGTTCTACGAGAAGATGCGGGTCTTCATGAAGGACAAGGTCGACTCCGTCGCCATCGACGCGACGGGCGAGTATCCGGAGCACGTCGTGGATGGTCTCCGCGAGTTGGGTGCGTTCGGGATGAAGATCCCAACGGAGTACGGCGGCTGCGGATTCACGATTTCCGAGTACTGCAGGGTGATGGAGATGATCGGGAGCGCCGACGGTAACGTTTCGGCACTGTTGTCGGCCCACCAGTCGATCGGTGTGCCCCAACCGCTGAAGCTCTTCGGCAGCCCCGAGCTCAAGCAGAAGTACCTTCCGCGCTGCGCCAAGGGCGCCATCTCGGCCTTCGCGCTCACCGAGCCGGACGCCGGCTCCGACCCTGCCAGTCTCTCCACGACGTGCGAGTCGGACGGCGACCACCTCGTCCTGAACGGCGAGAAGCTGTGGTGTACGAACGGCACCCTGGCGGAGTTGTTGGTCGTCATGGCGCGCGATCCCAAGACGCAAAAGATCAGCGCCGTCATTGTCGAGGCCGATTGGCCTGGCGTGAAGGTGGAGCACCGCTGCCGCTTCATGGGTCTGAAGGCGCTCGCGAACGGTGTCATCAGCTTCAAGGACGTGCGCGTGCCGAAGTCCAATGTCATCGGCCAAGAGGGGAAGGGCTTGAAGATCGCCCTCGTCACGCTCAATACCGGACGGCTCACCTTGCCGGCCGCGTGCGCCGGTATCGCCAAACAGTCGCTCGAGACCATCAAGGGCTGGACGACCGAGCGCGTGCAATGGGGCGTGCCTATCTGGAAGCATGAGTCGGTGTCGCATCGTATCGCCGAGATGGCGGCGACGACCTTCGCCATGGATTCGGTCGCCAAGCTTTCGAGCGCGATGGCCGACCGCGGCGGGTACGACATTCGTCTCGAGGCGGCCGCGGCGAAGGAGTGGAACACCGTTCGTTGTTGGGAGATCGCGGACCAGACGCTGCAGATGCGTGGTGGGCGCGGCTACGAGACCGAGCAGTCGCTTGCTTCGCGGGGCGAGGCGCCGATCGCGGTCGAGCGTACGATGCGCGATTGTCGCATCAACCTCATCTTCGAGGGCTCGAGCGAGATCATGCATCTGTTCATGGCGCGCGAGGCGGTCGACAAGCATCTGCAGGTGGCCGGAGCGATGATCGATCCCAAGGGCACCATCGCAAGCAAGGCGAAGGCGCTCCCGGCCATCTTGTCCTTTTACGCGGGGTGGTATCCGCCCCTCTGGTTCCGGGGCATTGCGGCGCGCGGTCAGTACGGCGACTGGGGCCCGATGGCGAAGCACCTGCGTTTCATCGAGCGGAATGCTCGGAAGTTGGCGCGTCAGAGCTTCCACGGCATGGCCGTCTACCAGGCCAAGATGGAGCGCAAGCAAGGTTTTCTCTTCCGGTGCGTCGATGTCGTCATGGAGTTGTTCGCAATGAGCGCGACGGTCTCGCACGCGCGTCAGCTGCACGACTCCGGCGATCCCGATGCCGCGCGTGCCGCGGAGTTGGCCGATCTCTTCTGCCGGATGTCGCAGCGGAAGGTGAAGCGGATCTTCAAGTCGCTGTGGCAGAATGAGGACAGCCGACTGAACGCCGTTGCCGCCAGCGTGATGAAGGGCGACCACGACTGGCTCCGTCAGGGCAAACTGGATCTCGGCATGACGGCTGAGGATTTCAAGGCACGGTCCGGCATCCTCAAGGCCGACGGCAGCACGGTCGCCGCCGCATCGTAGCTCGTCATGTGAGGCTCCGTGTCGGCGTGACCCGACGCGGGGCCTCGTGGCCAACGTTCAGTAGAGGCCGAGCATCCGGCCTGCCAGCAGCAGAACCGCAACGAGGATGACGGGTCGAATGATGGCCTCGCCCCGCTGCACCGCGAGTCGGACGCCGAGTGCGCTCCCGATCGCGAACCCGATGGCCAGAAAAGCGGCCGGCATCCACGCGACCTGACCTTGCAGGACGAAGATCGGGACCGCGACGAGCGTCAGAGCGGCATTGATGACGACCTTGATGCTGTTCGCGTGGACGAGATCGTAGCCCGTGTACGAGAGTGCCAGCAGGAGCGCGATGCCGACGCCAGCCTGAAACGCTCCACCATAGACGCCGATCGCGAAGAAGATCAGGAACGTTGCCGGGGCGGAGCGCGTACGGGCCGGGCGCGGCGTCGACGTCCGCGACCCGATGCCGAAGGCAATCGGGAGCAGCAGCGCGATCATGACGACGCCGAACAAGCGCTGAAACGTGTCGTCCGCGACGCGTGAGATGACCGTCGCGCCGAGGGCGGCCCCGAGTGCTATTGGCAGGAGGACAGGTACCGCGGCGCGAAAGCCCGAAACACCTTCGGCCCGGAAACGCCATGCCGCGACGGCGTTCTGCGTGAGGATGCCGACGCGATTGGTGCCGTTGGCGAGATTGCCCGGGAGCCCAACCAGCACGAGGAGTGGGACCGTCAGCGCGGAGGCTCCGCCCGCGAGCGTATTGACGACACCCGCGATGGCGGCGCCGCCGATCAGTAGGACCGCTTCGGCGATGGTCATCTGAGTAGGGTCACCTGTGCCGTCGTCTCCTAGACGAGGCGTGCGTGCTTTGCCAGGCGATGCGTCCGCGATCGGCGCTTGCCAGTTGCGGCGCCATCGGCGACAACGAGTCCCCCATGACGCAGACCAGCGAAGAGGTCAGCGAGGTTCGACGCGCCCACGTCTTCGACCAGGAGGCGCTCGTCCGCTACATGACCGACCACGTCGAGGGGTTTCGTGGCCCGCTCGCCGTCAAGCAGTTCAAGGGCGGACAGTCGAACCCCACGTTTCTGCTCGAGGCCGACGGTCGACGTTACGTTCTTCGGAAAAAGCCCCCGGGCAAGCTGCTCGCTTCGGCACATCAGGTTGATCGCGAGTATCGCGTGATGCGGGCGCTGGCCGACTCCGACGTCCCGGTGCCGGAGGCCCTCGCGCTCTGCGAAGACGATGGTGTCATCGGTGCCGCCTTCTACATCATGGACTTCGTCGAGGGGCGGATCTTCCGGAACGCGCAGCTCCCCGACCAGTCTCCCGCCGAGCGCACGGCCATCTATGACCATATGAACGACGTGATGGCGCGGCTGCACGGCGTCGACTACGCCGCCGCGGGCCTCGGCGACTTCGGGAAGCCCGGCAACTACATCGCGCGTCAGATCAATCGCTGGACGAAGCAGTACCGCGCTGCCGAGACGGGCACGATCGAGTCGATGGAGCATCTGATCGCTTGGCTGCCCGAGCACCTGCCCGCGGGTGACGAGACCTGCATCGCGCACGGTGACTTCCGGCTCGAGAACACGATCTGTCATCCCACCGAGCCGCGGATCGTCGCGGTGCTCGATTGGGAGCTGGCAACGCTTGGTCATCCGCTGGCCGACCTGGCGTACAATTGCCTTCCGTATCACATGCACAACGCCGAGCTGGGTTCGCTCGATCGCACCGACTTCGCCGCGACCGGTATCCCGCGCGAGCAGGATTACGTAGCCGCGTATTGCCGCCGAACCGGTCGCGACGAGATCGAGCACTGGAACTTCTACCTGGCGTTCTCGTTGTTCCGCCTCGCCTCGATCGTCCAGGGCGTCTACAAGCGCGCGCTCGACGGCAACGCCAGCTCGGATACGGCGTCGGCGTACGGCGACGTATGCGCCGCGCTCGCCGGTTTGGCGTGGAGCATGGTCGACGCCTGAGCCCGGCGCCCGCGGCAGGCGTTCGCTCCGACTCATGGAGGGCCAAGCTACGGCTCGATCACGCGAACGCACGGGGAGTGCGCTCGCGTGATTGCCGCAGACCTCGCGCGTCAGCGGTGGCTCAGGGGCAGCTCGGGAAGATGCAGATCTCGGTCGGAAGCACGACGCCCGCCGGCCCGGGCAGTCCCGAGGTCGCGTTTACCGCTGGGCTCGACGTGGCGTCGACGCAGAACGTCGACACCTGCAGTGGCAGCGACGTGCTCGGCTCCCCCGTTCGGGTGAGCGGTCCCACGGTCGAGCCCGACGCATCGGTGGCCCCGGAGCACTCGCGAGTGCGGGACTCGCAGGTATCGCCGACGGCACAGTCGTCGTCGTTCAGGCAGCCGCGGAAAGGCTCGCTCGCGCATTGCTGGTCCATCGGCCCCGCGAGGCAGGTGCCGGCACCCTCCGCATCGGCGGTGCAGCTGCCGTCGAGGCACGCGTTCGGCCGCTCTTGATCCGGGCAGTAGCACGATCCCGCCAGTGTCTGGCAACTCTCCGTGGGCTCGATGGAGCTGGTACCCGTGGTGAGATCGAGCGGCACGGCCGTGACGCCGATGATGGCCGTCGGATTCGGCGGGCAATCGAAGCTCGTGTCGCCGAACAGGGTGGTCGTGCCGTGGACAGTGCAGGCTGCGCCGTCGCGTGGCCCGCCCCGGCACACGCCGGGCGTATCGAAGCCGTTGCCGTCGCAGATGGGGCAGGGCTGGTCGACTGCCAGGCCATTGTAGATCGACAGGTCGATGTCGAGATCGCTGAAGCCGGCGCCGATCTCGGGAATGATCGTGCCGGTGACGTCGTTGGTGATGAGGTTGGTTACGCAGATCGGTACGCCGCCGCCCGAGACGGGAACCGGCGCGCCGAAGAAGAAGCCGCACGTACTCCCCGGACAATCGGTGTCACTGGTGCACGGGACCTCGGACGCGTTCACGCACCGCTGGTTGTCGACGACTGTCGTGCTCGTGATCGGCCCGCTGATCGGGCACTCGCCGCATCCGCCCAGGAACTCCCCAGGGCAGTCGACCGCGAAGGTGAGCGCGCCGCCGGTGCCGACCTGCTGATCGAAGTAGATCCCGGTCCACCCGACGTCGAGATCAGACTCGTCGCCCTGCACGATGTAGGTGACCTGCTCGGGACACGGGATCTGCGGCGGCGCCGTGGGCTCGGGGGTGGGTGATGGGGCTGCGACCTCGGTTTGCGTCGGCGTTGGTGTGGGGTTGCCTTCTTCGCCGTCGTTGTCGTTGTCGCCGCACGCGCTCGCGCCAAGCAGCGCGATCATGACTACAATTGGCAGCAGCGATGTTCTCGTCGAGATCGAATCGATCGTCCAGGCCCTCGTCCGCATGGTGCCCCCTCCTCCTTGTTGGCGCGTCGGGAGCGGGAAGCCTCGAGGAGCAGGTCGCGTCGCTGCTAGATCAAACTATAGCAGAGCGCCGTGCTTTCTGCACAGAAATTTCCACGGGGCGCCTCACTCGATCATCGCGTTCACGGAGGCCGTCACACGACCGAGGCCGGGGAGTCCACGCGACGCATCGACCACAGTGTTCGTTTCTGGGACGCAGAACAGGCCCGCAAGCACGGGCTCCAGAATGCCATTGATAGGCGGATCGGCAATTCCGGTTGCGACTACGCTTTGGCCGACGTCGCCGCTGCCGTCGAAACACGGTTGGTCGAGGAAGGCACAAGTGTCACCCAGGAACGGACACTGGCTGTCCGCAAGGCAGCTACGGAACGTCTCGTGCGGCCCACAATAGCCGTTCGAAACATCCGTGCATGTACCGGCCGTGCACATGCCACTGAGACACGGATTCGGCTTGGTCGGCGCGCCGGGGGTGCTGCAGGCCGAACAGCCGACGCCGGTGCCAGCGCCCGTGCAGCAGGCGTCCGGCATGCCGGCGCCCGCGCAATACGCGTGACACGCCGGGTCGGCGATACTGCCGCCCATGGTACACGCAGCGCCGTTGTTGTTCCCACCGAGGCAGCGGAAACCACCGCACGACCCGGAAACGCCGCCCGGACAATCAGCGTCGGTGAAACACGGCTCCGCCCCAGCACTGGCGCAGGTATCACAGAAGCAGCGCTGGTTGCTGAAACCGAAGGCACTGCATGACGGACTTGCAGCCGAGAGTGTGGCTTGCTGGGAACTCGTGGCCAGCGGAAGAGTCAATGGGATGGCGAAACTGCCAGTGTGGGGCGGACAATCCAGGCTCACGTCATCCGCGAATGCCTGGCTCGTGCCGTGGACGGTGCAGGCCATGCCCTGACGTGGGCCCTCGTCGCAGGTCGAGGCGACGCACCGCGGGCATGGGTCCGGACTTCCTGATCCCACAAGATGCACCTGAAGGGTGAGCGGTACCGACGCTTCGATCTCTCCAGCTTCGACGTCAATCGTGCCGGTCACGGGCCCATTGAGCTCGGTCAACACGCAACTCGTCACGCCGCCGACTCCGATGGGTTGTGGGGGGCCGAGGAAGAAGCTGCAGGGGCCCGCTGCGCCCGCCGC
>JAJCZP010000186.1 GCA_029262315.1 Deltaproteobacteria bacterium | reverse complement strand
GGCGCTCAGCTACGAGATCAGCAAGGTCACGAGTCATCGCATCGATGGCATGGGCGCGATCAAGAAGCTTACGGTGGCAGTCATGCTCGACGGTCAATACGACGGCGAGGGGGAGGAACGCACGTTCGTTCCGCGCTCGGCCGAGGAGGTTGGAAGCTATACGGATCTGATCAAGCGCGCCGTTGGATTCAACGAAGAGCGGGGTGACGAGATCGAGGTTGCGAGCGTGCCCTTCCAGGAGGCTCCATCCCTGGCGCCGCCCGAAGCGCCGGGAACCATGGCGATGCTGGGCGAGTGGTCCGACGTGTTCTGGCGCGCCGGCGGGCTCCTCGTGGTGTTGGTCATCGCCCTCGGGGTCGTGCGACCGTTTCTCTTGGCCATGGCGGGTCGCGCACCGGTGGCAGGGGGCGGGCGGGGCGATCGTCTGGCACTCCCCGAGGGTCCGACGCCCGGTATCTTGGCCCTCGACGTGGCGCGCAATGATCCGGAGCATACAGCCGAGGTCATTCGCCAATGGCTGGCAACCAGCACGTGAGCGATCAGCCACTTTCCGGGCCGGAGAAGGCCGCGGTGCTTCTCCTCTCGCTCGGACCAGAAGCCGCGTGCGAGGTCTTGCGAAGGCTCGACGACGCGGACGTTCGGCGCGTTTCGCAGGCCATCGCCAAGGCGCGCACCGTCAGTGGCGAAGATGTCGAGAAGGTCGCGGACGATTTCAGAGCGCAGTTCGGCGGTCCGCCGAGCTTGTCAGTGAACGGACCGGCCTTCGCCCGGGCGGTGGTATCGAAGGCTCTTGCGGATCCGAGTGCGCCTGCGGCGGGTGCGCGCGGGGAGATTCTCGCGGCGCTCGAGCACTCCCCAGCTTCGACCGAGGGGGATCTCGCCGAAGTGATCAGCGATGTGCCTCCCGAGGGCGTCGCCAAGCTGCTCGAGACGGAACACCCCCAAGTCGTCGCGCTCATCCTCGCGTACGTGGGTCCGGAACGCGCCATGGAGATCATCGGGCACCTCCCGGAGACCATGCAGACCGACATGATCGAGCGGCTCGCGCGCCTCGACACGGCGGTGCCGGCCAGCGTGATCACCGAGGTCAGCGAGATGCTGCGCGAGCAGGTGAAGGGCCTCGTGCGGGAGTCCGGCTCGATCCCGGGTGGTCCGAAGGTGGCGGCCGAGATCATGAAGTACGCCCACAAGACGCTCGAGGAGCGCGTGTTCGAGGAACTCGAACAGCGCGATGCTCAGCTTGCGGCGGCCATTCGTGATCAGCTGTTCACGTTCGAGGATCTGCTGCAGCTCGACAATCGAGGCATGCAGGCTCTGCTCAAGGACGTCGCACGCGAAGAGCTGTTGCTCTCGCTCAAGACGGTCAGTGCGGAGCTCAAACGGAAGATCCTGTCGAATGTGTCGAGTCGCGCCGCTGACATTCTGCGCGAGGATCTGGAGACCGCTGGCCCCGCGCGGCTTGCCGATGTGGAAGAGGCGCAGTCGAAAGTGATCGCGACCATGCGCGAGCTGCAGGCGGACGGCAAGATCGTCATCGCGGGTGTCGGGGACGGGGACGCGCTTGTCTGATCGAGTGCGGCCAGCCGCGACGCACATGGAGCCGTTTCCCCTCGTCGCTGAGAACGTCCAGGTGGACGCCGGACCCCCGGTTGCGACGGTGTTTCCCGATTTCGCGATGCCGGTTGCGGCGGGCGAGGGCAGCCTCGAAGAGGGAGAGGCGGCACGTGCCGCTGCCTACGAAGAGGGGCTTCTGGCGGGCCGGGCCGAGGCCGAGCAGGAAATCATGATGTCGGCACGAGCGTTGGTTGCGGCCACCGAGGACGTGGTGCGTTTTCGCGGCGCACTGGTCGAACGCTATCAGAGGGAGCTGCTCGAGCTCGCGCTCGGGATTGCTCGCAAAGTCGTGCAGCGAGAGTTGGCGGACAACCCAGAACGCTGGCTCGGGATGATTCGCGAGGCCGTGCAGCAAGCGCTCGACCACGAGCGCGTCCAGATTCGCGCGGGTTGCGTGCTGCATCGTTTTCTTATCGAGCGTTTGCCCGATCTTCGGGACCTCCTCGATGGTGTGCAGGAACTGGAGCTCGTCGCGGACGAGACGCTTGCCGACAACGGATGCGTGCTCGAGAGTCTCTCCGGGGACCTTGACCTCAGCGTGGACAGTCAGATCGGCGCCATTCGCGCCGCATTGACACGACCCGAATGACCGGCCTGGATCTCAGCGTTGCAACCGAGCGCTTGCGTTCGGTGAATCCCGTCCGCGTCAGCGGGCGCGTCACGGATGTGATCGGGCTCGTGATCGAAGGTACGGGCCCCGGCTTGCCGATCGGTGGTATCTGCACCATCGAACGTCGCGACGGGAGCTCAGGTGTGCCGGCGGAGATTGTCGGTTTTCGGCAGCGTCGGGTGCTACTGATGCCTCTCGGCGACGTGAGCGGAATCGAGCCTGGGAGTCGGATCGTCGCCGACGGGGATCGCCCGCTCGTGGGGGTCGGTCCGGGGCTGCTCGGGCGAGTGCTCGACGGTCTGGGGAATCCGATCGATGGCGGAGAGGCGATCGAGCCAGAGGGCGAGGTTCCGCTCTACGGTGGGCACATCAATCCCATGGCGCGGACCTTGATTCGCACGCCGTTGGATCTCGGTATCCGGGCGTTGAACGGCCTGCTGACGTGTGGGTGCGGGCAACGCCTCGGCGTGTTCGCCGGCTCTGGCGTCGGGAAGAGCGCGCTCCTCGGCATGATCGCTCGTTCGACCCAGGCAAGTGTCAACGTCATTGCGCTGATCGGCGAGCGTGGACGTGAAGTGCGGGAGTTCATCGAGCGCGATCTGGGCCCTGAGGGGCTCGCGCGTTCGGTCGTCGTCGTCGCGACGTCCGACCAGCCGCCGCTCGTCCGCGTGCGGGGTGCGTTCCTGGCGACGGCACTGGCTGAATACTTTCGGGACCGCGGTGGCGATGTCATGCTCATGATGGACTCGCTGACTCGGTTGGCGATGGCACAGCGTGAAGTGGGGTTGTCGGTCGGCGAGCCCCCATCGGCGCGCGGCTACACGCCCTCCGTCTTCGCCCTGCTCCCGCGCTTGCTGGAGCGGGCGGGCGCGACGGGTCGTGGGACGGTGACGGGTCTCTACACGGTGCTCGTCGAGGGCGACGATCTGAACGAGCCTGTGGCGGATACCGCGCGCAGCCTCCTCGACGGCCACGTCGTTCTGGATCGGCAGTTGGCGAATCAGGGCCACTTTCCCGCCATCGACGTGCTGAAGAGTATTTCACGGTTGATGACCGACATCGTGCCGGCCGCGCACGCTGCTCTGGTCGCGAAAGTGCGACGCTGGCTGGCCACCTATCTCGATGCCGAGGACCTCATCAAGATCGGCGCCTATACCGCCGGGACGAGTCCTGGCATCGATGAGGCGATCGCGAAGATCGATGCGATCAACGAATTTCTCCGACAAGGGCTCGTGGAGCGCTGCACCCTCGAGGAGAGTCTGGCGGCACTGGCGCAGCTGGTGGGTGAGGGCTGACCATGGCGCAGTCGTTCCGATTGAGCAGATTGCTGCGTTTGCGGACGCAACTGCGACGATTGCGCGAGCACGAGGCGGCAGCACTCGAGCAGCAGTTGGGCTCGCTCGAGCGCGAGACCGATGCTGCGTGTGCGGCGCAAATGGTCGTGGCCGAGGAGCAGCGGCGCGCCGCCGAGACCGACACCCTGACGCCTGGAGCGCTGCGGCTCGGTGGTGACTATGCGGAAGCGCTGGCTGGCGCCGAGCGCGCCTGTCGGGTCGCAATGGCGGACGTCGGTCGGGCGCTGGCGGCCAAACGGGACGAGCTGACGGTCTCGCATCGCGATGAATCGAAGGTGCGTCGCCTGGAGGAGATTCATCGCGGGCGGACGGACGAGGAGCAAGCGCGCCTGACGGCGGTGCAGTTGGACGAGCTGGCGATCGATCGACACGAGCGGGCACGGAGGCAACGATGAAAATGAGCGAGAAGCCGGTAGGGGTGGGGCGAGCGTGGTTGCGGGTGATTCTGATCGTCGCGTTGATCGTGAAGGTGGGGACGGCGGGCGTGTGGACTGGCGGCCTCCTGACCGCTCGCGAAGTCTCGGCGGCTGACACCTCGGGGGCGAGCAGGGCCATGGCTAGCGACAAGCCGAAGCCGGTCGCTCCGATGGCGCAGAAGCGTCCGGTCCTGGACTTGTTGAGCGACCTCGAACAACGGCAGCAGGAGTTGGATGCACGGGAGCAGGAACTCGAGCAGCGTGCGGCGCGCTTGAAGGTTCTGGAGCAGGACGTGACGACCAAGATCGCGACCCTCGAGGAGATCGAAAAGCGGCTCTCCGGTGAGGCGGAGACGCGGCGGACGTCGGGCGCCGAGGCGGCGCAGTCGCTCGCGAAGATCTACGCCGCCATGAAGCCGGCCGATGCGGCGCCGATTCTCGATCAGCTCGACGATCGCACGATCCTCACGATCTTCCGACGCATGAAAGAGAAGCAGATCGGCGAGATTCTGCCCCTCATGAGTCGCTCGCGCGCAATCGTGTTGACGCAAGCGATCGCGCTCCGCCGGTAGCGGCAGTTCTTGCCGGGCGCGGCTGATTCTGCCGAGTGCTCGAGTCGTCTGATGCTTACGGGCGTTGGCTGACGCCGATGGCATCCCGCTTGCTGCCTGTAGGCAGCGATGCACGTCGAGAGTCTACTGCAGGGCGGGAGCGGAGAGTCGGGTCCGACGACGGGTGGTCCCGTTGGCGCGAGCGGCGCAGTCGTCGCTGAGGGGAGCGCCCCCGCCGCGTCGGCGACCGAGTTTTCGGTAGCGCTCGGCGTCCTGACGGCCGGCGCCCTCGAGGAGCAGCCGGCGGTGGCGACACCGGAGGTCCACACGGGGCCCGACGGAGGCGTGGTCGCGGCGGAGCTCGCATCCGAGCTCGCGGTGCCCGGTGTCGTTGCGCAGGATATCGACCTTGATGCGACGATCGGGGTGGTCGGGAGTACGGCCGAGGGGGCGTCTGGTGGTGACGTGCCAGAAGGCACCGCTGATATTCCGGTCGTTCGTGGATCGAGCCCTATCGTGGATCCCAGCGCCGTTTCGCCCGACGCCGCTACTGTGGTTGCCGGGGGCGCGGAGCAGTCGGCCGCGCTGCCGACTCTCGGTGGCGAGCCGGGCGTAGGGGTATTGCCATCGGCGGGAGGGCCACCGACCGCGGCACGAGGTCTCGATCCCGAGCTACGGAGCGGTGCTCCCTCTGGTGGGCAAGCGTCCGCCAGGCCGGGAGTTCTCGACGCGAGTGTCGCCCAAAGCCCGGCTGTCGAATCATCGACGCGCGCGCCTGCTGACGTGGGTGTGCCTGGAACAGGTACGGAGACGACAGCCACGACCAGTGGCCGGATCTCTTCTGGGGATGGTCTCGCATCGGCAACAGGATCAGATCCTGCCGCGTCGTCCGATGAGACGGTGCCGGCGGCGGGAGGGCGGCAGGCGGCACCGGGGCCCGCACCGTCGGTCGAGGCGGCATCACTGGAGACGGAGCGTGTGCCGACCGCCGGTGCGCTGGAGACACGCGCTGCAAGCCGACCTGAGGGCAATGTCGAGCCCACGATTCTGGCGGCCGTGCAACCGCGAGTCGAGGCACGACGCCTCCGGGACTCAGCCTCTGGCATCGCGGCGTCACGCGCCGTGCCGGCGGCCGCGGATCCGGCGGCAGCGACGAGCACTGACACTGCGACGGCCATTGCGGGGATCGACGCTGACACTGAGGAGGGAAGTGCCGGAGTAGCGCTCCTCCGTGCGGGCAGCGACACGGGCATCGCCCCGGCGGTTCAGGGGCTGACCCGTGAGGCAGTTCAACGGCAGCGTGCGCAGGCGACGCTCGGGCAAGTGTCCACCGTGGCCGGGGCCGATCCGGACGCGAGCGGGACAACGTTGGCTCCGGGCACCGCCTCGCAAGCGACGCCGTCCACGCCGGCCAGCCTGGTGGCCCGGATCGATCAGTCGCAAGGGTTTGCCGCGCTGGCCGAACGCATCGTCGATGGTCTCTATCTGTCGGCGGCTCGTGGTGGTTCCGAGATCCGCTTGCGCGTCGATCCGCCCGGACTCGGACATATCGATGTGCGCGTGCAGCTGCTGGATGACGGTGTCCGCGCCATGATCGTGGCGGAGCATGAGGGCACGCGTGCACTGCTCAATGGCCAGCAGCATCTGCTCGAGGCCGCCCTCGGACGAAGCGAACTCCGACTAACCGGATTCTCGGTCGACGTCAGTCCCGACCATGGCGCCGCCGACTTTCACAATGCCGAGCACGGCGACAACGATGGCGCGTCGTCGTCCCCAGACGGCGGACGCGGCGACGGCGAGTCGACCGAGGACGCGGGCCCTGCCGCGCCGCTCGATGCCGGCCGCCTGAGCTTGAGGGTATGACGTCATGATCGATCCGACACTGGCAGCCTCCGCCGTCTCTACGGGCCTGGATCTCCTGCGCAATCTTTCCGCGCCCGAGGAAACCAAGGCCAACGACGTCGTCAATCGCGACGACTTTCTCACGCTGCTGATCACGCAGTTGCAGAACCAGGATCCGCTCGACCCGGTCAGCAGCGAGGACTTCTCGGCGCAGCTGGCGCAGTTCTCCTCGCTCGAGCAGCTGACCGAGATCAACGACAAGTTGTCCGCGCTCGAGCAACCGAGCGGAGCCGCTCCGAGTCAGTTCGAGATGCTGAGCCTGCTCGGACGCGAAGTGGACGGATTGGGGATCAGCATTTCGGTCGCGGAGGGTGCGTCGTCGTCGCTGCACTTCGAGTTGGCGACGGCGGGCACCGTCGAGGCGCGTGTCATCGATGGGAGCGGGCAGGAGGTCGCCACGCTCGACCTTGGGACGCTCGAGGCTGGAATGCACGAGTTCGATCTCGAGAACGTCGTCGGCGCCCCGGCGCTGAGCGACGGCGAGTACACGGTACTGATCGATCAGGGGAACGGCGATCAAACCCTCCCGCTGCAGACGCTCGTACGTGGGCGCGTGACGGGTATCGATTTCGCGACGGATCCTCCGGCGCTGCTCCTCGGGGAGACACGGCTCGCCCTGGACGATGTCAGTAAGATCCGTGAGGTCCAGGGAAGTTAATTCGGCAGGGCAGTCAATTCGGAAGGAGAACGGCATGGCAATTTTCGGAGCACTCTCGACGGCCCGTAGTGGCCTGGTGGCCACGGGCGCTGCCCTCGGCGTGACGGGCAACAACATCGCGAACGTCAACACGATCGGCTTCAAGGGAAGTCGCACGGAGTTCGCGGACCTGCTCTCGGGGCAGGGAGGCGGCGGCGTGACCGGACGCATCGGTCTCGGCGTTCGTATCGGCCGGATCAACCCGTCGTTCGCGCAAGGGAGTATCGAGTCGAGCGGCCGGCCGACGGATCTTGCGATCGAGGGCAACGGCTTTTTCGTCGTCCGGACTGGTGACGGCAATCTGTATACGCGCGCCGGCAACTTCCGGCTCGATGTCGATGGCCGCCTGGCGACGTTCGACGGTCTGCCGGTACAGGGTTTCGCGCTCAACAACACCTTTCTCCCCGTGGGCGCACCAACGGACATCAACGTGACGGGCGCGAGCAGTCAGCCGCGGGCGACGACGCAGGTGGCGGTCGACTCCAATCTGCAAGCGGACGCGCCGCTGATCGCCGGTGGTTTTGACGGTACGGACTTCGACAGCGCGTTCGCGACTTCGAATTTCACGAACTCGATCGACGTGTTCGACTCGCTCGGCGATCGGCATACGCTGAACTTCTTCTTCACACGGGCCGGGAGCAATAGCTGGGAGTACCACGTAGGTGTGGATGACGGAGAGCTCTCGGGTGGTACGGCTGGGGATCTGGCCATCCTCGGCGGGACCAACAGTATAACCTTCAATCCTGATGGTTCGTTGAGCGTTCTGAACCCGGATCCAGGCGCCGCGACCGTTCAGTTCGACGGCGCGAACTCTCAGGACATCGAGTTCGACTTCGGAACGCCCAATCCTTTGGCCGATCCTGGGGAGGGTATCGACGGCCTGACGCAGTTCGCCGGCCCTTCGGCCGTGAGCTTCCAGTCGCAGAACGGTTTCGGAGCCGGCCAACTCCTGAACCTGGAGTTCAGCGAGACCGGCTTCGTGACCGGTATTTTCGACAACGGCCAGAGCCGGCCGCTCTTTCAGGTCGCGCTCGCCAGCTTCATTGCTCCCGATGGGTTGCTGCCGCTGGGCAATGGGCTCTTCCGCGAGTCGATCGATTCGGGGTCTCCCGCCATCGGTTCGCCGGAGTCCGGTGGCCTCGGCACGATCGTCGGTGGCGCGGTTGAGCTCTCGAACGTGTCTTTGGCGCAGGAGTTCATCGACCTGATCTCGCTGCAACGGAGCTTTCAGGCGAACGCCAGGGTGATCACCTCGAGTGACACGCTCCTGAACGATCTCATCAACATCGTCCGATAGCAGGCGTCGGTCCGGTGACGAGGCCCGCCTCGTCGCCGGATCACGTCCGCTACACGGAGCCCGGGTGCGGTCGCGCTACGCTGGCCGAGACCCGGCGCTCTCGTGGAGTTGCAGGAGCGCCTGCAGCAGGTCGGTCGTGGTGAGGATGCCGACGAGGGTTTCTTGCGCGCCGACGACCGGGAGGCAGTTGATCCGGTGCTCCAGGAGGAGCCTGATCGCCTCGACGACCGGCGTGTGCGTCTGGACCCTGTGCGGGTCCGCACGCATGATCGCACGGATCGGAGTCGAATGGTCTTGGCTTCGCGCGAAGGCGCGGAGCGCGTCCCGATCTGAGAGCACGCCGACCAGACGATCGCCGTCAACCACCGGGATGTGGCGGAACTCGCGTCCGGCGAACAGGTTGATCGCCTCTTGGATGGGCTGGTGCTGCTCGAGGGTTACGACGTTCGGGGTCATGAGTGCACGCACGGTGAGTGACGAGCGCCGGCCGCCGATGTCCTCCGATGGTGCCTGCGGTGGTCGTTCGTGCGCCATGATGCTGTCTCCGTACTCCTGACTCGAGATCGGCATCTGCGCCTCGAATCTTGAGCGAGACGCCAGATTCTCCGACACGCTCGCGGTCAGATTGCTGACCCGTGTGCGTGGGTCACGTTCACTGGCCAACCGCGCCTCGTGTGTTTTCAGGGAGTTGTGGGCCTGCCTCCGTGAAAATCCGCAGGCATACCGCTTGCTCATCCGACCGACGAGGCCGGCAGTGGTGTCGGTGACGTGTCCCGGGCGAGGAGCGTTGGCATGGCTGATGAAGAGAAGCAGGGCGAGGGCGAGGATGAAGGTGCCGAGGCGCCCAAGAAGAGGTCGAAGCTGCCGTTGATTCTGGCCGCTGTCGTTCTGCTCGGTGGAGGTGGTGGCGGCGCGGCGTGGTATCTCGGTCTGCTCGGAGGGCCGCCGGACGACATCGAGGCGGAGGCTGCATCGCTCGATCCGACCGCAGGCATGGCGGATCCGACGGCGCCGGGCGCGATGCTCGAGATCGATCCGTTCATCGCCAATCTCGCCGACGACGGTGGCAGTCGCTACCTGAAGACCACATTCCAGATCGAGTTTGCCACCGATGTCGTGCCACCTGACGCGCAGGCGCGCACGCCGCAGATCCGCGACCTGCTGCTCACGCTGCTGACGAGCAAGACCTTCGAAGAGATTCGCACCCCGGCTGGGAAGCAGAATCTCCGCGAGGACATCATCAATCGCGTCAACCAGGCGATTGATGACGATACCGTTCGTGCCGTCTACTTTACGGAGTTCATCGTTCAGTGAGCGACGAAACGCAGCCCAAGAACGATGAGGCGCAGGCCGGGCCCGCCGACGGTACCGCCGAGCCCGTGAGCACCGACGGCGGTGGCCAAGATGCCGCCGGCGCGACAACGGAGGCGCCGTCGACGCAGGCAGGTGACGACAAGCTTTCGCAGGACGAGGTCCAGGCGCTGCTGCGCGGTGTCGAGGACGGAGATGTGGTCGCCGGGGGCGGCGGGCTGCCCGACGGGCAGGTGCGCCCGTACGATCTCGTTGGCGAGGATCGCTTCGTTGGTCAGCGGTTTCCCGCGATAGAGTTGGCGCAGGATCGGCTCGCACGGCGCTTGCCGCAGAGTCTGGCCGCGTTCACTGGGACGCCATCGGAGGTCTCGGTCGGACGGCCCGATCTGCTGCGCTACGGCACATTCCGGAATCGGCTCGAGACGCCGGCGAGTCTCCATCTGTTTACGATGGCGCCACTGCGTGGGCATGGCGTCGTCGTTCTGTCGCCCGAACTCGCGTTCGGCATCGTGGATCGCTTCTTCGGCGGGTCGGGAACTGTCCCCGGTGATCTCGCGGGACGCACCAGCTCGGCGATCGAGCTGCAGATGCTGCAACGTCTCGTCGCGGCCGTACTGGCGGATCTAGCGGCGGCTTGGGCACCGCTGCACAAGGTGGCGTTCACCTTCGCGCGTTCGGAGACCAATCTGGCGTCGGTCGCCCTGACCGGAATGAGTGATCTCATGCTGCTCTTGCCGGTCGAGTGCGGCATCGCCACGGGTCCGGCGCCCCTGACGATTGCGATTCCGTTCCCAGCGCTCGAGCCGCTGAAGGCGAAGCTCGGCGAGCCGCGCGCCGCGAGCTCTGCTGGGCCGGATGGCGAATGGCGCCATGTGCTAGCCGCCGCGGTGCGTGACGCTGATGTGACGATAACGGCCGAACTCGGCACGCGCGACGTTTCCACGCGCCAGATGTTGGAGTGGCGCGCCGGTGACGTGCTGGCGCTCGATGCGGCATCCGACGATCCCCTCTCGCTCTGCGCGGAGGGCATTCGACTGATGAGCGGTGTGCCGGGAGTCAGTCGCGGTAGCAACGCGGTGCGTATCCTTGGACCGAGCGAGTAGGGGAGAAGGCATGGAGACAGAGCAGGGAATGACGACGACCCCAACGGAGGCGCCCGAGGCGGCGGCCACCCGGGAGGGGGATAGCGGGAATCTCGAGCTCATTCTGGACGTCCCCCTGGCGGTGACGGTCGAACTCGGTCGTGTGCGGATGCCGGTGCGACAGCTGCTCAGTTTGAGCGCCGGCTCGGTGGTCGAGCTTTCGAAACTCGCGGGCGAGCCGCTCGACGTCCTGATCAACGGGCAGCAGGTCGCACGCGGCGAAGCGGTGATGGTGAACGACAAGTTCGGCGTTCGGCTGACGGAGATCGTCAGCCCGACAGAGCGGGTCGAACGACTGCGATGACGCTCGATCTAGGAATGCTGGCACTGCTCGGGCTGCTTCTCATCAGCTTGAGCGGACTGCATTGGTGGCTACGCGCGCGTGCGGAGCGTCCCGATGGGCCCATTCGCGTGGTAGCCAGTCAGGGCCTCGGCGCCAAGCGAGCACTGGCCATCGTCGAGATCGAGGGCACGCGCCTTCTTCTTGGCCTGACCGACGAGCGGATTGCCTGTCTGGCCGAGCTCGACGCGCCGGCACCCACGGCGCGACCGAAGCTCCATAGCGTTGCTGGTGCCGAGGGGGCTTCCTGAGACACGCGCTGACATGGTTGTGCGGCGCGGTCGTGGTGCTGGTCCCTGCGACGGCGCTGGGGGCCCCGGCCTTGTCCCTCGATCTTGGCGGCGACGGCGATCAGCTGGCCATGACGCTGCAGCTCGTGCTGCTGTTCACGCTGCTGTCGTTCGGACCCTCGATCTTGATCGGCATGTCGGCGTTCGTGCGGATGGTGATCGTGCTGTCGTTCGTGCGTCAGGCGGTCGGTACCCAGCAGATGCCGCCGAACCAGGTGATCATTGCCCTGGCGCTCTTCCTCACCTCGTTCGTGATGATGCCGACCTTGCAGGAGGTCCATCGCACTGCGGTAGTGCCCTACCTGGCGGATGACAGCACCGCGTTCGAGGCGATGCGTGACGGCTTCGAGCCATTGCGCGGCTTCATGATGCGGCAAACGCGAGAGAAGGATCTGGCGTTGTTCGTCGGCATCAGCAATCAGCCGAGGCCTGCGACGCCGGCCGACGTGTCGGCGCAGATTCTCATTCCCGCGTTTTTGATCTCCGAGCTAAAAACGGCGTTCCAGATCAGCTTCATGATCTACATCCCGTTCCTGGTGCTCGACATGGTGGTGGCATCGATTCTCACGTCCATGGGCATGATCACCCTGCCGCCGATTCTCATCTCGTTGCCGTTCAAGCTGATGATCTTCGTGCTGGTCGACGGATGGAACCTCCTCATCAGTTCACTCATCAGGAGTTTCCAGTGAGGTGGCCGGTATGACGCCAGAAACGGTTCTTGGCCTCGGCCGTGATGCGCTCGAGATGGCGATCATCCTCGCCGGTCCCGTGTTGGCGCTCGGGCTGATCGCCGGTCTGGCAGTCGCCATCTTTCAGGCGCTCACCCAGATCCACGAGATGACGTTGACCTTCATTCCGAAGATCGGCGCGGCGATCATGGCGCTCGCGCTCTTTGGGCCGTGGATGTTGCAGAAGATGCTCAACTACACGACGGCGCTGTTCGAGTCGATTCCGGGGATGACGCGATGAGCCTCATGCCTCAGGCCCTGTTCGACGCGTCGCCGTCGTGGATCATCCTGTTCGTGCTGGTGCTGGCGCGCGTGAGCGGAATGTTCCTGATCGCTCCAGTGTTCGGGGCCCGCCTGGCGCCAGTCCGGGTGCGGGGTGCGCTCGCCTTGTTCATCGGGCTTGCCATGATGCCCCTGCTCTCGCCCGAGCGTGGCGAGGCGTTGGCCGCGATGATGACCCCGCTCGCCATGGTGGGGATCGTGGCCGGTGAGATAATGATCGGCAGCACCATCGGGCTCGCGTCGCAATTCGTGTTCGGAGGCATGCAGCTCGCCGGTCAGCTGGGCGGCATTCAGATGGGCGTCGGGTTGTCCAATCTCGTCGACCCACAGACCGGGAACCGCCTGACGACCATGGCGCAGTATTCCAACGTCGTTGCGCTCCTCGTCTTTCTGGCGATTGACGGTCATCATCTACTCATTCGAGCGGTCGCCGAGAGTTTCGACCTCGTCGCGATCGGCAACGGGATGCCTGCCACCGACGGCATCGGCATGTTGCTGACCCTGGCCGGGGCGATGTTCGTGATCGCGCTCAAGATCGCATCGCCGGTGATGCTGCTGGTGCTGATGGTCAATGCGGCGATGGGCGTCCTCGCCAAGGTCATTCCGCAGCTCAACGTGTTCATCGTCGGCTTCCCGTTGAACGTCGCCGCGGGCCTGTTCGGGATGATGGCGGCGCTGCCTTACACAATTCAGCTCTTGGTCAGGTCCTTCTACGACGTGGCGGGCTCGGTCCTGACCATCGTGGACGAGCTCGGTTAGAGGATATGGCTGAAGGCGCAGACAAAGATCCCGCGACTCAAACCGAGGAGCCGACTCCCAAGAAGCTCGAGGAGGCTCTCAAAGAGGGCCAAACCCCGAGGTCGGTCGAGGTGACGTCGACGGCGATCCTGCTGACGGCCCTGTGCGTCATGTCGCAGCGGGGCGACGCGGCGGTGGGGTCGCTCCGCATCATGATGCGGGACAATCTGCTCCGGGTCACGCGCGCTGATCTGACCCAGGCCGATGTGCACGAGGTGCTCCAGGGCATCGTGGGTGCGGGGTTCGCGGTGCTGGCGCCGATCATGGCTGCGACTGTGATCGTCGCGCTGGTGAGCGGTGTTGCGCAGGGGGGACTACGTCTCCTTCCGAAGAAGCTCATCCCCGATCCGAGCAAGGCATCGCCGGCGAAGGGGCTGAAGCGTATCTTCTCGCGGCGCGGCCTGGTGGAGCTGCTGAAGTCGATCGTCAAAATCGCGCTGGTCGGCTGGATCACGTTCACCCTGATCAGAAGCGGGCAGGACCAGATCGGCGCGCTCGTGTCCAGCCATCCACGCGAGATCATGATGATCATCGGCGGCGAGATTCAGCAGTTGGTGGCGTGGGCTCTCGCGGCGCTGATCGTTCTCGCCGGCGCCGACTACGGCTTTCAGCGGTGGGAGCACGCCCAGAGCCTGAAGATGTCGAAGTCCGAAGTGAAGGACGAGCGGCGGCAGTCGGAAGGTGATCCGGAGATTCGGCAGCGAAGGAAGGGCGCCTATCTGGAGCTGACGCGGAACCGGAGCCTCGCCGAGGTTCCGACGGCGGATGTCGTGATCACCAACCCGGTGCACGTCGCGGTCGCGCTGCGCTACGCGTCGGGGCAGATGGGTGCGCCGCGTGTGGTCGCCAAGGGTGCGGAGCACATGGCGGCGCGCATCAAGGAGATCGCACGCAGCAACGGAGTGCCGATTGTCGAGCGGCGCGCCTTGGCGCGGGCACTCTTTCGGACCGTGGAGATCGGGCAAGAGATTCCGGCCGAGCTCTACCGCGCTGTCGCCGAGATCCTAGCGTACATCTATGGCCTCCAGGCCGCACGGAGGGCGGGCTAAGTGACAGGGAAGCCGACAGCGGCAATGGCCCGTATCGTGGGCGGCGGCGAGCTCGTCGTGCCGCTCTCGTTCGTGGTCGTGATCGTCGTCATGCTGGTGCCACTGCCGACGCCGTTGCTCGATCTGTTGCTCACCCTGAACATCGCGCTGTCGCTCATCATTCTGCTAGTGGCGATGCACACCATCCACCCGTTGGAATTCTCGACCTTCCCGACCGTGCTCCTGGTGACGACGCTTTTCCGTCTGTCGCTGAACGTGGCGTCGACACGATTGATCCTCCTTCGAGGTGCTGACGGCGCTGGATCCGCCGGTAGCGTGATTCAGGCGTTCGGAAACTTCGTGGTCGGTGGCAGCTATGTCGTCGGACTCGTCGTCTTTCTCATTCTCGTCATCATTAACTTCATCGTGATCACCAAGGGTTCGGGGCGCATCGCCGAGGTGGCGGCGCGGTTCACCTTGGATGCGATGCCCGGCAAGCAGCTGGCGGTCGACGCCGAACTCAACTCGGGAATGCTGAGTGAGCGCGAGGCGCGGGAGCGTCGCCGGACGATCGAAGCCGAGGCCGACTTCTACGGCGCGATGGACGGTGCCAGCAAATTCGTACGGGGGGATGCGATCGCCGGATTGCTGATCGCCGCTATCAACATCATTGGCGGCTTGTTTATCGGTATCGTGCAGCGCGATCTCGCCTTGCAGGAAGCGGCCGAAGTGTACACGGTTCTGACCATCGGCGACGGCCTGGTCTCGCAGCTCCCCTCGCTGCTGATTTCGACCGCGGCGGGTATCATCGTGACCCGCGCAGCCTCGGGCACGGATCTGGGAACCGAGGTTACCTCGCAGCTCCTACTGAACCCACGTGCGCTCGGTTTGGTCTCAGGCATTCTAGGCGCGTTCGCGCTTCTGCCGGGATTGCCCTTCGTTCCGTTCGTCGCCCTCGCAGGCGCGGTGGGAGGCATGGCCGCTCTGAGTAGGCAGGATGAGGAGCCCGACGAGGTGGCGGGGGAGGGGGGCGCGGAGAAGGCGGCGTCAGATCCCATGGCGGACCTGCCGGCGGTCCTGGATATGCTCGAACTCGAGGTCGGGTACGAGCTCGTTCCGCTCGCGGATGCCGAACAGGGTGGGGAGCTGATCGAGCGGATTCGCAGTCTCCGGCGACAGCTGGCTCAGGACATGGGGATCGTAGTGCCGCCCGTGCACATTCGCGACAACCTCCAGCTCAAGCCAGGCGAGTACACGATCTTGCTGAAGAACACGGAGATCGCGCGCGGCGAGGTTCGCATGGGGCACTATCTGGCGATCAACCCGGGAGGCGCGAGCCCGAGTATTCAAGGCGTGCCGACGAAAGAGCCGGCGTTTGGCCTCGATGCCCTGTGGGTTGCTGCCGCTGATCGTGAGCAGGCGCAGCTTGGCGGCTATACTGTCGTCGATGGTGCGACCGTGGTCGTGACGCATCTCACCGAGCTGATTCGTCGTCACTCCCACGAACTCCTCGGACGACAAGAAGTACAGAACCTCTTGGACGGCCTCGCGAAGACGAATCCCAAGGCTGTCGAGGAGTTGGTGCCGCAGCAGTTGACCCTCGGGGCGGTGCAAAAGGTCTTGCAGCAGTTGCTGCGCGAGCAAGTCAGCATTCGAGATCTGCTGACGATCGTCGAGGCTCTCGCCGATCATGCGCCGATCACGAAGGATCCACAGCCGCTCACGGAGCATGTGCGCCAGGCGCTGTCTCGGTCGATCGTCAACCGTTTTCTGACGGAGAATCGCACGCTGCCATTGGTCACGCTCTCGCCTGGGCTCGAAAAGATGATCAGCGACGCGATCCATCGCACGGACGAGGGAACCTATCTGGCGCTCGAGCCTGTGCTCGCGCAGCGGTTGCTCGGAAAGCTCGCGAGTTGGTGCGAGCAGTTCGCGATCCAGAACCAGCAGCCGCTCGTGCTGTGCTCGAGTGGGGTGCGGGGGCATCTCCGCCGAGTGACGGAGCGCTTCTTGCCGAGTCTGTCGCTAGTGTCACCAGCCGAGATTCCGTCGAACGTGAAGATTCATTCCCTCGGTGTGGTGAGCCTCGATGACGAAACCAGTGGGCACCGCGGTCCGGCGCTCGGAGCTCCCGCGCAGCGGGAGATCGCGATGGGAGCGCCAAACTAATGCGGCTTCGACGGTTCACCGGTTCCGATCCCGCGGCCGCGCTTCGCGCGGTCAAGAAGGCACTCGGCCCGGAGGCGATCATTCTCGCAACCCGGCCGTGCGAGCACGGCGTGGAGATTACCGCGGCGGTCGATCTCGACGTGTCCGCCGAGCAGGACGTGGCTCCTGCTGCATCTGACGCGCTGCAGGGCGAGCTTGCCGAGATCACACGAGAGCTGCGAACGATCGGCGCGCGGGTCGCGCGCATGGAGCCAGAGCCGAACCCAGGGGCCTTGCCGGGACGACGTCTCGGGGGCGAGGGCCGGGCGATGGCGGAGCGGCTGTTGCTGCACGGAGTCGCAGTGCCGCTCGCGACCCGTGTTGCGCGTGCGTTTCAGAAGGGGCGGGCATCGGGAGTCCAGGCCGAGGCGGCGCTGGAGGCGAGCCTGGCCCGACATCTCGCCGCAACCGAGCCGGAGACTGCACCCCGAGTCGAGGCGTTCGTCGGGCCGACCGGGTGCGGCAAGACGACGACCATCGCCAAGCTCGCGTCCGCCGCGCTCAGCGGTGGTGCCGAGGCGATCGGGTTTGTCATGGCCGACACACAGCGGATTGGCGCCAACGCGCAGCTCGAAGCGTACGCACGCCTTCTGGGTGCCCGGCTCGAGGTTGCGGAGAACGCGGCGCAGCTCGGCGAGGCACTGGAGCGTCTCCGTGATTGTGATGCCGTCTACGTAGACACGGCCGGTGTGGGGGGCGATCGCGCGAGTCTACAGGAGCTTCAGGCGTTGCTGTCCGGACTTGGCTCGGAAGCGAGCGTGACGGCGGTTGTCAGTACCGGGTTGTCAGCATCAGCGCTCGAACGCGTATGGCCGCGCCTGGAATCACTGGGCGCGCGTGAATGTGTGGTGACGAAGCTCGATGAGAGTCCGGGACTCGGTGCGACCTGCAGCTGGGTGGCCGAGACCGGTATGCGGCTGCGCTGGCTCGGAACCGGACAGCGAGTGCCTGGAGACTTGACCGAAGCGAGTGGAAACGCGCTCGCGCACTGGCTGCTTGCAGCCTGAGGACGACGGAGGACGGACACGTGGTTGATCGCGCAGAAGAACTGAACACACCGGAAGAGACGGGCGACGTTGGAGCGGCCGTCGTGCAGACGATCGCCGTCGCGAGCGGAAAGGGCGGTGTTGGCAAAACCAATGTCGTTGCGAACCTCGCGATTGCCATGCAGCGGGCGGGCAAGCGCGTCATCGTCATCGACGCCGACCTTGGACTGGCCAACGTCGACACGCTGCTCGGCCTGAACCCCACGGCGAGCCTTCGCAACGTCCTTCGCGGTGAATGCAGCATCGCCGATACATTGGTCGAAGGACCGGCGGGGATACGCCTGGTCCCAGCGGCAAGCGGATTCGAGGAGTTGACCCAGCTCAGTCAGGAGCAACGACTCCAGCTCCTCGGCGAGGTCGATTCTCTCGAGGGAGCGTGCGACGTGCTCTTGATCGACACGGGCGCGGGGATCTCGCAGAACGTCTTGTTCTTCGCGACGGCGGCGCAAGAGACCTTGGTCGTCGTCACACCGGATCCGACGTCCCTGACCGACGCCTACGCGCTCGTGAAGGTTCTGGCGACGCGCTACGCCGAGCGTGAGTTCACGGTGCTGGTGAACATGGCGCGGAACGATTGGGAGGCGCGCAAGACGTTCACGCAACTGACGCGAGTGACGGAAAGGTTCCTGAACGTCGGTCTGACGTACGCAGGCTTCGTCCCTCACGATGCCGAGGTTGTGGAAGCCGTGCGTCGTCAGCAATCAGTGTTGGACCTGGCGCCCGGGTCCGCGGCCGCGAGTGCCTTTACGGCGCTCGCGGCGCGGATGGCCGCGCCACGTGAGGCGGTTGCTCCGAAGGGCGGGTTGCAGTTCTTCTTCCAGCGCCTGTTGGCGGGGCAGGCTGGGTGAGGGGGGCGGTCCACACTAAGCGCGCGACCTCCGGTCGACGCGCGCCTCCGCCGCCCGTGGAGGCCTCGGACGAAGCGGTTCGTAGGTATCTGCCGTTGGTGCGCTGGCTCGTTCAGCGGCTGGCGACACGCAAGCCTCCGCAGGTCGAGATCGACGAGATGGTGAGTTGGGGGATCGAGGGATTGCTCGATGCTCTGAAGAAGTACGATCCCACGAAGAAGGCGGCCTTCGAGACCTATGCGCAGTTTCGGATTCGTGGGGCCATTCTGGACCGATTGCGCGGGATGGACTGGGTATCGCGGAGCGTGCGTCAGAAGGCGAGCCTGCTCGAAAAGACCTATCAGCAGCTCGAAGCGAAGCTCGGCCGCCCCGCAACGGAAGAGGAGGTCGCCGAATCCCTTGGGTATACGCTGCCGGCTCTCCATGTGCTGCTCACGGAAGTGGGGCAGATGACCTTGTTCAGTCTCGAGGATCTCGGCATGGACGGCGGGCACGATCGGATTCACGCCGAACGCATGCTCGACGGGGATGTCCGCGATCCGATGCAGGACGTGTTGACGCGCGAACGCGCGTCCCTGGTCGCACGCGCCATCGAGCACCTTCCAGCGAAGGAGCAGACGGTGGTGGCGCTCTACTATCACGACGGGCTCACGATGAAGGCCGTCGGCGCGGTACTCGAACTCACTGAGTCGCGGGTGTCGCAGTTGCACGCGCAGGCGCTGCTTCGGATGCGGGGCCTGCTGCACGAGCATTTCGGAAAGGAAGAGTGAGCGATGGGTGACTTCGGCAGTATGATCATGTTGATCCTGGACGCGGTGGTGATTGGCGTGCTCGGCATGGCGCTCTGGCGCTTCGGGCGTGATCCAAGCGCGGCCTGGGAGGAACGCGAGCTGCGTCTCAAGCAGGCGGTGCAGGGTCTCCAGGCGCTTGTTGCCGAGGCCGCAGAGCAAGCGCGCGTGCTCGATGCGCAGCTCGCGGGACGTCTCGAGGAGCTCCGCGGTCAGCTGCGGATGGAGCCGGCCGAGCAGCCTGTGCAGGCGTCGCGGCCCGCGGAAAGTGGGACGGGACCGTTGCGACGGCAGATCAACGATCTGGCCGCGCGTGCGACTCCGATCGAAGAGATCGCGCGGCGCGTCGACATGCCGGTTGCCGAGGTGCGATTGCTCGTCGGCCTCCAGGGAGGCCGACGCGGCAAAAAGGTCGCGGCAAAAACTGCCGCCTGAAGCGCAGATCGATCTCGGGCGGCCTCCAACGGGGGCAAAACACGCCCAAGTACTGGCATGGGCGTTGCTCTACCCGCGGTAGGGGCGCCGGAAGAATAGGACGAAAATATGAACGCAGGACTCTACTCAGCTGTCTCGGGCAGCATCGCAGCGCAGACGCGGCTCGATGTCATTGCCAACAATCTGGCCTACTCGACGACGTCAGGCTTCAAGGGCGAGCGTTTCGTGCAGGTGGCCGAGCGTGTCAGTGCGACCGAGACCAATCCGGTAGCCGTGCCGACGCCGATCACCCGCGGGGGGCTCTATACGGACTTTGCGCAGGGCAAGATCCTGCCGACGGGTTCCCCGCTCGACGTAGCGATCTCTGGAGATGGGTTCTTCGTGGTTCTCGGCGAATCGGGCGAGCGTCTGACCCGTCGGGGCGGGCTTGCGATCGACGGTGAGGGGTTTCTCGTGTCGCAAGAGGGCCTGCGGGTGCAGGGGGAGAGTGGCGATCTCGAACTCCCCCCCGGCGACCTCTCGATCGCGGCCAACGGCTCCGTGTCGGTGAACGGTGTGGAGGTCGACACGCTTCGGATCGGAACGGTGCCCAACCCGGCGCGACTCGGGCGTGACTCGGGCACACTGTTCAACCCCGGCAATCAGCAGATCACCGATGTCGATCCCGCGTTGGTGCAGATTACGCAGGGCGCGATCGAAGGGTCCAACGTGTCGCCCGTAAAGGCGCTTGCGGAAATGATCGAGACGGTTCGTGGTTTCGAAGCCTATATGCGCGCGGCGGAACGACTGGATGAAATGACGGCACGTGCGGTCACCGACGTCGGCCGGGTCTGAGGTTCGAGACAAGGAGCAGCAATCATGATTCGTGCATTGTATACGGCAACCACTGGGCTCGAGGCCCAGCAGATGAACATCGACGTCATCGCCAATAACCTGGCGAACGTAGGGACGACGGGGTTCAAACGCAGTCGGGCCGACTTCGAGGATTTGATGTATCAGACCTTGAAGGAGCCCGGGGCCTCGGAGACGAGCACGACCGAGGTATCGACCGGTGTCCAGGTCGGGCTCGGTGTCCGTCCGGCCGCGGTGCAGCGCGTCTATCTACAGGGCGACTTCCTTCAGACATCCAATCCGCTCGACGTCGCGGTCGAGGGAGACGGCCTGTTCCAGGTCACGCTGCCCGATGGCTCGACCGCGTACACACGTTCGGGGGCTTTCAAGCTCGACTCCACCGGGACGATCGTGACTTCGGCGGGAGACGCGGTGACTCCGCAGATCTCGATCCCCCAGGCGGCAGAGTCGATCACCATCGGTGCGGACGGGACTGTGAGCGTAACGCTCTCCGGCCAGACGGCACCGAGTCAGGTCGGGCAGTTGCAGACCGTGCGATTCGCGAATCCGCCTGGGCTGCGGGCGGAAGGGCGGAACCTGTTCACCGAAACCGGGACCTCCGGCACGCCGCAACTCGGTACGCCAGGACAGGATGGTCTCGGAGCGCTCGCGCAGGGATTTCTCGAGAACTCCAATGTCAGTGTGGTCGAGGAGTTGGTCGCCATGATCAGCGCGCAGCGCGCGTACGAAATCAATTCCCGCGCGGTGTCGGCGGTCGACGACATGCTCCGCACGGCGGCTGCGCTTGGACGGTAATCACATGCGGGTACTCACAGGAATGGTCGCGGCGGCGCTCCTGGTCGGTGGGAGCGCCGCGGCTACCATGGCAGACGGTGGTCGCATCGCGGTCGGACGCTCGGCGACGGTCGCGGACGAGGCGATCACCCTGGCAGACGTGGCCACGCTCGAGGGTGAGGCCGTGGCGTTCGGAGGAGTCGTGCTCGGACCGGCGCCTGCGCCGGGTGCGAGCCGCGGCCTCGACGGACGGACGATCCTACGCCGCCTGCGCGATGCGGGGTTCGACGCCTCGCGCACACGCTACGTCATTCCCCCGTCGGTGCGGATCGCGCGCGCAGCCCAGGAGATCTCCTCCGAGGAGATCAAGCGGGCCGTTGAAAATGCCGGGCCGACGTTGCTCAGGCCCGGTGAGCGTATTCGCTCGCTCGAGCTCTCGCACCCGGTCCGTGTGCCGCTCGGCGACTATGCGTTGCAGGTCGTACCGCCGCGGGCCGAGATGCGGGGTACGCACCGTCGTTTCGACGTCGAGGTCGTCGTCGATGCGCGGGTCGTGACGACTGCCTCGGTGCAGGCGCGTATCGACGCGGCGGGGCCGGTCGTGGTCGCCCGGCGCCCGATCGCGCGTGGCGCCATCGTGCAGGCGGATGACCTCACGGTGGAGGAACGTGATCTGGGCACGACGTCCGCGAACGTCGTATCGACGATCGAGCAGGCGACTGGGATGCAGGCGCGCGTTCCGCTGACGGCCGGTACCGTGCTCACCTTTCGTGCGCTGGAGAATCCGCTGTTGGTACGGCGGGGCGATCTCGTCACGGTCGTGGTCGAAACCTTCGGTATGCGCTTGAGCGTTCCGGGCGAGGTTCAGGAGCATGGGGCCGAGGGGGAGTCGGTCCGGGTGGTCAATCTGAAGTCGCAGCAGGAGCTTGCGGGGAGGGTCGTCGATCGTGGCGTCGTGCTGGTTCACTACTAGGGAGGGCGTGGTTCGCATGGTGGCGACGGTGAGCCTCGCGCTCCTCGGAAGCGCCTGCGGTCCGGTGTACCTGATGCGCGAGCCTCGCATGACCGGTGGCGAGTTGGCCGTTCCGCCGCCCTCGCAGCGCGCGCGGACGAGTGGCTCGCTTTGGCGCGACCAGGTTGGGGCGAACTATCTCTTCGCCGACGTGCGCGCACGTTTTCCCGGTGATCTGATTACCATCATCGTTAATGAGAACGCGTCGGGAAAGAAGGACGCGGATACATCGACGTCGAACCAGACCAACATCCTGTTGAGCGTAGCGGAGTTCTTTGGGTTTCCGCAGGCGCTGGCCGCGAAGAATCCGGACATCAATCCGACACAGCTGATCGAGGCCAACTCCGACATCCAGTGGGACGGAGAGGGGAGCACGAGCCGGGCCGGAGAACTCGAAGGGCGGATCACGGCTCAGGTCACGACCGTGGCGCCGAATGGCAACCTCTGGGTCGAGGGAGAGAAGATCGTGGCCGTCAACCAGGAGAACCAGCATCTAGTCGTCTCGGGTTGGATACGTCCGGAAGACATCGATACGAGGAACGAGGTCCTCTCCACGCGTCTCGCGTCGGCACGCGTGGAGTACTACGGAGTCGGCGTGGTCGGGCGCCAGCAGCGCGAGGGGTGGGGGCTGACCATCATCGACTACCTGTGGCCGTTCTGATGGGAGCCAAGCTCATGAGGTCCTACTCGATCATCGTGCTGCTCGTGTTGGGCGTACTTGCGGGGCGACCGCCCGTGCACGCGGCACGCATCAAAGACCTCGTCGACGTCGAAGGCGTACGAACCAATCAACTCAGCGGGTACGGGATCGTGCTCGGCTTGGAGGGTACCGGTGACGGGCAGCAGTCGCTCTTTACGGTGCAGAGCGTGATCAGCATGCTCCGCAGGCGCGGCGTAGCCATTACGGTAGACCCGAAGCAGATCAGGGTTGAGAATGCGGCGGCAGTCGTCGTCACGGCGACGCTGCCGGCTTTCGCGCGCTCGGGGAGCCGCATCGACGTACAGATCGCGTCCATCGGTGACGCGGAGTCCTTGCGCGGCGGTACTTTGGTCATGACGCCGCTCTACGGTGGTGATCAGCAGGTGTATGCGGTGGCGCAGGGGCCGGTGTCTCTTGGAGGTGGTTTCGCGTTCGGAGCGCCGGGCGCTGGCGCGCAGAGTGGACATCCGACCGCAGGCGTGATTCCGAACGGGGCCCTCATCGAGCGCGAAGTGCCAGTGGCGCTGGCCACGGACGGCATGCTGCGACTCGGTCTACGTCAGGCCGATGTGACGACGGTCCGACGCGTCATGCTGGCGATCAACGACTACATGGGCGAGGGGGCGGCTCGTACGCTGGATCCCGGTACGGTCGAGGTCACGGTGCCGTTGGGAGACGAGCCTGTGCGCGTCCTCGCGGCCATCGAAGGACTTGAAGTCGTTCCCGATCGCGCGGCTCGCGTCGTCGTGAACGAGCGTACGGGCACGATCGTCATCGGTCAGGATGTGCGCGTGGCGCCGGTTGCGATCGCGCACGGCAGCTTGCAGGTGACGGTGAAGGTGGATTTCGGGGTATCGCAGCCGGCACCGTTTTCCGAGGGGGAGACTGTCGTGGTGCCGGACAGCTCCTTGCTCATCGAGGAAGGGCAGGCGGAGCGGATTGCCATTCTCGAGCCGGGCATCGATCTCGGCGACCTCGTCGGTGGCCTGAACGCCCTCGGGGTGACCCCACAAGATCTCATCGCGGTGCTGCAGGCGATCGAGTCGGCCGGCGCGCTCGACGCCGAGTTGGTGATGATGTGACGATCTCACCGATCTCGCCCGTGATGCTGTCGTTTCCTGGCGCGGGAGCGACTCCGCGGACGACCGACGTGCCGGACGCGAAACAGGCCCACGACGTGGCGCGCGATCTCGAGGCGCTTCTGGTCACGCAGCTCATTACCGCCATGCGACGCACGGTGCCCGAGTCGGAGATGTTGCAGTCCTCGGCTTCACGGCGGACGCTCGACGGCGCGTTCGATCACGAACTCGCCCGCGCGCTCGTCGCGGACGGTAGTCTCGGTTTCGCGAAGCAGATCGAGGGGCAGCTCCTCGCCCGCGCACGCAGTGTGAAATCTCCCGACGTAGGGGCCCCGGTGTCCGATCTACAAACCGCAGGTGTCGATGTGAGCGCCAAGCCAGCAGGGGTGGTGTCGTCCGCGACCAACCCCGTGATGGCTACCCCGGTGGCAAGTCACGTGATGGTCACCCCCGTGGTGACGAGTGACCCACGGGCCGCGACTCCCGTTGGTGTACCCGAGGTGGCGGTGCAGCCGAACGCGGGCCGGGTCGGTGCGGCGCTGACGCCACGTCCGCCGCTCGACGAACCGCGGATCACTTCTGGCTTCGGCATGCGCGTGGATCCGCTGACGGGCCACGATCGCTTTCACGCCGGTGTCGATCTCGGCGCACCGCGGGGTACGCCGATTCGTGTGGCTGCGGATGGGCAGGTCGTGTTCAGTGGCCGGCGCGGCTCGGCGGGGAACGTTGTCGAGGTGCGCCATCCTGACGGGTTGTTGACCAGCTATGCCCATGCCGATCGGACTCTGGTGGGCGTCGGTCAGAACGTTGTCGCCGGAGATGTGATTGCGACCGTGGGTTCGACCGGTCGCAGCACCGGACCTCATCTGCACTTCTCAGTACGCAAGGGCGGCCAAGCTATTGATCCAACAGGACTTATTCCTGAGCTGCGGAGCGAGGGGCGAATCGGCTGAGCGTCACTTTTCCGCCGGAGCGGCACTAAAGCTTTCGGTTGCCCGTGTCGATATCCCGACTGAGGGCCACCTGAGGCCGAGGAGCGAAAGACATGAAGATCACACAACGACCAGCAACTGGATTGCCTGATATCGGAGGATCTGCCGCGGTTGGTAATGCGACAGACGGCGAGTCCGCCCAGCGCCACCGATCGGGCGACCGCGTCGAACTCTCACAGGGCGCGCGGCTGCGTGCCCAGCTACGGCGTGACATCGGTGACATCAACGAGGTCGCTTCGGATCGCGTGGCAGCGCTCCGGGCCGAGATCGTGGCGGGTACCTATCACCGCGATTCACACGCCGTCGCCGAGCGCTTTCTCGTGGACGTGGCGGGAGAGCTCCTGACCTAGGCGGTAGAGATGCGAGATGGCGACACCCAGCTCCGAGCATTGCTCGAAGTCGAGCGCGAGCATTGCGCCCGGCTCGCGCTCATTCTGGACGCCGAGCGTTCGGCGGCGGCTTCCTACGACCATACGGCGTTGCTCGCGTGTCTGAAAGAGCGCGAGGGGGTGCAGGCGGAGTGGCACCGCGCGTCGACCACTCGTCGAAAGCTCCTGCGTCTCGATGGATTGACGCTCGACGGAGCTGTCGCGCGTGATGCGGAGCTGACCGATCTCGTGCGAGCGATTCGCGCGGAGGCCGAGGTTGTTCGTCGAGCGCAGCACATCAACGAAGGATTGGTTCGCGCGGCCCTGGCGCAGGTGACGGACCTCCTCACGGTGATCAAGCGCGAACTCCCGGAGACGCAGTATGATGGGCGTGCGTCGCTCCGGACGCCGAGCCCGGTGGCGCGCGCTGGTTGGAGCGCGTAGATGGCGATCTTCGGTCCTCTCAGCATCGGGCGGCACGCGTTGCTTACGCATCAGCGCGCGTTGCAGGTCACTGGGCACAATATCGCCAATGTGAATACGCCAGGCTTCAGCCGCCAGCGTGTGCAGCTCGAGGCCATTCCGCCCAACGGTGATCGCACGGGAACGGGTGTACGCGTGGCCGGCGTCGATAGAATCGTCGATCCGTTCATCGAGGCGCGTCAATTGGCCAACGGTTCTGCGTTCGGCGACGCGACCGCGACCCGCGATTTGCTGCAGAGGCTCGAGGCCAACTTTCCAGTGACAGGTGGCGGGATTGGCGATGCGCTGCAGGAGTTCTTCGCAACGGCGAACGCCGTCGCCGCTGATCCGGCGAGCTTGGCGGCCCGAGGCGAGTTGGTGTCTGCTGCCGAGAGTCTGACCGCACGGATCCGCGAGGGAGCGGGCGCCTTTTCCTCCTTCCAGCGCGAGGCCGACGCGCGTTTCGTCCAGGGGGTGCGCGACTCGAATGCGCTACTGGAGAGAGTAGCGTCGCTCAATCGCGAGGTCGTGGCGGCGCGCGTTGCGGGGAGCTCCGACAACGATCTGCAGGATCTCCGCCAGGAGGCGTTGCGCGATCTTTCGCAGCAGCTGCAGATCAACGTCGTCGAGCAGGCCGACGGCGCCGTGAACGTTTTTGCAAGGACCGGGACGGCGCTCGTCCTTGGTTCGTCTGCCACCAATCTTCAAACCGAACCCAGCACGACGGGGGCACTCGACGGTGGCACGCTGAGCCGACTGGGCGTCGTGGGCGACAGCGGGGCCTTCATTCCGATTGGTACGGGCTTTGGGGGCGCCCTTGGGGCGCTGGAGACATTGCGCGACACGACCTTCGTCCAGGGCGCGACCGCCCTCGATGCATTGGCGGATGGCCTCCGCCTGGAAGTGAACGCGGTGCAGGCCGCGGGATTCGATCTCGACGGTCTTCCCGGGGGTGACCTCTTTGCGGGAACAGGGGCGGCGGACCTGACCGTGGCGCTGGCTGATTCGCGCGGGATCGCCGCGGCGCAGGGCGCGAACCCCGCGGACAATACCAACGCGCTTGATCTCGTCGCGGTGCAGGACAATCGCATCATTGCCGGACTGGGCGGGCAGACGCTCGGCGAGTACTTTGGCACCTTCCACGCCGGCATTGGCCAGCAGACGCGGTCCGCGAGCGATCAAGCAATTATCGAAGAGCAGGTGGCGGGTACCCTGGCGGCGCAGCGCGACTCGGTGTCCGGAGTCAGCCTCGAGGAGGAGTTCACGGACCTCATTCGGTATCAGCGTGCGTTCCAGGCGGCCGCGCAGCTCATCTCGGTCAGCAACAGCATGCTCGACGATCTCATCGGACTGGTCAGGTAGTGGGATGATTCAACGCGTGACACAGAGCGCGCTCGTGCGTGTCCTCAGCGCGAACACCTCGCGGCTACAATCCGAGTTGGTGCACACACAGGCGGTCGTGAGCTCGCAGAAGCGATTGCAGGCTGCGAGCGACGATCCAGTCGGGACCGCGCTCGTGAACGGGTTTCGCGCCGAGACCCGCAGGCTCGAGTCGTTGCTGGACGGGGTTGGGTTCGGGCGGGCAGTGCTCGGTGCAGAGGATGCGGCGCTTGACGAGGTGCATGCGCTACTGACACGGGCCAAGGAACTCGCGGTGACGTTCTCGGGCGGCGTACACACCGCGGAGAGCCGTGCGACGGCGGCCGAGGAGAGCGAGCAGATCGAACGCGCACTTCTCAGCCTGGGTAACACGACGGTTGCCGGCCGGCATGTCTTCGGCGGGCTCGCCCGGGGGACTCCGCCGTTCGTCGGGTTCGACGATCCCGCATACGATCCGGACGTCAACGGGAGTACGTACTCGGGTCCGACCGATCCGTTCTCGATTCAGACCGCGGCCGACCAGTTGGTGCGGTTGACGACTCCGGGCGACCAGGTCTTCGATGACGCGATTCTCGCCGTGCATCAGCTGACGACGGCCCTGCGGAACAACGACGTCGACACTCCCGGAACCGGGATCATCGCGGCGATCGACAATGTCGAGGCCGCGAGCGAAGGGGCACGCCAGGAGCGGGCGAGCGTGGGCGGTCGTTTGGGGCGTCTCAATACCCGTGACGGGGAGATGCGTGACGCCATCGTCGGCGCTCGGACTCGGCAAGGTGAGATCGAGGATGCGGACCTGACCCAGGTGTTGATCGAGCTGGCGCAGCTGCAGAACGCGCTCGAGGTGACCCTGACGGCGGGGCAAGCTCTGCTCGCCACGAACATTCTGGATTTCGTTCGGCTATGAGGCAGCTGACGCTAGGAGGGCGGCATGCTGGTGTTGACACGCAAGGTCGGCGAGCGGATTCGCATCGGTGATGATGTGAGTGTGCAGGTGCTGGAGGTGCGAGGAGGGCAGGTGCGGCTCGGGTTTGCCGCACCGGCGGAGATCCGCATCTTTCGCGAGGAGATTTTCCGAGTCGTGGAAGGGCAGAATGCTCAGGCTCGACTTCCCGACCCCGGAAGTCTGACCGACGCGGCCGCCGCGTGGGAGGTGTACGTTGATGGAAGACGCAGCTGAAGACTTGACGGCTATCGTTGCCCCGCTGGCTGACCAGGAGACCATCGACGTCGTGTCGCAACGATTCGGCACGTTCGTAGTGTCTGCGGACAGCGTGCTCCAATTCCCGCAGGGCCCGATCGGTTTTCCGATGGATCGACGCTTCGTGATTCTGGAACACCGTCCGGGGTCACCGTTCAAGTGGCTCCTCTCACTCGATGACCCCGAGCTAGGGTTTGCGATCGCCAATCCAGCAGAGCTGGTGGCCGGGTACGAGCCACCGCTCGCGCTTGCCGCGCGGGTCCTCGAGGTGGAGGAGAGGGATGTCGCTCTCTTCGTCATCGTCACTATTCCGTCGGACCCACGGGCGATGACTGTCAACCTCATGGCTCCGGTCGTTGTGGACATGCGTACGCGTCGCGCACGGCAACTCATCGTCGAAGGCGTGAAACTGGACTCCCGCTACCCCGTGCTGGAGCTGCCAGCGGAGCACGAGACGGAACGCTGACTCCCGCGGCGCCTCGGCCGTCGATTTTTGGCCAGTGGCGCACAAGGTTGTACAGATGGGCCTTGCTGGCGTTGCTGGGCGGCAATGCCCATTTCCCTGACATTCTAGGTGTCTAGGAGTTGACCTCGTCTCTTCGGGCCGGGTCGGGCTTTTGGCACTTGCCTTGCTCTCTCAGTGATCCACCGACACGGGTGTCGGCGATCAAGCGAGCGAGGAGGCAGCATGGACCAGGGCTACGAGATGCAGGGGATGGTGAGTGACAGCACGAGCGAGCCGGTGCCCACCGGCTTCGCGGGGCTCATCGGTCGGCACGCGCGTATGCAGGCGGTCTACGAGATCATCCGGCGCGTCGCCCCGACCTCGGTCACCGTGCTGATCACCGGCGAGAGCGGTACCGGCAAAGAGCTGGTAGCGCAGGCGCTCCATGCGCAGAGCCGGCGACACGCCGAGCGGCTCGTGCCAGTGCATTGTGGAGCCATCCCTGAAGAGCTCTTGGAAAGCGAGATGTTCGGGCACGAGCGTGGGGCCTTCACGGGCGCCGTCTGTGCGCGTACGGGGCGCTTCAAGCTCGCCGACCGTGGCACGATCTTTCTCGACGAGATCGGTGACATGACGCCGAAACTGCAGGTGAAGCTGCTGCGGGTGCTCGAGAACGGCATGTTCGAGTCTGTCGGTGGCATGCAGACGCAGTCCGTCGACGCCAGGATCGTCGCGGCGACGAACAAGGATCTGGAAGAGGCCGTTCGGGACCGGAGTTTTCGCGAGGATCTTTACTATCGCCTGCGCGTCGTGCCGATCGAGATGCCGGCCCTGCGTGATCGTCGCGAGGACGTTCCGCTTCTGGTCGAGTCGTTCCTCAAGGACTTCCACCTGAGTAAGGGGCTGCCTCGAGTTGAGGTCAGTGAGGAGGCCATGGGCTTTCTCACCGCTTACCAGTGGCCGGGGAACGTGCGCGAACTCAAGAATCTCCTCGAGCAGACGATCGTACTCGGCTCTGGGAACGGAATCATTCGTGCCGAGGATCTGCCCGCGAAGGTGCGCGAGCGCGGTAGCGGGATGGGGCTGCACGGGTGGGCGACGCCGCCATGGGATTTTGGTGCGCAGGGAATCGATTTCTACAACGAGATGGAATCCATCGAGGATCGCATGATCGCGCGAGCACTCGACATCAGCGGTGGGAACAAGAAGGAGGCCGCGAGATTGTTGCACCTGAACCGTACAACGTTGCTCGAGAAGCTGAAACGCAAGCGTGAGGCCGGTCGGTTGGGGCTCGATCTGCTGGCGAAAACGGCCCGAACGGCGCGGGCTTTGGAGCCGCTGCGAGAAATCGGGGTGACGTCTCCCCGATTGTAGGCCGGCGAGGACGCACGTTGACTCGAGGTGTGGTCGAACGTACCATAGAGATATGGAAGAGCAGGGATCGACAGACGCTACGGTGATCATCACCCTGACCGGTGACGCGGTGGAGGCGGTACGGAAGGCGCGCGAGCGCGAATCGTTCGGGCCGCGGCATGCGTTGCGGGTCGGCGTCGCTCCCGATGGCTGCTCGGGGTACTCCTACACGATGGCGTTCGACGATCAGGCGAAGGATGACGACATCATCGTACTCGATGGCGCCGCGGACGACGTCAAAGTCGTCGTGGACGGGGCGGCACGTGAGTATCTCGAGGGTACCGTGCTCGACTATGTGAGCGGCCTGCACGGCGCCGGGTTCAAGTTCAAGAATCCGAAGGCCGCACGACTGTGCGGTTGCGGTAGCTCGTTCGCGGTCTGAAGCACCGCCCAACCCGCACGTCAGCGCGAGTGCTTCGGGCCCGGGGCAGCTTGGGATTCCGTGGGGCGCTCCATCGTGCGCGTGGGCCCGGGCTTGCGGTCCTGTATGATGTTTCGGCACCTCGTCTTCGATCTCGACGGCACGCTCGTTGATACCAAGGACGACCTTGCTGAGGCTGTCAATGTCGCGCTGATGTCGATCGGCCTACCGCGCGAAGACCCGCGTACCCTTTGGGGCTACGTGGGGCAGGGGGCCCGGACGCTGGTCGAGCGCGCGCTCGGCGCGACGCATGCCCATCGTCTGGACGAGGCGGTGGCGGTCTTCATGCCGTGGTACCGGGAGCACCTCCTCGACCACGCCGCCGTGTACGATGGTCTTTGGCCAGTCATCGATGCACTCGTGGCCGAAGGGGCGCAGTGTTCCGTACTCACCAACAAGCCGGCGGACATGAGCCACACGATCGTCAACGGCCTGAGGCTGGCCGAGCGCTTTCCCCGGTTGATCGGAGGTGACTCCCTGCCGGTCAAGAAGCCGGACCCGGCGGGGCTCCTGTCGCTCATTGCGGAGACTCACGTGCCGGCGGCCGCCACCCTGATGATTGGCGATTCGGCGGTCGATGTGGCGACCGGTCGCGCTGCCGGGGTGGCCACGTGCGGCGTCCGCTGGGGCTTCAACGGGAGCGCTGTCGTCGAGAGCCACCCGGACGTGACGATAGCAGCGCCTCGCGAACTGCTCGACCTCGTGCGATACGGACTTCCGCGCCGCGCGTCGTGAGGCGCGGTCGGACGGAACACGGCGCCCCGGGTTCGACCCAGTGCCCCGTGTTCCGGAACCGCTACGCGATGCTCAGGAGATCGTCGAGGAGTGTTTGGAGTGCCAGACGCGCGGCCTGCTGAGCGGTATCGGTCAGCAGTGTCCTCGCATCGATCGCCGTCGGCGTATCGTTGGATGTCGCAGCGCTCGCCGAGGGCACGACCGGCTCGCGAGCAGGGTCGGGCGCAGCCGGGGCCGGCGCTCGAGTTGGCTCGGCGGCCACGGATGCGGCGGCCTGTTCTGTCGCGATTGGCGCACGCGCGGAACCGGCCGCTGTTTCCAGCGCCACAACGGTCGCAGCCGCTTGGGGTGTTGCTCCCTCGGCGCCGATGAGGCCGTTTACGAAACTCGTTGCGCGTTCGCGTCCGTCCCCAAACGACCCGTAGACATCAGTGAGTGAGCCGTTCGCGGGATCGTGGGCGTCAAACCCGACCAGCGGGGTGCCGCCTTCCGCGAGGTACTGATTGTAGTAGGCGAGGTTGTAGAAGCCTGGCGGGACCGGCGTTCCGCGGGTCGTGTAGCCTGGAACCGTGAACGCGGGATTGGCGACCGTATTCCCTCGCGAGTTCAGCGGATGGGCTCCGGCGTCTGGGCCGGTCGGGTGATGCGCGAACTGCGCGGACTCGGGGGCAGGGCCGAAGCCAGCCGGCGTTGCTCCCTGACCCCACTGGCCCCACTGCTCGGCCGCCGGGCGGTTTGGATCGACGGTCGGTGGTCCGGCGGTACTGGCATCTCGTGCGGCCGTGAGCGTCGACGCAAAGCCTTTGTCTACGCTGCGGCTGCTCTCGGGCTGACGCGCTCGCGCAGCGATCTGCTGTTCGGGTTCGATACGCACGGTTGGCTCCTCCCGTGGTGGAAGGAAGCAAAGGCGATGCCGCTCGCAAACGGCCGGAACGATGGAGGCTGGCGTGCCGAGCCGGCAATTTCTGCCGGGCCGAAGTTTCCTACCCGCGCGCGGCGAAGGGCGGCAGCTTGGGCACTGAATCGTCGACCGGTTCGAGGGCACGCTCGAAGACTTCGTCGATAGTATCGACGAAGGTGAAGTTCATCTCCTTCCGGAGTTCAGCCGGGATGTCCTCGAGATCCTTCTCGTTCTGCGTCGGCAGAATCACCGAATCGATCCCCGTTGCGCGTTTCGCGGCGAGGACCTTTTCCTTGATTCCGCCGACGGGCATGACCTTGCCCCGCAGTGTGATTTCGCCCGTCATGGCCAGTCTCGGCCGGATCGGCCGTCCCGTGAGGAGGGAGGCCAAGGAGGCCGCGATCGTCACCCCGGCCGATGGGCCATCCTTCGGAACTGCGCCTGCCGGCACGTGAATGTGCAGATCGCAACTCTCGAAGAAGTTTGGATCGATCCCGAGTCGCTCGGCCTGCGCCCTGACGTAGCTGAGCGCGGTTTGCGCCGATTCCTTCATCACGTCGCCGAGTTGGCCGGTCAGGGTGAGACCCTTCTTTCCGCTCATCTTTGTCGACTCGATGAACAGGATGTCGCCGCCGTTCGGGGTATATGCGAGACCGGTGGCGACGCCAGGCTGGCGGGTTCGCTCGCCGGCTTCAGGAACCAGCTTCTCCGGGCCGAGAAACTCGCGCACCTTCTCTTCGGTGATGCGTACCTGATCTTTTTGGCCTTCGGTAACCGCACGTGCGACCTTGCGGCAGACGCTGCCGATCTCGCGTTCGAGGTTCCGCAGCCCGGCCTCGCGTGTGTAGCTCCGGATGATCTTGAGCAGTCCCTCTTCCGTGAACTCGATGTTGGCTTCGGTGAGACCGTTCTCTTCGATCTGGCGTGGGACGAGGTGGCGCCAGCAGATCTGGACCTTCTCCTCTTCGATGTACCCGGAGAGCTCCAGGACCTCCATGCGATCGAGGAGGGCGGGAGGAATCGGATCGAGATAGTTGGCGGTCGTGACGAACATGACCTTCGAAAGATCAAGCGGTACATCGAGATAGTGATCGACGAAGGCATGGTTCTGCTGCGGATCGAGGACTTCCAGAAGCGCCGACGCCGGGTCACCCCGGAAGTCCGCACCGAGCTTGTCGATCTCGTCGAGCACGAACAGCGGGTTGTTGGACCCTGCGGTCTTCAGCCCCTGCACGATGCGGCCTGGGAGGGAGCCGATGTAGGTGCGGCGGTGGCCGCGAATCTCTGCCTCGTCCCGGACACCTCCGAGCGAGAATCGGAAGAACTTGCGCTCCATGGCGCGGGCGATCGATCGGCCGAGAGAGGTCTTCCCGACCCCTGGGGGGCCCACGAAGCACAGAATCGGACCGCGCGGGTCCTTTCGGAGTTGGCGAACCGCGAGGTATTCGAGGATGCGGTCCTTCACCTTGTCGAGCCCAAAGTGGTCTTCATCGAGTACGGCGCGGGCATGGGCGATATCGAGGTTGTCTTCGGTCGACACCGCCCAGGGCAGTTGAACGAGCAGCTCGAGGTAGGTGCGGACGACCGTGTGCTCCGCGGACTCGGGCGGAATGATGCGTAGCCGGTCGAGCTCGGTCTCGGCGGCTTTCGCCGCGTCCTCGGGCATGTCGGCCTCGGCGATCTTGGTTCGGAGCTCCTCGAGCTCTCCGCTGCGAGCGTCGCCCTCGCCGAGCTCGTTCTGGATCGCCTTCATTTGCTGGCGCAAGTAGAAGTCTTTCTGGTTCTTGTTCAGCTCGGTTTGCACCTGGGACTGAATCTTGTGACCGAGGTCGAGCAGCTCGATCTCGCGATTGAGAATCGTGCTCAGCTTCTCGAGGCGCTCCTGGAGCATCAGGGTGTTCAGGAGATCCTGCTTCTCCTCCATCGAGATGTTGAGATTCGCGGCGATCAGGTCGGTGACCTTGCCGGGATCTTTGATGCTGCTCACCACGACCTGCAGCTCGTCCGGGAGATAGGGAATCAAGGAGACGAACTTCGAGAACTGTTGGACCATGTCGTCCCGCGCCGCTTCGAGATCCTCGGCGCCGCTGCTGATCTCGTGGAGATGGCGCACCATCGCGACGAAGTAGGGTTCCCGTCGAACGTAGTTCTGGATTTCGATACGACGCAGGCCCTGCACGAGAATACGGATGCTGCCATCGGGGTACTTGAGGATCTTGAGAATCCGGCCGGCGGTGCCCCGCGAGTAGAGCCCGTTGGTGCCGGGCTCCTCGTCCTCGGCGTTCTTCTGGGCGACGAGGCCGAGGATGCGGTCGGCAGCCAGAGCCTCCTCGACCAGCTTCAGTGATGAGCCGCGTGAGATGAGCAGCGGCGCGATCGCGGATGGGAAGATGACGACGCCGCGGAGCGGCAGAATCGGGATCTCGACCGGGACCTGGACGTCGCTGACGTCCTCCTCGAAGCCGTAGAACTTCTGTTCACCGGTTTCCGCTGATTCTTCCGGATCGAACTCGTCGCCACGTGCCATCGCCAACCCCCGCGTCAGGCTCGAAAAATAGTACAGGAGGCATACCCCGACAACCCCGATGGCCGCAGGATGCCCGGTAGAATCTCGACAGGATCCGCGAAACTCTTTAGGATTTCCCTGGTGGACGACGAAAGGCACTTCACGGTCGATGATGCCAATGCCTTGATTCCGAGGCTCGAGATGCTCGTAGAGCGCATGCAGCGGGCAGCGCGAACCGTCCGGGTCGCCCTCCAGGACATGGGAGACGAGGCCGGGACGGGGCCCCACACGACCGCCGAGGTCCTGCGGCTCCGACCCGATCTCGAGCCGTCCGTTCGGGAGATCGAGGGCAGCGTGGGCGAGGTGGAGAGCCTGGGCTGCCAGTTCAAGGGCATCGACCTCGGGTTGGTCGATTTCCCGACCGAGATCGATGGCACCCGCGTGTTACTGTGCTGGCAGTATGGCGAGAAAGCGGTGGCCTACTGGCATACGCCCGATGAGGGTTTCTCGGGCCGTCGAGCCATCTCGGACGGCGACATTCCCCCCATGCAGTGACGCGATTCCCCCTGCTGTGACCGATCTCGCCCCGTGCGGCCCGGGGACTCAGACGCGGCGGGACAGGTTCGGCGTTCCCTGTTTCAGGCGCTTGCGCAGGGCGGGAATGGCCTCGATCTCCGCGGCCTTCAGCAGGTCCCAATAGATACCGCGCGGGCGTGGATA
>JAJCZP010000185.1 GCA_029262315.1 Deltaproteobacteria bacterium | reverse complement strand
AGATCTGCATGTTCGGGTTGCGCTCGATGTCGAACGTGTAGCCGTCGTCGAAGATCTCCTCGTCGCGATTCGCACTGGGATACCACATGATGACCTTGTCACCCGCCCGTATGGTACGTCCGCGCAGCTCCACATCCTGCGTCGCCGTACGCCGAAAGTGGTGAATCGGCGCCGACCAGCGCAGCATCTCCTCGACCGCTGGCTCGACGAGCCCACGATCCGCGACGAGCGCCGCGTACGTCTCCGGCAACTCCGTCAGCGTCCGCATCCCGTTCGACGCCAGCGTCCGCGTCGTCTCGTTGCCCGCCACGATCAGGAACAAGAAGAAAAGATTGTACTCCATGTCGCTGAGCTTCCGACCGTCCACCTCGGCCGCAAGCAGCGCCGCCGTGAGATTGTCCCCCGGATTGGCCCGCTCGCGCTCGGCCATCTGCTGCGCGTAGGTGAAAATCCCGATGCTACCCTCCTGCCTCACGGTCGGGGTGGGCGCGATCTCGGGGTCCTGGTCGTCGATGAGCGCATGACTGAGCTCGAAGAGGTGCATGCGGTCGCGCTCGGGAACGCCCATCAACTCGCTGATCGACCACATGGGAATGCGTGCGGCGAAGTCGTGCACGAACTCGCACTCGCCGCGCGGTCCGATCTCCGCCAGGACTCGTTGCGTCTCCTGGCGGAGCAAGGGCTCGATGCGGGAGATCATGCGTGGAGTGAACGCTTTGCTGACGATATCGCGATTGAGGCGGTGCTCGGGAGGATCCATCCCGATGATGATCATGCGCATCTGTGCCAGATCGTCGCCAGCGAGGTCCTGGCGCGTGCAGCCATGCATGGCGCTCGAGAACAGATCCGGCCGCTTCGAGACAAACCGCAGATCCTCGTACTTCGTGACCGCCCAGAAGCCGGCCCCGTCCGACTCGGGGTGCCAATGCAACGGGTCGTCGCGTCGCAAGCGATCGAACCACTCGTACGGGACAGCGCGTTCCCAGACCGAAGCGTCCGTGAGGTCGATGTCATCCAAGGCCATGGGGTGGGACCATCTCATGATCGACGCCCGACCGTCCAACGACGTACGCCCCCCGGACAGCCACGTACATCCGAGGTCGAAGCCCGGACGCGCCGCCCACGCAACCCCCTGACAATGCTCGGCAACGGCCGCTCACGGACCGGCATGCGGTTTGGCATGACATTCGCTCTTCGGAGAGCATGCGACGCAATGCTTCGATGCACCTCCGGCTCGTGGCGAAACCTCGATGGCAGGCGCTGTGTCCGATTCGGTTCGCCTACGAATGGGCCCTGACCGAGGCCTTCAGCGCCCTGCCGGAGATCGACGAACGCGCCGCCATCGCGAGATTCATGGAACTCGACCCGACCGACCGGGTCTACGCTGGGCTGTTCGGCGATCCGATCGCGCGGCGCATCGTCCTGTTCACCTTCGGCACCAGGCACACGAGCCCGACGCACTACGCGACGCTCCGTGCATACGTCGATCTGCTCCGGGATGCGCGCTATCTCATCGGCATGGGACACGCGCTCGACACCGAGGGCGTCCCGCTCCGCTGGACGCGCGCGCTGCTCCGGAAGTTCCAAGCGGCGTGGTTCGCGCAAGACGCATCGCTCCGCGGCGACAGCCGTGATTTCGACGTCATCGCGCACGAGATCGAGCACGACGAAGTCCCGAGCACCAAGACGACACCCCAGGGCGAGGAAACGACGCAGCGCGTACGCACGCCGTTCGGTGGCGTGTTCACCTGCGTCGCTCTCGATCGGCTCGACGGCACGAAACACGAAGACTACCTGTGGGACTTCCCCGACGATGTGGATCCGACCGAGTGGCGGGTGGTCGTCGAGCAAGCCACTGTACGGCACATGCAGCTCTGGAGCCGCTATCGCCGCGTCAACGATGCCTACTTCAACGGTCGCGGCAGCATCACGCGCGCCATGGCCATCCGGCGCGGAGACACGATCGTCGAACGTCGACCGCTGCACGCCATGCCGAACTACGAGCCATTGGTCGTCGACGGCGCCTCAGCGGCGGGATCCTAGCGGGCGCGAGACATCGCGCCCCGGCCACGAAACGGGGTCGGATCCGTCCGTTGTTCGAGATCGACCACGCTGGTAGGGCTTTCGGATGCGCATCGCGGATCGATGGTTTCTCCGCCGCCGGCTCGCGGATGGGGTCACCCACCTCTGGGAACCTCATGTGCACCCGCTCCTGCGCTGCAACATCTGGCATGTGCAGGGACGGGATCGCGACCTCATCGTCGATACGGGAGTTGGCGTCGCGCCGCTTCGCGAGGGGATCGCGGATCTCCTCGACAAGCCGGTCGTAGCGGTGGCGACTCACATTCACTGGGACCACGTCGGCGGCTTGCACGAGTTCGAGGACCGCGTGATGCACCGGATCGAGGCCGGACGGATGAACCCGTACGACGAGTTCCACACGATCGTCCGCGCGGACTTCCCCGACGTCGTCCTCTCGGGGTTGGCCGCGCTCGGCCTTCCGATCGAGTCCGAGACATTGATCGATGCCCTCCCCCACGCCGACTACGATCCGGCGCGCTACCGTGTCCAACCGACGACGCCGAGCCGCAGCGTCGCCGAGGGCGATGTCATCGATCTCGGCGATCGCCACTTCGAGATCTTCCACCTGCCCGGACATTCCCCGGGCAGCATGGGCCTGTGGGACGCCGCGGCAGGATTGTTGTTCTCCGGTGATGCAATCTACGACGGCCCACTCATCGACGACCTCCCCGACAGCAACGTGCCCGACTACGTCGGCACGATGCGGCGACTCCGCGCCCTCCCCGTCGCGACCGTCCATGGAGGACACGAGGAGAGCTTCGGCCGCGCGCGGCTCGTCGCATTGGTCGACGCCTACCTGGAACGTCGCAGCTAGACGCGTCGATCCGCTCGTTGAACTCGCGGACGAGTCGAGTAAACATCTGCTGACACTACCTAACTGTCAACGCCAGGAGGGCGACCCGCCATCATGTACGTGCAGAATGCGTCGCACACAGAGGACGTCGTAGCCGCGGCGCCGACCGGACCCGACTTTCCCATCGTCATCATCGGCAGCGGCTTCGCCGGCATCGGGATGGCCATCCAGCTGAAGAAGGCTGGCATCTACTCGTTTACGATGTTCGAGCGGGCGAGCGAGATCGGCGGGACCTGGCGTGACAACACCTATCCCGGGGCCGCCTGCGACGTCCCCTCACACGTCTATTCGTTCTCGTTCGAGCCGAATGCGAACTGGGGCAGAAGATACGCCGGCTCGCAGGAGATCCAGGCATACCTGCTGCGCTGTGTGGAGAAATACAAACTGCGCCCCCATCTGCGTCTGAACACGGCCATCGCCGAGGCCACGTTCGACGCGGGCACGGGACTGTGGACCTTGATGACCGATAGCGGCGAGCGGGTCACGGCGCGGGTCGTCGTCAGCGGCGTTGGCGGACTGGTCGATCCCGCCGCACCAAACATCAAAGGGCTCGACACGTTCACCGGCGAAATGTTCCACACCGCGCGCTGGAATCACGACTATGACCTCACCGGCAAGCGGGTGGCGGTCATCGGGACCGGCGCCAGCGCCATTCAAGCCGTGCCGGCGATCGCCCCCAAGGTCGGCAGGCTGAGCGTGTTTCAGCGGAGCCCCGCCTGGGTCGTCCCGAAAGGCGACCGGGCAATCAGCGCGCGCTTGCGGCAACGCTTTCGACGCTTCCCCTGGATCATGAAGATCCTGCGCACACTGTTGTACGGATTCAGCGAGTTGATGGGGCCCATCATCTTCCTCGACGCGCCATGGCTCTCGAAGATCGGCGAGCGCATGTCCGAACGGCATCTCCAAGCCAGCGTCTCCGATCCCGCGCTCCGCGCCAAGCTCCGCCCCGACTTTCAGTTCGGCTGCAAGCGCATGCTCATCTCCGACGACTACTGGTCGACGATGGAACGGGAGAATGTCGATCTCGTCACCGACGCCATCACCGAAGTCCGTGCCGGGAGCATCGTGACGGCGGATGGGCGCGAGCACGCGGTCGATGCCATCATCCTCGCGACCGGCTTCGCGCTCGGCCTGGCCACTGCCCCCTTCCCCGTAACCGGCCTCGAATCACGAACACTGGACGACGCCTGGCGCGGAGGCGCCGTCGCCTACAAGGGCGTCAGCGTCGCGGGCTTTCCGAACTACTTCATCATGATGGGCCCGAACACCGGACCGGGGCACACGTCGGTCCTCGTCTTCACCGAGTCGCAGATTGGCTACATTCTGCAGGCCATCCGGCAGATGATCACGGGCAAGATCACGTACCTGAGCGTCAGACAGGACGTGCAGGACCGGTACAACGCCGGCCTACAAGGCCGGATGAAACACATGGTCTGGTCCACCGGATGCTCCAGCTGGTACCTGGACGACGACGGATCGAATCACGCGCTGTTCCCGGGCCTCGCCAGCGAGTACTGCGCGCGCATCCGCAAGTTCAAGCCCGCCGAGTACGAGGTCGTGCGGTCCTGACCGATCCATGGCGTGACCCCACGCCACCGTCTCCAGGCAGCGACGCGTAACTTCTTCCTCCGCCCAACCTAACTCGATACTGTCCAGGCCGACGTACGCGAGTCGCGTCGAACCAAGTGAGGTGTCGCATGAAGGCAAGTGATCTGCTGGTGCGCGCGCTCGAGAACGAGGGCGTCGAGTACATCTTCGGAATTCCCGGCGAGGAGAACCTCGACCTCCTGGAGTCCCTGCGAACGTCGACGATCGAATTGGTGCTCACGCGCCACGAGCAGCCAGCTGGCTTCATGGGGGCCACGGTGGGCAGGCTCACTGGCCGCACCGGCGTCTGTCTCGCGACGCTCGGCCCGGGCGCCACCAACTTCGTCACCAGCGCCGCCTACGCGCTCCTGGCCGGCCTGCCGGTGCTGTTCATCACCGGGCAGAAACCCATCAAGAAGAGCAAACAGGGGCGGTTCCAGATCGTCGACATCGTCCGCATGATGGAACCCGTCACCAAGTTCACCAAGCAGATCGTCGACGCCAACAACATTCCCCACCTCGTGCGCCAAGCGTTCCGGATCGCCGAAACCGAGAAGCCTGGCCCCGTGCACCTCGAATTGCCTGAAGATGTCGCCTCGGAGGACATCGATCGCCAACCCTTCTCGGTCACGACGCCGAAGCCGCCGGGCGCGAGTACGATGGCGCTCACAGAAGCGGCGCGGCTGGTGTCCCAGGCGAAGCGCCCGCTCCTCTGTCTAGCCGCCGGCGCCAACCGCAATGAAACCCAAGCCGCGCTCAAGGCCTTCGTCGAGAAGACCGGGCTCTACTTCGTGAGCACACAAATGGGCAAAGGCGCGGTCGACGAGCGTCATCCACGCTTCCTCGGCACCACCGCGCTCTCCGACGGCGACTATGTCCACTGCGCACTCGACCGTGCCGACTTGATCGTAAACGTCGGGCACGATCTCGCCGAGAAGCCACCGTTCTTCATGCGCGAGCAGGGGCCGACCGTCATCCACGTAGACTACTTCCTGGCAGGCATGGACGATGTCTACTTCCCGCAACACGAGGTCATCGGCTGTACCGCCGCCAACATGCGGAGTCTGGCGGAGCTGATCCAGCCGTCCTCCTCCTGGGACCTGGCGTACTTCGCGCGCGTCAAAGCGCAGGTCGAGGAGCACGTCTACGGCACATCGGAGGACATGCGCTGCCCGCTCGTCCCGCAGCGCCTCGTCCAGGAGGTGCGGACGGCACTGCCGAGCGACGGCATCGTCTCACTCGACAATGGCATGTACAAGATCTGGTTCGCGCGCAACTACCGTGCGCACGAGCCAAACACCCTGCTCCTCGACAACGCCCTCGCGACCATGGGCGGAGGACTCGCCGTGGCACTCGGCGCGAAGGTCGTCCATCCCGATCGCCAGGCCGTCGCCATCTGCGGCGACGGCGGGTTCATGATGAATTCCCAGGAGCTCGAGACCGCCGTACGGATGAAACTCGACGTGGTCGTCCTGGTCCTGCGAGACGACTCCTACGGGATGATCCGCTGGAAACAGGGGACGGCGGGCTTTCCCGACCACGGGCTCCAATTCGGAAACCCGGACTTCGTGCGCTACGCCGAGAGCTACGGGGCGCAGGGCCACCGCATCACGGCAGCCGGCGAGCTCCAGACGACGCTGCGCGACTGCCTCGAAGCGGGAGGCGTCCACCTCATCGAAGTGCCGGTCGACTACTCGGAGAACGAGCGGGTATTGGGCGACGAGCTCCGCGCCAAGACGTGCGTGGTCTAAGACGATGACACGGCACGTAGCGCTGATGATTCCTGGGGCCGTGGCCGCGGGCGCGCCAGTCGAGGTGGTCGCCCCCTACGACCGCTCACCCATCGCCTCGGTCGATCGCGCCGACGAGACCGCCGTCGAGCACGCGCTCGCCACGGCTGATGCACTGTTCCGCGACCGCGACGGATGGCTCGACGTACCACAACGCCTCGCCATTCTCGCGCGGACGGCCTCGATCATGGCCGAGCGCCGAGACGCGCTCGCACTCGAAGCTGCGCGCGAGGGCGGCAAGCCTCTCATGGACTCGCAGGTCGAAGTCGATCGCGCCATCGACGGCATCGGCGTCTGTATCGAGACCCTGCGCACCCAGACGGGCGCCGAGATCCCCATGGGCCTGAACGCGGCCTCGACCGGCCGCTTCGCCATGACGCATCACGAGCCGATCGGACCGGTCGTCGCGTTCAGCGCGTTCAACCATCCGCTCAATCTGATCGTGCATCAGGTCGCCCCGGCGATCGCCGCCGGCTGTCCGGTCATCGTCAAGCCCGCCGAGGCGACGCCACTGTCGTGTTTCCGATTCGTCGAGATCCTCCGTGAAGCAGGCCTCCCCGAGGCCTGGTGCCAGGCCTGCCTCACCAGCAACCGCGATGTCTCCGGGAAGCTCGCCTCCGACTCCCGCGTCGGGTTCTTCACTTTCATCGGCAGCGCGAAGGTCGGATGGATGCTCCGCTCGCGGCTTGCACCGGGCACACGATGCTCACTCGAACATGGCGGCGCGGCCCCAGCGATCATCGCAGCGGACGCCGACCTCACGAACGCGCTCCCGCTTCTCGCCAAGGGGGGCTTCTATCATGCTGGCCAGGTCTGCGTCTCTGTCCAGCGCATCTTCGTCCACGAGAGCATCGCGCGCACACTCGCTCGTGATCTCGCGACCGCCGCCGAGCGCATGCCAGTCGGCGACCCCACCTCGGCTGATACCGAGATCGGCCCACTCATCAGACCGGCCGAGGTCGAGCGTGTCGATTCCTGGATTCGCGAGGCGGTCGACGGGGGCGCGGAGCTTCTCTGCGGTGGGAGCGCCGGCTCGCCGACGACCTACGCGCCAACGGTGCTGTTCGACCCCCCGGACGACGCCAAGGTCAGCACCCTGGAGATCTTCGGCCC
>JAJCZP010000184.1 GCA_029262315.1 Deltaproteobacteria bacterium | reverse complement strand
GCGTCTCTGCATTGCGCGGGCGTTGGCGGTCGAGCCAGAGGTCGGGCTGATGGATGAGCCGTGCTCGGCGCTCGATCCCATCGCCACGACCAGGATCGAGGAGCTGATCCACGAGTTGAAGTCGCAGTACACGATCGTCATCGTCACGCACAACATGCAACAGGCGGCGCGGGTATCGGACAGTACTGCGTTTCTCTACCTCGGGGAGTTGGTCGAGGTCGATCGGACGCAGACGATCTTCACCGCGCCGGCCCGCAAGGAGACCGAAGACTACGTGACGGGGCGCTTCGGGTGACGGTGATGGCGACGCATACCGACAAGCGGTACGAAGAGGAGCTGGCTGATCTACGGCACCGCGTGCTCGAGATGGGGGGGCTGGTTGAGCGCCAGATCGCGGATGCCATCCGGGCGTTGGTCACGCAGGACGTGGGGCTGGCGGATGCGGTAGTGCTCAAGGACCACGATGTGAACCGACTCGATGTGGAGATCGATGAGCTCTGTATCCGCCTGCTGGCACTCCGCCAGCCCGCAGCGCGCGATCTGCGTTTCATTACGACGGCGCTCAAGATCACGACCGATCTCGAACGGATCGGTGATCGGGCCGCGAGCATTGCGGAACGAGCGAAGGAATTGCAGACTGAGCCCCAGCTGAAGCCCTATGTCGACATTCCGCGGATGGCCGAGATCGCCACCCGCATGCTGCGAGAGAGCCTCGACGCGTTCGTGCGTTACGATGCCGATCTCGCACTCGCGGTCTGCCACGAGGACGACGTCGTCGACAAGTTGAACAGTCAGATTTTTCGCGAGTTGGTCTCTTTCATGCTCGAGGATCCGGCTGTCATTACGCGAGCGATGCGCGTGCTCTTCGTTTCGAAGTACTTGGAACGCATCGCCGATCATGCCACTAACATTAGCGAAATGGTGGTGTTCATGGTCAAGGGAAAGAGCATTCGTCACGTGAGCCAGTTGCCGGCATCCGTGTGAGCTGAGTCGTGACGGAGCGTAAGAAGGTGCTCGTCGTCGAGGACGAGCAGGACATTCGCGAGCTGCTCCGGTTCAACCTCGAACAGGAGGGCTTTCACGTCGTGGAAGCCGGTGACGGTGAGTTGGCGCTCGCGCTTGCACGGCGCGAGCGACCGGCGGTCATCATCCTGGATATCATGCTGCCCGGCATGTCAGGGCTCGACATCTGCAGGACGCTCCGCCAGGAGGAGGAAACGGCGCGCGTGCCGATCGTCATGCTGACGGCGAAGGCGGCGGAGTCGGACAAGGTGGTCGGACTCGAGATCGGCGCCGATGACTACGTCACCAAACCCTTCAGTCCACGCGAGTTGCTCGCCCGGGTGCGGGCGGTGTTGCGCAGGGCGCAAGGGCCGGAGACAGCCCGGCCGCATCAGTTCTACGAGCGTGGGCGGTTGAAGATCGACTTCGATACCTATCAGGTCTTTCTCGACAAGGAGGAGGTGCGTCTGAGCCTCCGAGAGTTCGAGCTGTTGGCGTTTCTCGCCCGACACCCGAACCGGGTGTTCGAGCGGCTCCATCTTCTCGACATGGTGTGGGGGCGCGACACCTACGTAGAGCCCCGAACGGTCGATGTGCATATCCGGCGGCTGCGGACGCGTGTGGAACGCGATGATGCACGCCCGGAGCTAATTCAAACCGTACGCGGGGTCGGCTACAAGTTCAACGACGCGGCCCTCGGCGATTAGCGCGCTGTACGCAGGATTGCCGCGTCCGGACGGCCGCAGGTTCTTGCGTTCGATCGGCAAGAACGTGCATCACGAGGAGTCGGCATCCGGTAGGCGTTGATAGAGGGTGATCGTTCCTCTTCCCGGACGAAATGTCCCGAGCGGTTTGTGTCCCGGTAGTCCAGCTGCGTACCGCGTGCGGTCCTCGCGCTGTACGACGAGAAGGACGTGGGAACTCGACCCAGGGGGCGTCGCACTTCGTGCGGGGAGGGGATGCCGCAGGTAGAAGCGCATGGCGGCAAGGTCGCCGCCGCCCGTTCCTCCGACAGAGACGAGATTGGCGGACGAGGGGAGCAGCGCACGGATGCTCCTGGCGGCGAGCCTGAAGTTTCCCGCCGGGCACTCCCGGCCCTCGATGAGTGGCGCCACCACGAAGTTGACGACAACGAGGATGGGGCAGATCGCGGTCACGGCTCCGCGGAGCGCCTTGCCATTGGCGGTCTGCGCCTGAGCTCGGAGCCAGCTAGCCGTCAGGATCGCTGCGGCAGGCCAGAGCGGCAGGAGGTAGGCGCGTCGCTTGTACGCTGCCAGCGAGAAGAAGAGGACGGTCACGAGCCAGAAGATGGCGAAGAGCCGCGTGCTGGTATCCTGGTGGTTGGGGCGGCCATCGAGGACGCTCGAGCGGGGCCGGAGGGCCGCGACGACCGCGAGGGGTGCGAGAAAGGTGAGGGGGGGAGAGTTCATCAGGAGCGGGTTCAGGTAGTACAGCGTTGGCATGCGTCCCAGCGCGCCCGTGAAACGTCCGAAGTTCTCCGTGCCCAGGTGCAGCGCCAGGAAGTCCCCCTTGGCCGCGAACGCGCAGATCGCGTACCAGCTGATGCTCAGCGCTACGAGCGCGAGCGCGGGCCCCCACCGGAACATCTTTCGCAGCAGATCCCAGCGCCGGTCGAGTGTGAGCGTGACCGCGATCGCGGCCAGCGGCAGGACGGCGCCGACCGGCCCTTTCGTGAGGACGCCCGCACCGGCGGTGAACGCCAAGAGCCAGAGCCAAGGGTCGGTCCTCGTGTCCGTGGGGCGGCGCACGGTGCGTGCGGCCCACGTCAGGAAGACGAGCAAGGTCGCGGTCTCGAAGAAGGTCAGCGCCATGTCGACCCGTCCGAAGCGTCCCTGCCGTATGTACTGCATTGCCGCTGCGAGGATCAGGCCGGCGAGCACGCCGGTGTGTGCGCCCATCTGGCGGTGGACGAACAGCATCGTGATCGCGATGCCGGCTAGAGCGAACACGACCGAGGGGAGTCTGACGGTCAGCTCCGAGACTTCGCTCGCTCCGAGGGCGCGTGCCATGATCGTCGCTACCCAGTGCAACATCGGGGGTTTGTAGCTTGGCTCGTTGCCACTGGCGCGTGGGAAGAAGAGATTGCCGCGCTCGAGCATGTCCTGCATGACGAGCGCTTCGACGGCCTCGTTGAATCCGCAGATTTCCGCATCGCCCAGGCGATGCAGCATCAGGGTGCCGGCGATGGCGAGGACGGCCAGCGCGGCGAGCAGGCTGCGCGCGCTCATGGCCAAGTCGTCGCCAAGCATACGGCCGCAGCGGTCGTCGAGGTTGCGACAGCGGGCGGCCGCGCCGGTGCCGAAGGAGCGTAGCCGGCCCATCATGCG
>JAJCZP010000183.1 GCA_029262315.1 Deltaproteobacteria bacterium | reverse complement strand
CCTCGCCAAGCTGGCGACGGCGTGCACGGCTGGAAATGCGGCCGTCGCGAGCCGGAGCAAGGATGCGAAACGATTGGCGACAGCGACCAAGCGTCTGGGTCGGAAGCGAGGCGCGCTACTGAAGCGCAAACGACTGGCGGCCAAACGTGCGAAGTCCAGTCCGAGCGGGGAGACACGGAAGGCCCTGCGCACGACTGTAAAGGAACTGGCAACGACCCGCAGCTTGCTCGACAAGGCCCGGGCCGCAAAGACCGCCAATGCCACCGAGCTAGCGGCGCTGAAAGCGGCGCAGCGAAGGGCAAACGCGTACGCCAAGGCCATCGTGCGCGCCGAAAAGGCGCTCGGATAACACGAGGTCATCCGCGGTCGGGACGCCACACGCTACGGCGCTCCCGACTGCGGATCCCCGTTCCGGAGAACTCCGGTGCGGACATGAGCGGACGGATACCCGCCAGCGTCGGTTGAAGATGAGCACCAGGCGAGGACGTGTTCAGAATCCCCCGAGCTCGATCACGAGGCCGCACTCGCCGCCGGGACACGCCGGCTCGTCGCACGACGTCGGGTTGCAGGCGGTTTCGCATGGAGCGCTGTTGCAAGGCTCGCCGTCGCTCGGCCCGCCGACACACGCCTCGAAGGCGATGATGCAGACGATCACGACGTCGAGGGTCTCGTAGACGCTGACAACACCTGCCGCGTCCTCAGTCGCGAAGTCGAGGAAGAAGCCGGTGCCGGCGGCGAGATTGGCCACGTCGAAGTCGAGATCGACGGTGTTCGTGCCGAGCGCGAGCTCGTAGAAACCGGTAGCGACGACGCCGGTGGCGTCACGAACGCGGACGAGCAACGTCGTGCCACCAATGCCGGCTGCCTGGGCGGACCCGTTGGTGACGACGCCGAAGCTCGCGTTGCCGCTGCCACTCGGTGCCACCTCACCGGTTCCGTCGAGGTCGTTGATCGTCATCGGCGCGCCCGCGCCTGGTATCGGGGCGGCCCCGACTCGCAGCATGGCCGATTGCCCCCCCGCTCCTCGTATCGCCGGAACGAAGTCCGTGATCGCCGCTCCTCCTCCCGCGACAGGCTCGCACGTGCAGTCTTGGCGGCAAAGACCGCTCGCGCATAGTACGTCGTCGGACCCATCACAGGCTTCGGCGCTGTTCCTGATGCCGTCGCCGCAAATCGGATCAGGGAGGGGCTCCTCGCACGAGCTCGATAGCGCCGCGGCCGCACGCAAGACGTTGACCCCGTCCGTGTCGGTGATCTCGCCATCACCGTCGGTATCGCAGACGGCGAGCACGCAAGTGGTCTCGAGCAACGCCGCCGACTGGAGAACGGTGATGCCATCCATCTCGGTGAGCTGCCCGTCACCATCGATGTCGCACAGTGACTGCGCCGCCACGCTCCCGGCCAGCAGGAGCGCGATTGTACCGCCCGCAAGACCGCAGAGCCCTCCACGCCGCGCCGACACATGATTCATCGCATCACGCCGCCGAGCTTCGAACACACGTTGGGGGACGACCGACGCATGCGAGCAGCCTGGGTCGCACCATACACGCGCGGGATTCTTGCGCCTCTGACCGTGAGAAACAAGCCGCAGTAGTGCTCGCGTTCCGACAACTACTGAGACCTCCAAGTCAGAGGCGTTGCTCGTGCAACGGCCGTGGTCCAGAATGCCCTGAGACGCAGCAGTGCTCGATCTTGCGCTCTGTCCCCATCGAGGGAACTATAGGTCGGCCACCTGGTCAGTTGACGCTCCGGACCGATCGCATCGGTCCCCATCCAAGAGGAACGCATGAAGAAAAATGAACCGATAGACCAAATCCTGACGCGGGATGTCGCCACAGCAACTATCGACCAGAAGGTCAGCGATGTCCGCAAGCTGCTCGCAACAAGCGGGTTCCATCATGTGCCCGTGATCTCGGGCAAGAAGCTCATCGGCCTGATCTCCGCTTCCGACATTCTCGGGATCAGCGTCGAGGGCGTCGGAAGCGACGTGCGATCTATGGATGCCTATCTCGATCATCAGTTTTCGATCGAAGGGCTCATGAAGAAAGATCTCCGAACGCTTCCAGTCAAATCGACCATCGCAGACGCGGCCGAAGCGCTCTCGGATGGAAGCATCCACGCAGTGCCGATCGTCGACGCCGAAGGCCAACTGGCCGGTCTCGTGACCTCGACGGATCTGATTCGATTTCTGCGAGACCAGTTCTAACGGCCCACGCTCTCGCAGGTAATCCCTGTACAAAGTCGACTACCCGCTCTGAGGGTGCACCGGGCAGAAGAGCCGCACGACGGTTCCCGCTCCAGGCGTCGTCGACACCTCGAATTCGCCGCCGAGCGCCAGGGCCCTCTCCCGCATGCTCGCGATGCCCACTCCCCACAAGGACTGGTTCTCGTTATCGAAGCCGCACCCGTCGTCCCGGACCTCAAGGCAGACCCGATCATCGACGACGCTCAGCGTGAGCGTGATCGCGCTCGCTCCGGCGTGCCGAACCGCGTTGAGGAGGGCTTCCTGCGCCACGCGATAGACCGCGACCTCGGTTGCATCCCCGAGGCGGGGAACCGACCTGGGAGCAACGATGCCGATCTTGCTCCCTGTCGCGGACAGGCCCTCCGCCAGCGATCGCAAGCCGGCTTCGAGGCCGAGATCGCGGAGCTGCATCGGCCGCAGGTCTCCGGCGAGCTGCCGCAAGTGCTCGACGAGCGCGTTGAGATATTCGCCGACGCGGGCGAGCTCAGAAAACCTCCCCGCCTCGTCGTCGCGGAGACGCTGCCGCACGGCGCTCACCATGATGGCGATGCCGATCAGCTCCTGGCAGACGTTGTCGTGTAGATCGAAGCCAAGGCGCTTGCGCTCGTCCTCGCGCGCGGTCACGAGCTGCTGGGCGAGGCGATGCAACTGCTGCTCCTGGTGACGGGCGGTGCGGAGCGCCGCCTGCAGGGCGGCCTCGGCGGCGGCCTTTTCGATTGCGATCGAGGCCAGGCGCGCCAGCTGGGCGAGGGTCGACTCGTCCTTGGCGGTGAAGTCGCCCTCATATTTGTCGGAGAGTTGGATGAGCCCGAGGTTCCTGCCATCGGCCGCGACGAGCGGCACGGCGAGCCAGCCCCGCATCGGCGGATGCCGTTCCCCGCTGGCTCCGAACCCACGCCATGCTCGGTGCCGCTCGAGCTGCCTCTGCGTCATCCGCATCGCCCGGTTCGTCTTGCAGACCACGTTGTAGATACCCGAGCCGTCGGGCAGCTCGTCGTAGGTCCGCCAGGCCGCATACTTGTCCGAGAGAGATGTGGCGGTGATCGCCTGAGCCCAATCGTCGCTGACCGTCAGACTGGTAACCGACTGGTGAGCCCCGATGATCGCTCGCACCTGCTCGGTGACAACCTGCATCATGGTCGCTTGATCGGGCGCGGCGGCGATCAGGAGGAGCGCCTCGGTCAGCGCCCGCTCCGGCACACGGCGCGGCTCTGTGGGTCGCGGCGGATCGCCGCCAGCGTCGAGGGGGACCATATGAGAGCAGTAGATTCCTTTGACTGCTGACGGAGATCTATACCGGCGGTCGGCTCAGATCCAGCTCAATCGCCCCCGGCATTCGATCGCTACAGCATCGTCAGCGAGAGGCCCCGGGCGACGCCGCGCAGCGCAGTGGCGACTACGTCAGCCGGTCTGGAGTGGGGAGAATCCGACGCCGCCCGTGTATGCTGTTCTCGTCCGCGCACTCGGTTCGGGCAGACTTTGCGCATACCCGCGGTTCTCGCCGCACCCGCAGCAATTCTTGCGTACCGTAACTATTGAGATTTCCAATGCCGGGGGCGCGACTCGAACGCGCACGCCCCGAAGGGCACGGGGTTTTAAGCCAACGACCCTACCCCTTCGACATGCAACACATGCGACGGATGCTGCGTTCTCCCGTCACGCACCACCCTGCCGAAACGCACCAGACGCACCCCGTAGTTACTGGGCGAAGAAGAACTACGTGTGGCTCCATTCCGACCATCCCCGTGTGGCCGAGGCGTGCTTGGTGGACGGAATAGCGTATGATGCGGAACATCTGCGGCTCGTCAAAACCTACCCCGCCGAAGGCTTGCGACGTGAGCCCGCACACGTTCACCTAGACCTCGAGGCGACATTGGCTGATTCAGAGGTTCAAGGGCAGTGATCGACAATTGCCGGAGAAGCACACAGCCCGGCCACACGTGGCGCGGGGCAGAGGCAGCCGGGCTCCCCGCGACGGACGCGGATCGCCGCGTTTTAAAGGAGTCTGCATTCGTATTCGCGCCGTATCAGATTCTCGCACCTCCCCAACTACAGAAACCCACGCAACCGGGCATGCTTCCAGGCGAGCACCGTGGCCCCCAACACCGATCTCAAGTGCTCAAACAACTCTTCGCGTTCGCACTCCCGCAAACCTCGATGTTGGCCGTAATTGCGTATCAGCACCGCTTCAAGAGTGTACCGTGTCACCACTCCCCACTGAGGATCGAGTTGCACCTTCCCGATTTCCAACCGCTGGTTCGCAAACGGAGTTGCATCCGCGGTACGGGTCAACGCTCTGCGCTGCTTCAGTTCAGCGGCAACTGGGGTGTCCCCCCATAGCCAGTATAGCTTGGGAAGCAACGTCGAATGCTTGAGACCTTGAGGAACGCTCGCTCCCTGGTCGGCAATTAGAAAGTTCAAGAAATGCTCGAGGCCGGGGGCCGCCGCCTCCACTTCCTTGCTAAGAACGAGCAGGGCGCGCCCGCTGTCACTGCCGCCACGCTCCTGCAATCGCTCGAATAGTAAAAGAAACGGAAGAAATCCCTCTCGAGCAAACCATGCGGGGATCTCCTTGTATTCGGCGTCGTTCACGTCGTGCTTCACGGGGGCTAGCGTGGCCGTCACAGGCTGGAACCACCGGCGCAGAAGTCGCGCCGAATGCGCCTTCTGCTCTTCGATCCAGTCGGGCAACACAACCGACAGGGTCGGGCGGAAGTGCGAAGTTACTCGCCCGACCTCGCTCACGACATCCTGATACTCTTGCCGATGACAGGCGGGGTGAAAGGCCTCTGTCCAATTGACCTGAGGCCTCGATATCAGACCTCGGTCCGAGTTCGGTCCCCCACTTCTGCCGTCTCAGCACTGATTGTCTCGGCCCGCGCTATTCTGGATCAGTGGATCTACGGCCTCGCCGCCTGACCGACCTCGACGGTTGACAGTGAGGTCCATCCTGGGCGATCATTTCTGCAGTGCAGATTTTCTGCCTTCTCTAGGGGAAAGATCCTGATGATCCGGCACCTGATGCCCCTCGCTTTCGTTGCCTGCGCCATTGTCCTCGCACCATCGGCCGCTCGTGCCGACATGGCCGTCACGACGGCGGAAGATCATGCGGGCGCCGCGAGCGCAGACTCGCCATCTTCACCGTTGAGTCACTTTCAATGCTACGACGTACGGCGATCGCCGTTCGAAACGATTCGGAGCGTCGAGCTCGTCGATGATGTTGCGGTACATGTCACCGACGTTCGGCATCCCAAGCGGCTCTGCGCGCCGGCGAACAAGAACAACGAGGAGCCCGGCGCGGATCTCGATGCCGACCATCTGGTCGGGTACCAGCTCGGCCGGACCGCCCCGCGTTTCCGCGGTGTGCGGAACATCGACGTCGCCGACCAGTTTGGGGAGCTGAAGCTCGACCTCACACGTCCCGAGTTCCTTCTCGTCCCGTCGAGCAAGAGCCTGAGCGATCCCGCGCCGGCACTCGATCCACCAACCATCGACCATTTTCAGTGCTACGGCGTCCGGGGCGGGCGGCGGCGTGTCCCAGGCGTCACGGTAGAGGATCAGTTTGGTCTACCCACAACGACCGATGTGAAGAAGCCCCTGCGTTTGTGTCTCGCCGTTGACAAGAACGGTGAGGGGATCCTTGATCCGAGGGCTCGACTCGTATGCTACACGATCCGAGCAGGGTCGCGTGTGGGCGAAACGGTCTTCATCGAGAACCAGTTTGGCGCCGACACGCTAGACATCAAGCGGGCGCGTGAGCTGTGCGTCCCGGTCGGGCTGCCGACACCCGACCCGGGCGTGACGGTCACGATGGTAGCGACTGCGACGCCGACTTCCACCGGAACAGCCACAGCGACCGCAACACCGATTGCGACTCTCACGGCAACAGCGACCCCGATGCCGACTTTCACCGTCACAGCAACGCCGACCCCCGCGGCCACGACAACGGCAACTACCACACCCAGCGCGACCCCCACAGCAACAGCAACCGTCATACCCACGAGCACGCCGACGGCGACACCGTCCGGTTTCAAGTTCGTCTTCGTCACGAGTGCCGAGTTCCTCGGCAATCTCGGCGGCCTCGCGGGAGGCGACGCGAAGTGCAAGACGGCCGCCGATGCCTCGACCTTCGACGGCGGCAAGCTGCAGGGCAGAACGTGGCGTGCGTGGCTCAGCACCTCGACCGTGGATGCGAAGGATCGCATTCCTGACACGGAGTACCGCCGGGTCGATGGTACGACCGTGGTGGCCAACGATAAGACCGATCTGCTCGACGGTGCCCTCGACGCAGCGATCGACAGCCAAGAGGACGGTACGCCCGCGTTCGACGCCGCTTGGACTGGCACGAACGACAACGGCACGAAGACCAGCGAGCACTGCTTCAACTGGGCGACCTCAGGGTCGACTCTCCACGGCAACGTCGGACAGACATCGCAAGCGAACGCCGGGTGGTCGCGGATCACCGCAACCAATAGGTGCAATGTGGTGGCGCCGCTCTACTGCTTCGAGGTTGATCTATAGATTGATCCCCGCGGCGATCTGGGGCGGCAAACCGAGCGCGCTGCGCTACTGCACCGGGTCCGGATACCGAAACGTGATCGAGCACGAGAAGCAGAACGTCTCCACCAGCAACGCTCGCCCGTTCAAAGACGACTGCGTTTAGGAAAACCTGACGAGCATCCATGGGCGGCATCGGCAGCACACGGTGGAACTGGCACACGAAGGCGACGTGCGTTGAGCACTGCGCGAAGATCGCCGTCACCACCTTCGAACAAGCCGGGGCACTACGACCCATCGTGAGCGCCGGCATCCTCGCATTGGGGCGTGGGGGCCGAGGCCGAGTTCGTCGTCGCCCCAGAAAGCAATGACGGACGCCTGATGGCCCTCTACCGCGATCTCCGAACCTTGCGCGGCACGAGATACAAACACGAGCAGGTCATCCACCTCCGCTTCCGTCGACCGATTCGCGGCAAGGCACGATGGCAGTTCCAATGTCCGATCCAGGTTGACCATGGGCGGTCTGTCGGCGCACGCTCCACGAGATTGCCGAGGCTGGCATCACGGCGGCCGATGTCGGGCTCGACGTACCGATACCGGAGGCGTTGGCGATGCTGCGCGAGGTGCTCGAGGGCCGGTGAACCGATGATCCGGGCCCGTTCGGATCGCGTGCCGTGGTCGGTGCGCTGCGAGAGCTAGTAGCGGCCCGGTGTGACTTCGGCCTGCCGTCGCACGGTGCCATCGCCGTTCCACGTCGTCATCGTTCCGGACAGTCGCCCGTCCACGAAGCTCCAGGTCAGCCATTTGTTCCCGGTCTCGCGGAAGGAGATCCAGAGGCCGACCTTCCGGTCGCCCCGATACGCCCCCTCGCTCAGCTTACGCCCGTTCGGATGCCACTTCGTCCACACTCCCACTTTGGCCCCGGCCACCCAGGTGCCAACGTAGCGCCGTGCGCCGTTCTCGTACCGCCCCACCCACACGCCATCACGCTTCCCATTGCGATAAGAGCCCGAGGCGTTCCGCTGCCCGTCTTCATATCGGGAGGCGAATGGACCGTGACGCGTCAGCCGGCCGTCGTCGGCCTGGGTCGCGCACCACACTGCGGGGCAACCCTCGGGACAGATACGGTCGAGCGTGTCCATGTCGATGCCCCCGAGCACCCGCCCGTCGGACTCGGCCCTGCCCTCGACCTTGATCGTCCCTGGTGAACAGAAATCCGGGGCGCAGTTACTCGCTGCGATGAGGATCACCCCCAGCACTACCGTGCGTGCCGCAGCAACCATGCGTCCCTTGCTCCGCACCGGAGCGATCGTATTCGGCACCACCCGCTCCCCGTCTCAGCCGTGTGTCCGAACACGCCAGACCGGTCGATGATGAGCGGCACGTCCTTCTCGGCCACTAAGCTGTGGGGAGCCATGCCACGACACTACGAGCGCAGCGCATCATTGCGCTACGGGGTCGCGACAATCAGTATTTCGGCGCGAAGCAGCGCAAGATCGTACGGCGCGCTGGGAAAAACGAGAAGAGCGAGCGCAAGTGGCCTCAACGTCAGAACATGCAACTGAACACCACGTCACTGAAGCTTTCCCCGTGCGGGACAAGCAGGATCTCGACATCGGCGAAGGTCTCGAAGGAGAGAACACTCGTGTCACGGCAGATATTGTAACGGGCCATTTGCCAGAACGGATGGCTGAAGCATTTCACGCAAACGTGGACGTAAGCATCCACCCCGTCCAGTCCACTGACCAACTGCAGTCCGTCTGGATCGGTGGCGTATCGGCCGGTCACGGACAACCGATACGTTCCGGCGGGAACATCCAACACGATCCTCGTCAGCGGGGGCTCGATGGGCATGGAGTCGGCGACAACCGCATAGGTGTCAGGATTCCTCAGTCGAATGCGCCAGGTGAACCCTGCGAGTTGCTCGTCAAGGCCTGCCAGATGGATGGCCACGGTTCGCGGCTCATACGGCTCGCCGACCCCCTCGTAGATGGGATCTTCGATTATCCAGCCGACTCCGGGCCCGACATCCCCACCGCTCTTGTCGGCCTCGCAGAACGCTCGGATAGCCGCGGGCTCTCCGTCTTGGGGTGACCCATCCATCCCCGAAACGCACCCAACCGTGATTGTCAGCACGATCGTCAGCATCGGCCCAACCAGCCGCACAATGGGTTCTCTCCCGAGACCTCTCACGCGGACAGCTTAGGAGTGCACCCGATCGCCTCGCTACGGGTCGTCGCCAAACCGTATTCCGGAGCAGAACACGCTGTTTCAAGTTTTCGGGCCACAAACGTCCCTTCGCCTCACGGCCGCGGCGTTCGTCTCCTCCGCCGCGTTGATATGGGTCGGGTTGATCGGGCCATACTTGGTGGCCTGTGCGGTTCCGGACTCCAGATCTGACTCGCCGAAGCCGGTTGCCCGAAGAGGAGGACACCCAGACCAACACAGGTCTTCACCGCTCGACGCGTAGGAGACGCAACCATCGGATGCAATCCCCAGACATCGAACGTCCACTGCTATCGCGCTGTTGACCGCGACTGTGGTGTTGGCCCCACCCCCTTTGTGCGCGGGAATGCGGACAACCCCAGATGGCGCACGCATGATGGTAAGCCGCGCCGTTGGAGCCGAGCGGTGGGCCATCACGAAGCATCCCGATGGATCGCTCACCGGGAACGTGTTTCACACGACCTGGGGGGATGACGGAACCGACGCCAGCCACCGCTTCGAGGCGCTGTCGGTCGCCCGGCGTGACTCGAACACGCGGCACTACTAGAGCGGACATTTCTGCCTCTAGTCGGCGGTAGCTTCTCGGCGCCGTCGGCACGTCTCGTCCTGCACGGCGAACCAGTCTAGAATGGGGTTCATGACGACGCGAACTCTCTTTTCGTGCGCGATCGCCAGCCTGGCGATCGCGCTCACCACAACACCGAGTGCCGCCGCGGACCGCGGCCTGCAGTTCACGCCCGACGGCAAGCGGGCGCTCGCCAACAAGGACGTCGGCAACGAGCGCTGGGCGATCACCCTCAACAACGACGATGGCAGCATCACCGGCAACGTCTTCCGCACCGACGGCCCGCCCGCGTTCATCGCCTGCGACCCGCTCGCAGGCGACAACAACTACGCGTGCTTCGGAGCCGATGCCTGCAGCGACGGTAGCGGCGCACAGCGCGGCATCCAGAGGACCCCGGACGGCGACCGCGTGCTCGCCAACAAGAACGTCGGCAACGAGCGCTGGGCGATCACGCTGAACGACGACGACGGCAGCGTCACCGGCAACGTCTTCCGCGAGGGCGGCGGCGACCCCGCCTTCCTGGCCTGCGACGCGCTACCAGCGCCCGACAGCTTCTCGTGCTCCGGCGCGGACGCGTGTGGCTCCCAGCCCTGCAGCGATCTGTACTCGTTCATCGACAATGTCACGCTACCGTCCAGCTTCTTCGACGTCCCGGCGCCGTGCAGCGAACCGTTCAGCTTCATCTCCAACGTCACGCTGCCTGAGGACTTCTTTCAGCTCGACACGGTCGACGAGTTCGTCTCCTCGGTCGAGACCGAGAGCGGCGTTCCGGGGGCGCTCCGCGTCGGCGTCGCGCCCATTCCGGGACCGGGATCGCCAAGCCCGATCAGCGGCGTCGCGGGCAGCACGAGCGCCAGTCCCGGCGGCACGAACGACCTCGCCATCACCTTCAGCGGCGCCTCGTCGGCGACGACCGCGGCCGTGCAGGGCGACTCGCAGTTCACCGGCCTCGCGCTGGTCGTCGCCATTGCCAACGGGCAGTGCACACCGAGCAATATACTGAGCGACTGGTACCAAATCCCGCTCGTCACCTCCTCGGGCTCGCTCTCCATCTCGGTGGGGTTCTCGCAGGGGCTCGCATCCGGCAACTTCGTCATCTGCATTACAATCATCGACAGCGGCGTCGTCGGCCAGTACTTCGTCGTCCAACAGACCAACTCGAGTGCGACGTGCGGCAACAGCGTTCTCGAGACCGGCGAGGTCTGCGATCCGCCCGCCGCCCAGTCGCAGTGCCCCACCGGCGACCTCTGCAGCAACAACTGCCAGCAATGCGTGCCGGCGACGTCGTGCGCCGGGCGCTGCTGCCTGGGACGCGACGACACCTGCACGGCCGAGAGCGCCCCGTGCTTCTGCGACGAGTTCTGCTTCACGGCCAACGACTGCTGCGAAGACGCGTCCGCGGAGTGCGGCTTCGGCCCCGCTCCGCAGGTGCCCTCCATCTCGGGTCTGTCGCAGCAGCTGATCCAGCTCAACGCACCCACCTGTGAGCTAGCAGGCGGCCCCGTCGGGAGCCTCTTCGTCGGCCGGTTCAACTACAGTGACCCGGACGGCGACGTCACGACGAACGGTAGCATCGTGCAGGTCATGTTCCAGTTCCTGCCGGGCGGCTCCCCTGCCTCGTTTTCCGGCCCTGTCAATGTGGTGAGCGGCACCCCATCCTCCGGGGTGATCGAAGTCGGCCAGTGCTATCGGTTCGGGGAGACCTCGAGCCTGAACACCTCGATCAGCATCCGGGACGACGCCGGAAACCTGAGCAACAGCCTGACCGCGAACATACAGCAACCGCAGGGGGCGAACTAAGAGAGTGCGCCCGCATCTGCGAGCGTCCGCCTCCTTGTGCGTTGGGGGTACGGGGCCTCCTTCTCCCGTGTGCTTCAGGTGAGGTGATAGGTTCCGAAAAACATCGCGGTGCGTGTTTCCTCGTCGAAGCCCGACGCGTGAATGTCGTAGCTGGCGCTGGAAGCAACGCCTCGGTGGACACCCAAAACCGGCGCTTGTGAGGTGTCCACCGAGGGTGAAGGCCGCCCGGGTCCCACGGAGGTCTCCGCCGCACGTTCGCGGGCCTCCTGGGATGCCATGCCGGGGTCGATGACCGTGCCCAGATGCCTGCAAGCGTCACCCCGCTCCACCAGCGCGGCGCCCAGTGAGTCCTCAGTTTGGGCATACTTGCGGTTCTCACCGCACCCGCAGTGATTCTCGCGTACCGCAACTATTGAGATCTCCAATGCCGGGGGCGCGACTCGAACGCGCACGCCCCGAAGGGCACGGGGTTTTAAGCCCCGTGTGTCTACCTGATTCCACCACCCCGGCTACGGGTGACGACCTATCATGTCCAGGGCTACGCATCACAGGGGTGGCGAAACTCGTGCCTCTCTGGCCTCACGCAAAATCCGCACCCCGCCTCGAACCACGATGCCTGCGATGAGCGCGCCAATGACGAGGTCGGGAAGCCGATGGCCCAGGACGGCGACCATCACTCCAGAGACGATCAAACCGACGTTCGCGATCACGTCGTTGGTAGAAAAGATCCAGGAGGCACGCATGTGAACACCACCGTCACGGTGTTTCGCCAGGAGTGCTAGGCATGCGACGTTCGCGACGAGGGCCATACTTCCTACTCCGAACATCAGGAGGCTTGCGGGGATGCTGCCGTAAACGAACCGGCGGGCGACTTCGAGAAGGACGCCGACCCCGAGAACAATCTGCATCACGCCGCTTGCTGAGGCGGCTGCGGCTTGCCGCCGAGCCGATCCTCCCACAACGCACAAGGCCGTCCCGTAGACCGTTGCGTCAGCAAGCATGTCCAGCGCATCCGCGAGGAGTCCCGTTGACTCACCCCACCACCCAGCGATCGCTTCGACGACGAACATAACGCCGTTGATCACCAGAAGCATCGAGAGGGTGCCCCGCTCCAGCGCGACGGCCTCTCCAGGCTCACAACCACAGTCACTCACCGCTTCGGACTTGTCCGACACCACGTCTCACAATCCATAGCGAACTTCTTCTGCTGTGCAGTTACGAATCGAGACGGATGCAACGCATGCAACACATGCCACGCCTGGGAGCGCACACGGCCCCGTAGCCTGTCGCATACGCTGCATGCGTAGGCAGCAACGGGATGATCACGATCCGGGGCCTGCGAATGGAAGATCCGCCCCGAACGGCCTCGCGCTGACATGGGGCTTCCGCTTCAGGATGTCATTGTCGACGTGGCCGCGGAATTCCTCGCCGAACAGGTAGGCACGCTCCCGCCAGAAGGCTTGGCCGCCAGGCGAGAGGAAGAGGTTCATCATGACGGCTTCCCAACCCAACCAGAGTTCGCGCGACAAGGTGCCCTCGCGCCACTTGATGAATGCATCCTGGGAACAGGAAAGGAACGCCATGAACGTACAGACAAAACGGGCCTTGTCGCCCTCGGACAAGCCTGAGTAATCACGCAGTCCCTTTACGCTGATCTCCGCAAGGTCAGCGTCCGCGGCGAGCATGCGATACCATGTCGCGTAAGCTTCATGAACGGACTGCGCAGCCGCGGACTGTACGGCGCTTGTGTTGGCCCGGATCTGTACTGCCAGATAGATCAGGGTCGCGACTGTGGCCGCCGCGCCAACGAGTTCCCCGACGCTGCCAAGATCCTGAATCGTCATGGTGACGGTGGGCTCGCCTGCCCAACCTGGTCGGCGGAGAACACTTCGGAATCTATATACTGCTGAAACTCGCGGCTACCGCTTCTGCCGCCGTAAATGCGCCAGAAGGATCGGCCCCCGGGGGTCAGGAGGAGTGGGCGTACACCGCGCAAATGGGCGTCGAAAGCAGCCGTACCACCGACGCCTGTACTCCTCTCTGCGAACGCAAGGTCCATCGCGGAGAGGAGTTCCGCGAAGAAGAAGCTGAACTGCACCTGCTCGTCGGGCTCCAACGCGTCGAAATTCTCCAGACCCCGCCGGAAGACCCCGGACAGCTGCTTGCTGTTGGCCATGGTCAAATTGAAGTGACCGCCGTGGGTCTTGACGGCGCGCTCGGACTCCGCCCGCATCAGGCTGGCGTTGTTCTCCATCTGTGTTGTGTTCTGGCGGATCTGTAGTGCGAGATACACGAGGGAAAGAATGACGCCGATTGCCCCGGTGCGTTCCGCGATTGCTCCAACGGCTTCCCAGTTCACCATACGCCCTCCCCTCCGCTCAGATCACTCACAGCCCCACCTCAGTTCGATCTGGACCCGTCTCGGCTACATCAACACGGGAATTGCCATGCGCGCCTGCATCCCAGCCACGGGCGGGCCCGTGCGCGGCCGCTATCGGCCGGGAGGGCATGGCGACCCCTGGGAGAAACTAGAGAGGCGGCGAGCGGATTCGAACCGCTGAATCGAGGTTTTGCAGACCTCTCCCTTAACCACTTGGGTACGCCGCCCTACTGCTACCTGCGCTTCGTGCGCTCGTTCGTGCCCGCGCTGCCATTGCTCCGCGTGCTCGACAGCCCGAAGCGTGGAGGAGTTCGTACCACGCCAGGGTCCTGACCGGCAAGGTGGGATCGACCCGCATTGCCTCACGGGCTGGGAGGCCCTACACTTCCGCTATGCGCACCACCCTCGCGCTGCTCCTGGTGCTCTCCGTCGCGCTGCCGGCCGACGCCGTGATCTATCGCTGGGTCGACGAAAACGGCAGCGTCAACTTCGACGACGATCTCGAGCGCGTGCCCGTGGACCAGCGGCCGGACATGAAGGTCTTCGCCGTCAAGACGCCCCCGACGGCGCCTGCCGAGGACACAGCCGCCGAAGGGCCACGCCAGGCGGCGTTCGCACGCCGGGTTGCGCGCGATCTCGGACTACAGAAATCGACGACACAGGACCCCGTGTCGGTCCTCCAGGTCGTCGGGATCTACCCGTCGGTGGGGTGGCACCCGGCCGGGCCCCTCACGCTCGCGATCGTCGACGAGGTCGTCGCCACCACCGTGGCCGCCGCGCGCGCGCACCGCCTCCGCCACACGGCCGCCACAGCGGAGGCGACGGTCCTCGCCGTCGCCAGGGGACTGGGCCTCGACGTCCCCCCCCCGACGGTCGTTCCCGATCCGCCGCCGCCCCCACCGGAGCCGGTGCCAATCGTCGTCGCACCAAACATCATCGTCGAAGCCGCGGCATCGGCCCCGGTGATCGTGCAACAGCCCTACCCCGCGAGCTACGCCCCAGGATGGTATCCGAACGTCGCCAACGGCGTTCTCTTCCGACCATCGCAGCGCGCATCGCGGCCGCCGCCGACCGCTCGCATCCCGCCCATCACCAATCCCGTCGGCCGGTTGCGCCTCCCCGTGATCCAACCACTCCGGGTCCGCCCGTTCCAACGTCCACCCCGCTGACGAGCGCCGCATTGGCCATGCCTGCGCGAGTCGGCTATCTGCTTCCCGGTCCAACTGGGAAGGAGACCGCATGAAACTCGACACCGGGATCGCCACGGGCGCGCTGGCTGAGGTCGGCCGATACGCCGCGGCCGCTGAGGAAATGGGATTCGATGGATTGTGGTCCGTCGAGACGAGTCAGGATCCCTATCTGCCACTGACGCTCGTCGCAGAGCACACGAGCCGGCTCCGCTTCGGACCGGCGATCGCGGTGGCCTTTCCCCGGAGCCCACTGGTCCACGCACAGATCGCGTGGGACCTCCAGCGCCAATCGGGTGGCCGCTTCATCCTCGGCCTCGGCACCCAGGTGAAGGGTCACAACGAACGCCGCTTCGGCATCCGCTGGAACGCACCGGGGCCGCGTTTGCGGGAGATGATTCAAATGATCCGCGCCGTCTGGGATTGCTGGCAGAACGGCACCAAGCCCGCCTTCGAGGGCGAGCACTACCGCTTCACAATGATGACCCCCTTCTTCAATCCGGGGCCGATCGAACATCCCGCCATCCCCATCTACATCGCGGGCGTCAACGCCTACATGTGCCGCTTGGCCGGAGAGCTCTGCGACGGCCTGCACGTGCACCCCTTTCACTCGACCACGTACCTCCGCGAGCACTTGCTCCCCGAGCTGCACGAAGGCCTGGCGAAGAGCAATCGACGCCGCGAGGATCTCTCGCTCGCCACCACGGCGTTCGTCATCGCCGGCGATACCGACGAGGAGATCGAACGGGCCAGGGAGCCCGTGCGTATGCAGCTGGCGTTCTATGCCTCGACCCGGACCTACCGGCGCATTCTCGAGACCCACGGATGGGGCGAAACGTCGGGCCGACTGAACGAGAAGGCCGCCAAGGGCGATTGGGCGGGCATGGCGCGTGAGATCACCGACGAGATGCTCGACGTGTACGCCATTAGCTGCCGCTGGGATCAGGTTGGTGAGAAAATCAAAGAGAAGTATACGGGCATTCTCGACCGCGTGGCGCTCTACGTGCCATGGAAACCCGGCGGAAAGAACGAGCGATGGCAGGGCATCCGACGCGCGCTGGCCTAGACATGAGTGCGTGGTCCCAGACCACGCGAGGCACCCGCTAGTTGATCGGCCGGATGCGACGCACCGGCGGGCCGACCAAGGTCTCCTTTACGACACACGGCCGTCGTCGTGTCGTGACGATCGAGGGAGGCTCGCTTGCCGAGGTCGAGCGCCAACGCTTACGACGGCTCCTGCGCGCCCTCCCCGTGCAAAGCGGGACGGTGACGATCCGACACGACTGGTCGGGACGTCGCCGCATCACGTTCACGCGCGACATTCCCGAGGGAGTGCATCAAGTGGTCCGCAATATCGTCGGCAACCTGACGCGGCTGCGCCAAGCCTGACCCGGACTCACTCGCCGAGGTAGACCACCTCGCCGCGGTCGACGATGACCGCGGAGGGAATCGCGTCGTCCACAAGGCCATGCCCCCTGCGGAGATGCGACACGAAATGCACGCGCTCCTGGAATCGACGCTCGTGCACGAGGCAGCGATACGGAGCACGATTGATCGTCACGACTCCCGGAACGGTGTGGTGCGATCCTCCGAACGGAAAAATGACGTCGGTCGAGTACTCGAGTGGCAAGTCGACCCACACATCCGGCCGGACGGCGCGACGTCCGCGGCGGATGCCGACCTCTCCTGCGGATACGACAAGAGACGAGAGCAGGAGCGCCCCGAGACTGGCCACCACGATTGCGAATCGCATCCCCTCGAGTATGCCGCCCCGCACGCCCTACGAACAGCCATCAATCGCTAGAACTCCAGCCGGCCAGCCGGGTCGTCTCGTCCCGCGCGTACTCCCACAATAACTCCACGGCACGGTCAGGACTCCAGCGTCCCGATGACTGAATGAACCTCCGGTCCTTCGGCGGCGCGAGCACGGCTTCCTGCAAAAATGGGAACGCAGCCACCCACTCGGGCACGTCCCCGTCCGAAAAGTATGGCATCTCGCGTGGCGCCCGCGTCCGCATCTTCCGGCGCGTCTCGACTTGATACTCCAGCTTCGCAACGATGATATCGCTCGCGGTCTGATAGGCGGCGAGGACGTCGAAGACCACGGCGCGTACCGACGCCGCGGCGTCGCCCGTCCCGAAATCGATCTCGCGCAGGGCGGCGTCGGCTTCCTGGCGCTCGAGGTCGTAAATGCTAAAGGGCACCGAGGCGGTCGCACGCTCCTCCACTTTCCGGAGCAGCGCGACGGCTTGCTGAGCACGCGGCCGGAGGTCCGTGACACCCGTCGAACCTTGCGGCAGCGCGCGCGGCTCGCGCCGCGCACTGGAATCGGGCTCGATCGCATGAGCCGCCGCTGGCAACGCATCCTGGCGCGCCGGTTCGCGCGCGACATCACCGGCGTGCGACGGCTTGACGGTGCCGCCGATATCGCTCGCCCCGCGGGAGGCCCCGTCGGCGACATCGACAACCTCGCCTGCGCCGCGAGCCGCGCCAGCGGGGGTCCCGGTCGACACTGGGGCCGTCGGCGCGACCGCCGCCAACGCACGGGCGGATGCCGGCACGTCGTGATCGGGCACCGCGACGGCCGGGGCGGCGTCGCGCGTCGCCCCCACGGATGCCGCTTCG
>JAJCZP010000182.1 GCA_029262315.1 Deltaproteobacteria bacterium | reverse complement strand
GGTAGGTCGAGATGTCGGCGATCGTGTATTCGTCGCCGCCGAGATACTTCCGATCGGCGAGGTTGCGATCCAACACATCGAGTTGGCGCTTCACCTCCATGGCGAAGCGATTGATCGGGTACTCGAATTTCTCGGGGGCGTAGGCGTAGAAATGGCCGAAGCCCCCACCCAGATACGGGGCGCTGCCCATCTGCCAGAAGAGCCAGGACATGCACTCCGCCCGCGCCGATGGCTCTTTGGGGAGAAACGCATCGAACTTCTCCGCCAGGTAGATGAGGATCGCGCCCGATTCGAATACGCGGGTGGGCGGCGCAGTGCTGTGATCGACCAGGGCGGGGATCTTGGAATTGGGATTGGCCGCGACAAAGTCACTGCCAAACTGATCGCCAGTGCCTATATTGATGAAGTACGCGTCGTACTCGGCGCCCTGCTTGCCGAGTGCCAACAGTTCTTCCAGGAGGACCGTGACCTTCACGCCGTTTGGCGTCGCGAGCGAGTAGACCTGCAGAGGGTGCTCGCCCACCGGCAACTCTTTTTCATGGGTCGCCCCGGCGATCGGCCGATTGATGTTGGCGAAACGCCCGCCACTCTCAGCATCCCATTTCCAGACTTTCGGTGGCGGGTAGGAGGAGGAGTCAGTCATGGCGAGCCCTTTCAGATTGCGCGGGGGCATCGGGTGCCCCGTCCGATCTGTTGCTGCCATTGGCGTAGGGCAAGCGCAAGGCAGCGTGGTTTTCTGCGTGGGGCGTCGGTCAATCGAGTCGGTACTGGACCGCGACGCGTTCCTCGAGAATCGGTCGAATGAACTGCTCGATGGCGGCCTGGTGCGCCGGGTGTCCGGCGTAGGTCCGCCAGGCCTGTTCGTCGTCGAGATCCGCCACGATCGCGAAATCGAAGTTTCCCGCCGCGAGCCCTGCATCATCGCCGAAACGATAGCTTCGAAGCTCGGGGATCTGGCTGGGCAGTGCGCCGAGGCCGTCTCGGAGCGCCTGCTTGGCCTGTTCGCTCGCATCGGCTCGGAAGCGCAGCAGGACGACATGTCGGAATGTGGCCTTCTCCATCGTGCTCTCCGATCTTTGTGATTCTCGCGCTCGAGATGGTAGCTGGTTTCGTCCTGGAGCTCGACCTCCTTGACTGTGCGAGCACGGCTCGTTCTACTGCGTAGAGTTGTCTCCCGGTCTCCGTTGCAAACGACCCCCTCCGAGCGACCCAAAGGAGTGTTGGATATGATTCGAATAGCATGCGCCCTACCGTTTCGTGGACGAGCGTCGTGGCCTGTATGGGTTGTGGCGTTGATGCTGTTCGCCGGGCCGGCGCACGCGGTCGACCCTCCGCGCGGAGTACAATTCTCCCCGGATGGGAGCCTCACCTTCGTCAACAAGGATGTCAGCGGCCAGCGCTTCGCGATCACCCGGGAGGCGGACGAGACCTTGACGGGCAACGTGTTCTTCGAGGACTGTCGCAGGCCGAAGTTCATCGTTTGCTCTCCAGCCGAGATCGAGAATGATTTCTCGTGCGCAGTGGCGACAGCCTGTGAGGCGCCGCCGTGCGGTTTCGAAGGAGCCTTTCTCACCGAGGTGACACTTCCCGCGGACTTCTTCCAGGTGCCGACGAGCGCGCCCGATTCCGAGGAAGAGCCCAAAGGTGAGAGCGAACTCTGCCCCACGGCCTCACGGGCCCTGCAGATTTCCGATGACGGTGCACGGGTTTTCGTCAACAAGGACGTCGACGGGCAACGCTACGCGATCGCTCAGTTTACGGCTGACCGCACGATCACGGGCAACGTCTTCGTCGGCCCCGACGTTCCTCCCAAGTTCATTGTCTGTGACCCTCTCGGGGAGCCTGACGAGCATCGATGGCAGTGTGAGGTTGCGGATTCGTGTCCCGCGCCGCCGGCCGAGTGCACCTTCGGAGGATTCAGTGCCGAGGTGACGCTCCCTGCGGACTTTTTCGTGCTGGACCAGGAGGTGACACAGGCGGCGAATGCCTTCGGCGCGACCGACGCGCTGACGAGCTTGATCCGCATCGGCGTCGCCCCGATCCCGACCGGATCGGGGGCAGGGCAGGCGGGCACGGCACGCGCCGGCTTGACCGACGCGCAAACCGCGTCGTGTCCTGGCGGTGGTACCATGGAGACCAGCGGCGACATGATCGAGTACGAGGATTGTCGCGTCGGAAGCGTCGTGTGTACTGGGACCGGCTCCGCATCGGGAGGGGCATTTACCGCGCAGCTGTCGTGCGTCGATCTCGACCGCGACCGGACCTTCGACCTCTTCACCGACCTTGAACTGGTGTCGACGTCCTCGGGTGGTGCGATGATCGGCATCGTCGACACCGAGCAGTCTGGCGGCGTCGGATTCGGCCTCGAGTTCGACGAGGTCAGCATCGACCCAGGCGCGTCGGGGAGCGGCGAGTTTGGCACTACCTTCGTGGGGAATGTGCGCTCGTACTTCCCTGGCGTGTTCAGCGACTTCTCATTTCCCTTCGATGGCTCGGATACGGTCATCATCACGGCGTTTATTCCGAGCCCTCCAGGATTCACGATGAAGAGCTTCGAGCTGAACCTCGTCACTGGTGAGGTGGTGGCGCTCGAGTGAGTCCGTCGTCCGAGCGGTGCTACGTCGACCTCGAGCGGCGCTACTTCAACCCTGGCGAGCAGCGCAGACGCGTCGCCCGCCGATTCGTCGTACACCTATCGAGGCCGACGTAGGCCTCGTCGGCGACGTCGAGGGCCATCGTCAGCTCGGGGCCGAAGGCGCCAGCGAGGTCCAGTATCTTCGCCGCGGCCGAGATGTCGACACGGGCCCCACGCTTTGCTCGAAGCGTGACCTGCGTCAGGCCTCCGAGTAGTGCGCCGGTCCGATCTTTCACCTGTAGCCGCGTGCCACGGCGGTTGCTCTTCCAAACGCTCGCAGGAATGGTGACGTCCAGGATTGGGTCGCCGAGGCCGTTGAGAAGGACCATCGTCACGGGCTGCCGAGCGATGGCGTCGAGGGTCGTCTCCGCGGCGGTCGAGTCGAAGCTGGCTCGGAGGGCAAGCCGATCGCCGGTTCCGCGGCGGCTCACGCTGATCCGTATGCTCTTCAGTGAGAGCCGTGCGCAGGCCTCGGCCGACTGCTGTGTCGGGTTGGCGCCCGCGACGCAGTTGTCGCACATGTCGCCGATCCCATCGTGGTCGATGTCGGTCTGCGTCGCATTGGACGTCGCGGGGCAGTTGTCGTCGTCGCTCGCGATTCCGTCGCCGTCGGCATCCGGCGGTGTGGGCGTCGGTGCGGTTGGCGTTGGCGTCGGCGTGTGCTCACCGTTGTCCACGGTGCTCGGGTAGATGAACGAGACGCCGGCCTCGTCGTCCGGGCGAAGCGCGGCGCCGCGCCCATCGAAATGGGCGAACATACGCATCGTGGCGGTCTCGTCGGTCGAGTGTCCGAGGCCGATCGTGTGCCCCAACTCGTGCGTGGCGACCTCGGCGACGTTGGTGCTGGTCCAGGACGGGCAGTTGCTCCAACCGTCGTTGAAGACGAGGTCGCCCTCTGTGGCCTGGCGGAAGGCGATGCCGTTGACGGTGCGAAAGCTCAACCCCACGCAGTAGCCGCCGACCGCGAGTATGCCGCTGCACCCGGTGGGATCTGTGACCTGATCGTAGGGATCGTCGAAGATGATCTTGTTGGTGCCGTCGCAGAACGTGTCGGGCGTTGCGTCGGTCGGACCGGCTGCCTCGATCGCGAGGCTCGAACTCGGGACATCGGTCCATGCGGCGAATGCGGCGAGCATGGCCGCTTCAGATGCCGCCGGCCCCAAGCGCGCGTCACCCGTGCGATCGATCCAATAGCGTATCGGGATGCCATCATCGGGTTCGAACCACCGGACGTTGTTGGAGAGTGTGAAACCGGACGTGGCGCTCTGGCCGTCGGTGGCGGCTGCCGGAACAACGGCGAGCGGCCGCAGCGAACGCGGCACCGGCTGGCCGCGTACGAGATCCCGGAGCCGCGCTTTGAACGCGTCGGCGGGTCGGCTGTCGTCAGCCGCGTGGGACTGCAGGGCGGCGCTGCCGAGGGCGAGGACACTGACCTCATCGAGCTGCCGTGTGGCGGTCAGCTGGCCGGCGTGGTCGTACGCGATGCCGAACTTGCCGAGTGCCATCTGGTTGGTGCGCAGGAGCCCCTCGTCGTCCTGGTCGAGGAAGACGATCGTCGATTCTCCGAGTTTGTACCGTGGTGTGCCGAACAGCCGGAGCGCCTCGTCGCCAACCTGCCCGCCGTGTTCGCGGATCGTGACCGCAGCATGGGGAAGATAGCCCTTGAGCACTTCATTGACGGCGAGGGTGATGTACGTGTGGATCTGGCCGCGGCGGCCCCGTCCGCTCCGGATGTCGGTGACCGTGCCGCTGACGATCGCATCAGACCCGAGGACGAGCGACGCATCGTCCATCCGCACCATCATCGTGGCGCGCGCCGGAGTGAGCAGGGCGATGAAGAGTCCGAGCAGCGTCACGCCTCGAACCATCCAGCGGGTCCTCCTCCTCATCCCATCCTCTCCTCTGACGACGCCGCTGTGGGGCCGCCAGCGCAGGATCGTGCGAGCGAACTCCAGAGCCTCCCGGATGAAGCCGCGCTCCACCGGGAATGCGGGGGCTGCGACATCACCTCCGCCGAGGCCCGTGATGCGGGATACGCCGTCGAAAATCAATGGATGGGCGAGAGCTGGTCGCAGCGTTCCCTCTGGACCTCTCGTCGGACCTGCCGCTTCAGGCTCGCAGACTACATCGTGGAAACGCGCACAGGCTGATCTCGTCGGCACGCCGATGGCCACCTTGCACGACGATCGCAGCATTGCGATGCTAGGTGCGATGGCCACGCGCGACCCCACGATTCGTTTCTTCAAGGGCCCCACGGGGCACCGCGTGGCGTACGCCGAGCACGGGACGGGCCCGGCACTCGTCTGCTCGGCCTGGTGGGTCAGTCATCTGGAAGAGGACTGGAAGCAGGAAGGTTTCCGGAAATTCTTCGAGGGTCTCGGCGAGCACTTCACGGTCTATCGGTACGACCGCGCGGGCTCGGGGTTGAGCGACCGGGAGCGGGAGCGGGTCGAGCCGGCAGACGAGGTCGCCACCCTCGCCGCATTGATCGATCACCTGGCGCTCGAGCGCCTGTCGCTCTTCGGCCTCACGTGTGCTTGTCCTCCGGCACTGGACTTCGCAGCGCGTCAGCCCGAACGGGTCGACAAGCTGATTCTGTTCGGGAGCTACCTCCGGGGACCGGAGGTCGCTCCGCCGAACGTGCAAGAAGCGCTGTCCCAGATCGTGCGAGTGCATTGGGGCATGGGTGCGAAGTTGCTCACCGACCTGCTCGACCCCGACGTGGATGGATCCGAGCGAAAGGAAATGTGCCGGGTGCAGCGCATGTCGGCGAGCAGTGAGATGGCGGCCCTCCTCCTGAAGCTGACTTTCGAATCCGATGTCTCCGAACTCGCGCCATCGGTCCGTACTCCGGCACTCGTGTTGCACCGCAAGGGCGATCGGACGATCCCCTTTGCGGCCGGGCGCGAGATGGCCGCCACTCTCCCCAACGCGACCTTCCAACCGCTCGAAGGCAGCGCGCACGTCCCGTGGGCAGGCGACGTCGATGCTGCGCTCGAGGCCATGCTCCGCTTCTTCGATCATACGTCGTCATCGCCGCCACCAACCCCAACCGAGCAGACGGCGTCGGGGTGCGCACTGCACCGGACTGGTGATGTCTGGATGCTCACCTTCGATGGTGTTTCGGTTCACTTGAAACACGCGCGCGGATTGTCGGATCTCGCGACTCTTCTGACCAACCCGAGCCAGGACATTCCGGCCGATAGTCTCTGGACCGGAGACGACACGGCGGGTCCTCTCGCCCAGACCGATGACCCCATCCTCGATCACACGGCGCTCCAAACCTACCGCGAACGACTGCGAGCGCTCGAAGACGAGCTGGCCAGTACCGACGGGCCCCGCGCCGATGCGCTCTTGGACGAACGCGAGGCCCTGTCGCGGGAGTTGCGCGCCGCGCTCGGACTCGGCGGGCGCCGTCGCGAACTCGACTCCTCCTCCGAACGCGCCCGCAAGGCGGTCACGGCGCGCTTGCGCGCGAGCATCGAGAAAATTTCCCAGGCTCTTCCCGCCGCCGGCGCCCACCTGACTACGACGATAACTACGGGCACCTTCTGCAGTTATCGCCCGCCAGAGGGTATGCACTGGGACGTCCGCTAGACCCGCCCTAGCGGCGTGCCAAATCGGCTCTGGCGCCTTGGGGGTGAGGGCAATGTCGCCCTCCCCAGCAAGGAGCCGGACTCATGACCCCTTCAGTGATGGAAGACCGCCAGCAGCCGCTGGCGAAGCTCTACGAAGATGCCCCCACCCGCGCTTGGGTGACCGATGTCGCGCGGACCGTGGGATCGCCCGATGATCCGCTCCACGGCAGTGTGGTGCTCGGTCCCGACGAGAGCGGCGTCTATCCCTTCGCGGTCCACAAGGCCGTGGGCGGGGACGGTGATGGTCCCGTGCCGGGCGACATCCTGTGCGCGGCGCTGGCGAGTTGCCTCGATTCGACGCTGCGCGTGGTTGCCAATCGCTTTCGGGTCAGGCTCGACGCCCTCGCGGTCCATGCCACCGCCGAGGTGGATGTGCGCGGCACGCTCTGCCTGGACGCGAGCGTACCCGTTGCGTTCCAACGGATGACCGTCCGGGTCCATCTCCAGCTGGCCGAGGGCACCGCGCCCCGCATGCGCGACCGGCTTCTGCAGACCGCGGAACACTGCTGCGTCGTCTATCAGACGCTGCGCCGCGCCATTCCGGTGGACCTACAGCTCGCCGACCACGCGGTTGGGACGGTGAATGACGAAACTCCGCAAACCGTCGCCGCCGAACGTTAACCCGAACCGGGCTGGGAAACCTCGGCCCTCACCGAGGTCTACCCAGACCTCAACGGAGGAGAACACCATGAGACCACAGACCAGTATGCATCTCGCCCGCACCGCGTTCGTCGCGCTCGCGGTGCTTGCCGGCACCGACGTGCTCGCCACTCCCTTCCCACCCTGTCCCGCTGAGGCCAAGAACGACTTTGCACTCTTCGTCGGGGCGCGCACCGACAGCTTCCCCTGCGAATGCAACACGGTCATCACCTGTACCAATCTGTCCAAGAACGAATCCCAGGTGGCGCTCGAATTCTACAACGCACTCGCCAGCAGCTACCAAGGAGGGGTGTCGGTCCTGATTCCCTCGGGGCAGGGTCGGACGCTCGGCATGTCGTCAGATTCTCCGCTGGGCATCCGGCCCCCGTGGGTTTCAGCTGGGATTGACGGGTCAGTCGCCGCCACTGCCAGGGTCTGTTCGGCGTCAAAGAAACTCGCATGCACGGGCATCATCGAATGCGCCTGTGGTGGCTCGACCCCGGGTCCGGTCGTTGTCCCACTCCAGGCTGTGCTCAAGAAGCAGAAAGGCGCCTGACGACAACCGCAGCGCGCCAAGGAGATGCACAGCAGGGCGCGCAGAACGACCACGGATCACAAGGAGACCACCATGCAAAGCGCAGCCCGAATCGATCCCACCCCGAACTACGAGGCCATCAAGACGAAGCAGAACGCGGCCTGGGCGTCAGGCAACTACGCCAAGATCGGCGCAACTCTGCAGATCGTCGGCGAGCACCTCGCCGAGCGCATGGATCTTCCCCCCGACGCGACTGTCCTCGACGTGGCCGCCGGCAATGGCAACGCAACGCTCGCGTTCGCGCGCCGGTGGTGTCAGGTGACCTCTACGGACTACGTCGACGCGCTACTAGAGCAGGGCTGCCGTCGGGCCGCCGCCGAGGGAGCCGACGTTGTCTTTCAAGCCGCTGACGCCGAAGCCCTGCCGTTCGCCGACGACACCTACGACGCCGTCGTGTCCACGTTCGGCGTCATGTTCACCCCAAACCAGAAGCAGGCCGCCAGCGAACTGGTGCGCGTCTGCCGATCGGGCGGAAAGATCGGACTCGCCAACTGGACGGCGAGCGGATTCATCGGCCAGCTCTTCGTGACGCTTGCCCTGCACGTACCGCCCCCCGTTGGCGTCAGCTCGCCCGCACGATGGGGCCAACCCGAGTGGATCGAAGAGGTCTTCGGCCCCACGGCGCGCGCCGTAGCGACCACCCCGCGCGACTTCATTTTCCGCTATCGATCACCGCAGCATTTCGTGGACTTCTTTCGGACCTTCTACGGCCCGGTGCACAAGGCGTTTCTCGCGCTCGACGAAGCGGGACGCCGCGCCCTGGAGGCGGATCTCCTCGCCACCATCGAACGGTTCGATACCGCTGCCGACGGCTCGATGCGCGTGCCTGCCGAGTACGTGGAGGTCGTCGTCTCCAAGCGCTGAACCGCACGCTGTTCGCGCGCTCTACGCGCGCGACGGTGCGACTTTATCTGAGGCCGTTCGCTAAGCCATGGATTTGCCGGAGCTTTCTTCTGCGCAGTTCGACGTGAGCTTCGCTAGGTCCGCTCTAGCTTCGAGCCACGCCGGTTCTGGCGCCTCGGGGGTAGGGGCACAGACGCCTCAAGACAACGAGCCGAGCCACCCACGGCAAGGACGATAGGAGAGCACGACGATGAACACGACTACTGCACAAGCGATCGCGGTTGGATGTTCCAAGGCCTTTGGCGCGCTGGTACTGACCGCAGTTCTCGCGGCCCCAGCCAGCGCTGCGCTTCAGGTGACGACCAACGCCGACGCCGGCGCCGGCTCGCTGCGGCAGGCGATCCTGGCGTCCAACGCGACTCCTGGCGTCGACACGATCGAGTTCGCGCTCGCTCCGGCAGATCTCGTCATCGTTCCCCTGTCGCCGCTGCCGACGATCACCGATCCTCTGATCCTGGATGGCACCTCGCAGCCGGGGTGGTCCGGCAGGCCTCTCGTCGAGATCGACGGCAACATTGCCGGGGGCCAAGGGCTCTTCGTCGTTGCCGGCGACAGCACGATCGCGGGGCTTGCCATCAACGGGTTCAATCGCGGCATCGCGATCCTTACCAACGGCGGGAACGAGGTCTGGGGTTGCCACATCGGCACGGACCCGGCCGGCACGCTTCCCCTCGGGAACGCCGAGACGGGGATTCGGATCTCCGCCAATGACAATCGCATTGGCGGGACCACGCCGGTCGAGCGCAACGTGATCGCGGCCAACGGGACCGGCGTGGTGATCTCCAGCGTCGGATCGGGGAATGTCGTCGTTGGGAACTACATCGGTACGACGGCAACTGGTGCGGACGCGCTCGGCAACAACACCGGCGTGCGCGTGCTGGGCGAGACGAACGTCATCGGTGGGAGCGGAGCCGGCGAGGGCAACATCATCTCCGCGAACTTCCGCGGGGTGGTGCTCGACTCCGACGACAATACAGTGCGCGGCAATGTGATCGGGCTCGACGTGAGCGGCGTGCACGCGCTCGGCAACAGCGAGTCGGGTGTCCGCATCTCGGGCTCGCAAAATTCCGTCGGCGGGGCCGAGTCCGCTGCCGGCAACGTGATCGCGGCCAACGGCATCGGGGTCATGATCACCGATACGGGATCGGTTAACTCCGTGCAGGGAAACTACATTGGCACCGTCGCCACCGGAGCTTCGGAACTCGGCAACGGCACGGGGGTACGCGTGCTTGGCGAAAAGAACGTCATCGGTGGACGGACGGCCGGGGAGGGCAACGTGATCTCCGCGAACACCCGCGGTGTGACGCTCGAATCTCTCGCCAACCGGGTGCTGGGCAACGTCATCGGGCTCGATCCGAGCGGTGTGCGGGCTCTCGGCAATAGCGAGTCTGGTGTCCGCATTTCGGGCTCGAAGAATACCGTCGGCGGGGCCGATCCTGGCGCCGGCAACGTGATCGCGGCCAACGGGAGCGGGATCATCATTACAGTGACCGGGTCGCTCAACTTCGTGCAGGGGAACTACATCGGCACCACCGCCAGTGGCGCTCGGGAACTCGGCAACGGCGCGGGGATCCGCGTGATCGGCGACGCGAACGTCGTTGGCGGCAGTGGCGCGGGCGAGGGCAACGTCATTTCCGCCAACGGCCGCGGCGTGAATATCGAATCCATCGGCAATCTGGTGCTGGGGAACGTGATTGGACTCGACCCGAGCGGCGTGCATGCGCTCGGCAACAGCGAGTCTGGCGTCCTGATCTCGGGTTCGGGGAACACCGTCGGCGGGGTCGATCCCGGCGCCGGCAACGTGATCTCGGCCAATGACACGGGTGTATACATCGGGGGCGTATCGTCGAACGACAATGCGATCGTCGGAAACCTGATCGGCACGGGGGCCTCGGGGGCATACGGGCGTGGCAACCTCTGGTCGGGCGTGCGTGTCGTCAGCGGCACCGGCAATCGCGTCGGTGGCGTCGATGCTGGAGCCGGCAACGTCATCTCAGGCAACCTGCGGGGTGTGACCCTCAAGGAGGACGCGTCGGCGAGCATCGTCCAGGGCAACATCATCGGACTCGATGCGTCCGGGACGTCGGTCGTGGAAAACGCTGAGACGGGTGTCGGGGTTCAGGGGCCCGACAACCAGGTCGGCGGAAGCGCGCCCGGTGCGGGCAACGTGATCTCGGGAAATCGCTTGTACGGTGTGGTTCTCTGGGGAGCCGCCGCCTCCGGGAACGCGATCGAAGGGAACGAGATCGGTACCGTGGTTCCGGGCGGGAGCCCGCTCCGGAACGGGACGGCGGGCGTGCGTATCTCGAATGCCTTCGACAACATCATCGGCGGTACGGCGCCCGGCGCCGGAAATGTCATCGCTGGCAACGGAAGCTGGGGCGTGTTCGTAGAGAGCGGCACGGGCAATGGTATCCTCGGGAATTCGATCTTCGAGAACAGACTTTTGGGTATCGATCATCACCTGTATGGTCCCACCGCGAATGATGTGGGCGATACAGACTTCGGGCCTAATCTCGGCCAGAACCATCCGCTCCTCGAGTCGGTCCTTGCGAGTCCCGCCGAGACGACGATTGTCGGCGAGCTGGCGAGCGCGCCGAACGCCTCGTACCGGATCGAGTTCTTCTCGAGCCCGGGCTGTGACCCCTCGGGGTTCGGTCAGGGGCGCACCTTTCTCGGTGCGACGACCGTGCTCAGCGATGGTACCGGTCGGGCGCCCATCGACGAGACACTGCCGGTAGCGCTCACGGATCTCTACGTGACCGCCACCGCGACGAGCGCGCAGGGCGACACCTCCGAGTTCTCGCCCTGCGCTCTCGTTGGTGGCCCGAATCCCGGCGTCCTGCAGCTGTCGATCGATCCTTTCGTCGGGTGGGAGTACGACGGCGTCGTGACGATCACCGTCACCCGTTCCCACGGTTTGACGGGAACGGTGCGCGTCGACTACGCGACGATCGACGACGTGGCCACGGCACCGGCGGACTACACTGCGGTCTCGGGAGCGCTCACGTTCGGGCCGGGCGAGGTGTTGAAGACCTTCGACGTGCCGGTCGTGCTCGACTTGGTTCCCGACCACGGAGAGACGATCGGCCTCATGCTCGCCAACCCGACCGGCGGGGCGACGCTCGGGCGCGCGACGGCGTCGCTGTTCCTCGCGGATGGCGATCCGGAGCTTCCCACCCTGTTCTTCTCGGACGCGGAGATCGTCGAGGGCGATGCCGGTCTCACCGAGGCCTCGTTCACGGTACGGCTCTCCCCGAGCACGGTGGCCGTCACGGTCGATTTCGAGACTGTCGACGGGACCGCGGTGGCCGGCGTCGACTACGAGAGCACCAGCGGTCAGCTCCAATTCAACCCGGGGGATACCGAGAAGACGATCCTCGTCCCCGTCCTCGGCGACGGCGACCCTGAAGAGCACGAATTCTTCTTCCTGCGGCCCACGGGGGTGGTCAACGCGACCGTGACCGACGGTGTTGGCGAGGGCGTGATTCTCGACGACGATACAGCGGCTCCGACCGCGCCGCTCTGCCTTGGCGGGACGACGATCGTCAAGCCGCGGATCGTGCTCGGCGCCCTCGGTGGGCCGATCGGCAACGAGCGGATCATGCTCAAGGGAGATCTCGAGTTCGCTTCCGGATCCCCGAGTGGGCTGACCACGCTCGACGCCGCGACTCGGGGCGCGCAAGTGCGCATCGAGGATCTCGGCACCGGCGCCGTGCTCTTCGACCTCACGACGGAGACGCATCCCGTGCCCCCGGGGGCAATGGCCACGTCGCCGTGCGATCCGCGCGCGAAGAAGAAGGACGGTTGGAAGTCCAGCCGGAACCAGCGCGCCTACGTGTATCAGAACAAGACCGGCGCGTTCGTCTCCGACGGATGCGCACCGGGCTCGGCCCAGGGCCTTCGCCGGTTGGCGCTCAAGGACCGTCGGGCCACCTCCGGGCAGGTTCGTTTCAACCTGGCGGCGCAGCGGGCGACGCTCACTTCGCCGGTCGGACCGCTCCGGATGACGGTCGTGCTCGGCGCGGACTCCGCGGACGGCCAGGCCGGCGCGTGCGCCGTGCATGAGTTTACGCCGTCGCAGTGTCGGTGGAACAGACGTGAGACGAAACTCGTGTGCGACTGAGAGCGAGGGCGGCTCTTGGCAGGAACCCGCGCGCCTGCCCAGCTTGTACGAGAATCCGCAAGCTGGCGGGACGTGCGGGTTCGCAGTCCGCCGAGTACAGGGGGGCGGCGGAGCTCAGCGCCGAGCTTCCGCGGTAGGCTAGAAGCTGTACTTGATGTCGAAGAAGATCCGGTCGTTGTCGTCGATGTCGCTGACGATCTCCGGATCCCCGTTCCAAAAGAGGAGAATCCCCCCGGTCAGCACCAGGGCGTCGCGGAGATCGTAGCTGGCCTGGAGGCGGACGACACTGCCGTCCTGGGCGCGCTCGCCGAACATGATGCCGAGCACTGTGGTGTGGAGGCGTGCGTTCATGAAGTCGGAGCTGATTCGGAGCGCGCTCTCGAGCGAGTTCTCCTGCGCATCGAACGTTCGCATCCGGCTGTCGAAGTCGTTGATATAGCGATTCGCGACATCGAGGCTGATGGTCGTGTCGATGATGCCGTAGTACTCGATGCCCCCCATGACATCGAGGCGCGAGCGCTCGAGCGTGCCGACGACGGGTCTCGGGCCCGCGGGAGTCGCCTCGACGCGGTCGACGACCGGGTAGTCGATGCCGCTGAGATAGGCGAGTTCCGCTTTCAAGAGCCAACTCCCGATCGTGTAGTTGCCGCCGGCGCCGGCCAGAAAGAGGCGGCTGTGTTTCTCGACGAGACCCGTTGGCGATGTCGCGCGCGAGACCACGTAGGGCGTGTCGTTCCAGTAGCGCGCGACGTGCAGCGAGACGTCCCAGCCCTCGAAGACGCCCGCCGCCCTCGCGGCCCACTCGGTGTCCGCGAACGATGTGCCGGGCTTCCGCTCCGGGGGCTGGGCCTCGAACGGTACGAAATCACTGCCGACCGGCGGTCGCCGGTCGAAACGTATCTCGGGGAGGGAAATCAGACTCAGCGACCAGGCGTTCCAATAGTAGTCCGCCCGCACCATCGTCACCGGCAGACGCAGATCCTCGATGTCGGCGAGTCCCGGCTCCCGGTTGTCGAGCGGGTTTAGGACATCGAGGACCCGTAGAGTCTCCGAGCGCCCCCAGTTCACGATCTGCCGACCAATCTTGAGATCCAGATCCTCGACGACCTCGCCCTGCAGCCACATCTCCTGCGAGTCGATCTCCCACTCGTAGGTGTCGATGACGGCGTCGGTGTAGTCGTTCCGGCCCTGGATGCGATAGGCGGCGTCGTAGAAGGTGTAGCCCGCGAATCGCCCCTGCCAGGACCACGGGAGGTCGAAGTCGAGCTGCAGGTTCAGGCGGGTGCGCAGCTTCTGCAGGCCGGTGTAGTCGGTACCGGTCGCGGACTCGTGATCGAGGTAGTTGATGGCCGCGGCGAGGCTTACGCTCCCGGTCAGGCTCCACGGGCGTTCCGGCTCAGTGGTATCCGCGAACGAGGTCGACGCGTCGTCGACGGCGAAGGCCTCCTCGTCTTCCTCGAAACCCTCGAGCGCGTCATCGAGCTCGGTCGCGCACGTGACGAGCGGAGCGAGCAGCGTTCCTACGAGGAGCACGGTACATGCGCCGAGACGCGGCGCCCTCCCGTGCCAGGTCAGAGTCCGGCCTCGAGCTTGCGGAGGGTGAAGTCGTCGGGATCCATTTCCTGGTCGAAGCGCACGTTACGGGTGCGGATCACCGTTTTGTGCAGCGTCGCCTTGCCGGCCTTGGTCGTCATGTGCGTTTCCGTCGCCACCCAGATGCCGTCGATCTGCTCGAGCTTCTTCACGTCGAGGTACTTGAGGCGATTGCCCTTCTTCAGCCAGTGAACGCCTCGGATGACGAAGTCGTTGTCCTGACGGACGAACACCACGGACTTCGTATAGCCGGTCTCGTCCATCTCCTTCTCGTTGGGAATGGCCTCGACTTGCCACACTTTGACCCCGCCGACCTCGTCCTCTTTCATCAGACGGTAGGTGTACCGGTCGAGGTCGCGCTCGGTCATGTCGGCATAGGAGAAGTCGGAGCCCATGAAGCTGCCGCTCTTGTCGGTGGAGGCGATGCGCTTCGTCTTCTTGAGCGCCGGGAGGTACAGCCACTGGTCGTCGTCGCGATCGGGGTCGTCGTAGTCGTAGGTGAGCAGACCCGTGTCCTTCACGTCCGCCGGGCTCAGGTAGAAGAGGATCCCGTGCTCGTTCTCGCCGTCGTCGCGACTCCACAGGCGGATCGTCCGGACCCGTTGGTTGCCCCGTTTGTCGATCAGGGTCATCTCCATGTCCTGGGTCTGCCGGTCGCCGTCGTCGCGAGCGTCGACCCGCTCCATGATCTCGCGGCCCGTCGGGGCGGCGTGTACCAGCGCAGGCGTCAGGGCGCAGAGCAGCAGGGCAAGTACGATCGTCATCGTGATGGATCCTCCGATACCAGGCGGCCCGTTTGCCGGGTCCTGGTCGCTCAGTGCACGGCGCCCCATGCTGCCGTGTCTTCACGCGCAGGCTGAGCGCTCGGCTCGACCTCGGGAGTAACTAGCACCATCAGGGCCGGCCCCACCAGAACGTCGGCCAGAAACGCCACCAGGCACGCGAAACTCACGAGCACTCCGAACCAGGAGGTGTTGTTCATGTAGGCGAAGAAGAACACGGCGAAGCCCAGTCCGAGGACCAGCGACGTGAACAGGAGGGCGCGGCCGGTCGTGGCGAGCGTCTCCCGCACGGCCTCCGTCGCACTCCCGGTGTCCTCATAGTACCGGTTGAACTTGTGCATGAAGTGGATCGTGTCGTCGACCGCCAGGCCGATCACGATGCCGCCGATCAGCAGGCTCGTCATGTCGAGCGGAATGTCCAACCACCCCATGAGACCCAGCACCATGAACACCGGAATCAGGTTGGGGATCATTGCCACAAGGCCGCGCCGCAGGTTCCCGACCAGCAGCACGAGCAGCGGCGTGATGACCACGAGCGCGAACACGTACGAGCGGGCCATGCTGAGGACGATGTTCTTGAACACCTGGGAGTACAGCGGTGCCCCGCCCGTGAGCTCGAACGGGAGGCCTGGGCCCAGAATCTCGCTGAAGTCCCGGCGGACCTCGTCGAGGAAGTCGGGGTAGAGCATGGCATCCACCCACGGGGTCCGCACGATCATGCGGACCGTCTGGAACCGACTGTCGGTCAAGTCCTCGAGATCGTCGGTGCCGCTGTTCTCGAACAGTAGCATCTCCTGCGCGATCAACATGCGCTCGTCGGGCAGCCGATAGTACGCGGCGCGGTTCTCGTTCAACGCCTGGTGGGTCTCCTTCACCACGTCCACGATCGAGACCGATTTGCCGATCGGCCGGTCCCCGATCGCGAGTGTCTCGACATGGCGCATCGCCCGCTCGATGCGCTGGAGGGTGTCAGGCTCGTGCAGTCCGTTCTCGCGCCCCGTGTCGATCAGTACGTCGAGCGTCGACGCACCCCCGAACTCGCGATCGACAAGCTCCGCAGCGGTCCGCAGTGGGTCACCCACCGGGAACCACCGGATAATGTCCTGGGAGAAGTAGACTTTAGAGACCCCGCCCGCGAAGACGACGAGGATCCCCGCGGCGACGCCGACGACGCGCCACGGGTACGTGGTGGAAACCCTCGTTGCCCAGTCGAGAAAGCGATCGGTCGCGCCGCGGCGCGTACGGACGTCGCCGGGGACCGCAGGCCTCAGTCGGAGGACCGCGAGGAGCGCGGGCAGCAAGACCAGGCTGTAGGCCATGGCCAGCATGACGCCGATTGGCGCGATGATGCCGAGGTTCGCGATCGGGAGCATCTCGGCGACGCTGAAGCTCAGGAGGCCCGCAGCGGTCGTGACGCTCGTCATGACGACCGCCAACCCGGAATGACCAAGCGCGTATGGGATGGCCTCCTCCTGCGACTCTCCCTCGCCCATGCGCCGATAGACGATCGCCAGGATGTGGATCGCATCGCAGATTCCCACCACCGTCAGGAACGGGGGCACGATCTGCAGCGTCATCGACATGGGGATGTCGATCCACGCCATGACACCGAGCGTGGCGAGCATGGCGGCGTTGACGACGACAACGGGCAGGACCACGCCGGAGACCCTTCGAAAGAGCAGGAAGAGCAGGGCGGCCACGATGAGAATCGACAGGGTCTGAAACACCGCGACGTCTCGTGTCATGGCAGCATCCAGGTGGTAGTTCTCGACCGGACCGCCGACCATGTGGGCCTCGAAGGTGGGCCCCTCGTACCGTGCGACCACCTGGCGCAAGGCGACAACCAGCTCCCTCCCCTCGCGGTCGGTCAGGGTTTCTGGGAACGCAGTGTCTGCCTGCGCGTCGTCGAACCCCGCCAGCTCGCCGCCTGTCGGGCCGGCCGCGGAGTAGGTGAACGGCGTGATGGTTACCGTGGTGTACGCACCGGACTCCGCAATGAGGATGTTCTGGTAGAGCGGGTTGGCGAGCACCCGCTGTTCGAGCGCAACGAGCTCCGCGGCCGTCTCGGGCCACGCCTCCATCAGATCTTCAACGACCAGTTCCTCATCCTTCCCGTACGTGCTCCGGGCATTGACGAGACTCGTGACTTCCTCGACGTACGGCACCTCACGCTCGATGTCCTCGTGGAAACGCTTCATGGTATCGAGGAAGCCGAGGTCGAAGATCTCGGGCGGGTGGAGGATCACCAGGACATCGTTGTCGCCGCCGAAGCGGGCGCGAAACTCGTCGTAGCGGAGGCGCTCCGGATCGTCACGCTTCAGGAACGCCTCGACGGCGTTGTCGAGGCGGAGATTGGGGAGAAAGCTCAGGAGCCCCGCCGTCACGGCCAGGGTGAGCGCAAGCGTGGCCCAGCGCCGGCGGACGACGAAATGCCCCCAGCGCGTAAACAGTCTCTCGATGCGATCGCGACCCGTCATGACGTTACGTGCACATTCCTGGCACCGGAAGCTGATGACTATGCCGGCGGCGCAGTGTTGTGACTACAGTGCTCCCTGGTCAGTGTTATCGCGACGGTTCTTGACTGTGCTCGAACCCTCGAATCCGCCGCCGTACCGGCGCCGCGGCAACTGGGGAGTCACCGCAAGAATCGATAGAGCGTGACCGAGTCGTCCGGTCGGCAGTTTGAGACTCGTCCGAAAGAAGATAGAGACTTCCTGCTCGGGGGGTCATCCCCAGTGAAGACACAGCGAGGTGGGTGAATGAATACAGATTCGCGGTCGGCGATGACGGTCTTCGCGTTCGTGGCGTGTATGCTTCTTGCCAGCCTGGTCCAGGCGCAGATTCCACCCCCGCAGGACCCCAAGGACATGCTTTCGGAGCAGTACACCGGGGAGAGCTATTCGCCCTATGCTGGGCGCGGTTTCGGAACCCGGCCGCTGTGGGGCGATTCGCACCTGCATACCGGCAACTCGTTCGATGCCGGTGCCTTTGGTGCCCGGTTGACTCCGGAAGACGCCCATCGCTTTGCTCGTGGCGACGAAGTGATTTCTTCTACGGGGATCCCGGTGCGACTGTCCAGGCCGCTGGACTGGCTCGTAGTTGCGGACCACTCGGACAACATGGGTTTCTTCCTCGACTTGTTCGCAGGCAAGAAGCACATCCTCGATGTCCCGAAAGGCAAGGACTGGTACGACCGGATCAAGGCGGGCGAGGGTCCCGAGGTCGCGTATGAAATGATCGGGTTATTCGCGAACGGCAAGTTCCCCGACAACTTGATGTACTGGCCGGACACGGCTCCGTACAGGGATGTGTGGCAACGAACGATCGATGCCGCCGAGGAATACAACGATCCGGGCACCTACACCGCTTTTATTGGTTACGAATGGACCTCGCTGGTCACCGGCAACAACATGCACCGGGTCGTCATCTATCGCGACGGGGCGGACAAGGGCTCACAGATGGTGCCCTACACGACCTATCCTCCGTTCGGCAGTCCCAACCCGCGTGATCTATGGAAGTGGCTTGCCAGCTACGAGGCGAAGACCGGCGGCGACGTGTTGGCGTTGGCACACAACGGCAACCTGTCCAACGGGATCATGTTCCCGGTCGACGCCCAGTACGATGGCCGGAAGCTGGACGACGACTACGTCACCGAGCGCATCAAGTGGGAACCGCTCTACGAAATCACCCAGATCAAGGGTGATGGCGAAGCCCACCCTTACCTCTCGCCCGAAGACGAGTTCGCCGACTATGAGACATGGGACATCGGAAATCTGGATACGGTCCCCACGGTGAAGACGAACGAGATGCTGGCCGGCGAGTACGCCCGCGAAGCACTCAAGAACGGTCTGGCGATCGAAGCGAGGTTGGGGACCAACCCCTACAAGTTCGGTGTGGTTGGCTCCACGGATAGCCACACCGGCCTGGCCACCGCGCAGGAAGACAATTTCTTCGGCAAGCACAGCGGCGCCGAGCCGAAACCCTCGCGGATGGACCACCCGTTCCTGAAGAATGCAAAAGGCACGATCATGGGGTGGGGTATGGTCTCATCGGGGCTTGCGGCGGTGTACGCCAAAGAGAACACACGCAAGTCCATCTTCGACGCAATGGAACGCAAGGAAGTCTACGGCACGACCGGAAGCCGTATGACCGTCCGATTCTTTGGCGGCTGGGACTTCACCGATACGGATCTCGACAACCGGCAGCCAGCGTTTGCGGGGTACAAGAAGGGCGTGCCGATGGGTGGCGACCTGAAAGCCCGCACGGGTGATGCAGCGCCGTCGTTCATGGTGTTCGCTCTCCGGGATCCGATTGGTGGCAACCTCGACCGCATCCAGATCATCAAGGGCTGGCTGGACGAGAAGGGCGAGACACACGAGCAGGTGTACGACGTGGCCTGGTCGGGAGACCGCAAGCCCGGAAGAAAGGGCACGCTTCCGGCGGTGGGCAACACCGTGGATGCTGCGACCGCCAGTTATACGAACACCATCGGCTTGCCCGAGTTGGCCACGGTGTGGACAGACCCCGAGTTCAATGCGAAGCAGCGTGCGTTCTACTACGCTCGCGTGATCGAGATACCAACGCCCCGGTGGTCCACGCACGAGGCTTTCCGGTTTGGGATTTCCATTCCTGAGGGCGCCCCTGTCTCGACGCAAGAGAGGGCCTACACGTCACCCATCTGGTACAACCCCTGATCAGAGGTCACATGAGACGGTCGTGCTCCTGTCAGTTCCAGAATCCCGCGACCCGTTCGATCATCCAGAATGCGGCGATCGCGCCGATGCCGTAGACCGGGAGCCTCCACGCCCAGGCCGGCTGCGGTATCGATGCACGGCGCGCAACGACGACGACGACGCTGACTGCGGTGATGAACAGCAGTTGTCCCAGTTCGACACCGACGTTGAAAAACAGCAAGGCAAGGGGAACGGCTTGCTCCGGCAGTCCGATCTCGGTCAGCGCCCCCGCGAAACCGAAGCCGTGCAGCAGGCCGAAGGTGAAGGCAACGATCCATGGCCAGCGCTGCGTCAACCCCGGGTGGCCCTGTCGCGCGTGCACGATCTCGCAGGCAACGAAGACGATGCTCAGGGCGATGATCGCTTCCACCGGCGTTTGCGGCACGTGCACGACGCCCAGTGTCGCCGCGGCCAACGTCATGCTGTGCGCGACGGTGAACGCGGTGATCGTCTCTACGAGACGTCGCCGGCCCTCGACGAGTATCAGCAGCGCGAGCACGAACAGCAGGTGGTCGATTCCGAGTAGGATGTGCTCGATGCCCAAACTCAGGTAGGTGCCCACTATCCCTATCGCGGAAGGGGAGGCCTCGAGCACGAACGAGGGTGCGTCCGGCGACAGCCGCGTTACCTGGGTTGTGCCGTCCGTTCGTTCGATACGGACCAGAACGTCGGTGAGCGTAGCGCTCAGGCCATCGATGGCGATGGTTCCGCTGGTGAGGCCGCCGGGGCAGATGATCGACCAGCGCTCTGTGGAAGCGGCGCGACCGAGATCGCGCGACCGGGGAGCCAACTCGCGGCAGGTCTCGGGCAACCGGGCGTCGAGGCGCAGCCGCATGCCCCCCTTTGCCGGGACCTTCCACAGGACGTCGAAGCTCTCCGTGTCGGTCTGGTGTACTGCAAGATAGCCTGGCCGCACCTCGTGCGCCTCGGCGCCAGCAACGAAGCCGGCGAAAAGAAGCGCGGCGAGCAGCAGTCGACCTCGCCTCACCTTTGCAGCTCCGCCACCTTCGAATCGTACTCACCCTCGCCGACTCGGGGGCGTTCGACATGGATTTCGTAGCGGTCACGGAGCCCCCGGTAGAACACCACGCTCGCTTCTTGGCGGCGCATGTTCCGCCATTCGCGCTCCACTGCGTCACGGACCTCGGTCAGCGCCGGAAGCGAGCCCGATCGTCGCTCGCGAACCAAGACCAGGTGCAGCCCGAAGCCTGACTCCACAGGGCCCGACCATCGTCCGACGGGAAGTTCGACCAACGCGAGGGCAAACTCGTTGCCCAATCGATTGGCGATCTCGACCTCGGGAATCAGGTCGTAGTCACGGGGTAGCATCAGCGAGTCTCCGAGAGCAGCCGTATCGACCTCCGAACCCACCGCGTTCAGTCGTGCAAGGAGAGCGTTGGCGTTCCGAGCCGCCTGCCCGCCACGACGATTCTGGTCGAAGTAGATCTGGTGGAAGGACAACCGCGTGGGACGCCGGAAGACGTCGTCGTGTTCGCTGAGGTAGGTTTGGAGTTGCTTCTCAGTCGGAGTGACTGCGGCCACGAGATCGTTCGAGAAAAACTCGAGCTTCTGGCACAGACGCCGTCGTACGATCGTGTCGTCCCGGTCGAGGCCCATCGCCAGCGCCTGGCGGTAGTAGACTTCTTCGCGGATGTGATCCTCGATCAGCCCCTCCAGCTCTTCCTCCGTCGGTGGTCGCTGCCGGCTCCGCGCAAAGGCTTCGGTCAGTTGCGAGACCCGGCCGGCGGAGACCACGATGCTGTCGGTTGGTCGGTCGCCCGAATCACCGACGATGCTGAAGAGCAGGAACAGCCCCGCGCCCAGTATCAGAAAGTGCACGAGGGGTTCTCGGAGTAGTTTCATCGCCGCGTATCGCCCACGTGACGCCTTACATACTCCAACAGCAGCGGTGGCGGGAAGCGACCGTGGAGGAAGTGATTTCAATTCCCGCCGACTCCTGTATCTTCGTCTCGCGCGCCTACGAGGACAGTCGACCGGACCGCTAGCTCGGAAGCCGCACCGGCACGTCGGTTCCGCATTCTTGGCGGGCGCGATCATCCCACTTCTATGGGCCCACGCGTCGCGTGGCGGGAGGCGAAGCGGAGCATTGCGAATCCACGCGAACATCGAGCAGGCTTTCGAGCGATGGGGGCACTTCGTGGTGCGCCGGCGGTTGGTTGTCGCGGTTGCCATGCTGTTGGTCAGCGGACTCTTCATCTCCCAGGTTCCGAATCTCACAGCGGACAATTCCGTCGAGAGCTTCTTGCGGCCCAACGATCCGGCGCGCGAGACTTACGACCAGTTCCGAGACCAATTTGGCCAGGACCAGATGATCTTGCTCGCGATTCACCCGCCGCGCGTTTTTGATCTCGCTTTTCTCGAAAAGTTGCGCGCCCTCCACGAGGACCTCGAGCGCGAACTCCCCCATCTGGACGAAGTGACGAGCCTGCTCAATGCGCGCAACACGCGCGGGGAAGGTGATCAGCTGATCGTCGAAGACCTGACCGAGACCTGGCCCGAGAGCGACGCGGATCTGGCACAGCTCGAGCGTCGGGTCCGGGACACCCCACTCTACGAGAACACCCTCATCGATGCGGCCGGGACGATCACGACTGTCACCATTAGATCGCAGATGCATTCCAGCACGGACGAATCCTCCGACGAAGTGCTCGCGGGCTTCGACGATGAGAATCGTGCCGATGATACTGGGGCTGGCAGTCTCGACCTCGCGCTCCTGACCGAGGAGGAACGTGGGGAACTCGTCCGCGCGGTCACGCGCGTGATAGCCCGGCACCAGGCGCCCGACTTCGAGATTCACCTGTCGGGTGGCAACGTCACGAGCTACCACACCAACCAGAACATGATGCGTGACATGATGCGGACCATGCCGGGAGCGCTGTGCGCCATTGCGTTCCTGCTCTACGTGCTCTTCCGTCGCATCTCCGGGGTGGTGTTGCCGCTGTTCGTCGTCCTTGCCTCACAACTGACGACCTTCGGCATCATGGCTGTGGCCCGAATTCCGACCTCCGTCTCGGGACAGATTTTGCCCTCGCTTTTGCTCACCGTAGGAATCTGCAGCACGGTCCACGTCCTCACCATCGTTTACCAACGGCTGGCCGCGGGTGAGGCCAAAGAAGACGCCATTCCCATGGCTCTCGGCCACTCGGGGCTGGCCGTCATGATGGCAGCGCTGACGACGGCGGGGGGATTGATCTCCTTCGCGTCAGCGGATCTCGCGCAGGTGGCCAATCTGGGCCGAGTTGCGCCGATTGGCATCATGTTGGCCTTCGTCTATTCGGTGACATTGCTGCCGGCATTGCTTGCGATGGTCCCCTTGAAGCCTCGGCGTGCCGGCGTGACGCACATCGAACGCTTGCTAGGCCGCTTCCTCGCGCAACTCGGCGGCATGTCGACCCGCCATCCCTGGCGCGTGCTGGCGGCTTGCGCCGTGGTCGCGGCCGTCTGTTCCGCAGGTATCGGCAACTTGCGCTTCTCTCAGTACTACTTGGGCTGGTTCCCTGAAGACGATCCCGTGCGCCTCGACGTGGAGTATTTGGAGGCGCACCTGGGTGGTTCGGACACCCTCGAGATGGTCGTGGACACCGGCCGCGAGAACGGTCTCCATGACCCCGAGACTCTGCGACGCATCGAGCGCGCCATGCTGTCGGTCGAGGCCATGGAAGATCCGGAGATTCTGATCGGTAAGGCAATATCGATCACCGACGTGGTCAAGGAGACCCACCGGGCGCTGAACGAGAACCGCCAGACCCACTACGCGATCCCCGAGAGCCGCGCGCTCGTTGCCCAGGAACTCCTCCTCTTCGAACAGAGCGGGACCGACGACCTCGAAGAACTGACAGACAGCCAGTTTCGCCTGGCGCGCGTGAGCCTGCGCATTCCGATGGTGGACGCGATCCACTACGCAGACTTTGTCGAGCGCGTGGAGGACCGTTTCCGGCGGATTCTCGGGAACCGCGCGGAGATCAGCTCGACGGGGCTTACGACGCTCTTCGCGCGGACCTTCGCGGTAGTGAACGTCACGATGGCGCGCTCCTATGTCATCGCGTTGCTCATTATCACGCCGCTCATGGTCGTGCTGATCGGCAATCTCAAGCGGGGACTCCTCGCCATGATCCCGAACCTCGTCCCCATCTTGATGACACTTGGCCTCATGGGCTGGCTCGACATCCCCATCGACAACTCGACGCTGCTGATTGGTTGCGTGCTCATTGGTCTCGTCGTCGATGACACGATCCACTTCATGCACAAGTTCCAGCGCTACTATGAGGGCAGCGGGGATGCGCATGAAGCCGTGCGCTTGACGCTCGAGACGACGGGGTCGGCGCTTCTCTTCACTTCGGTTGTGCTGGCCGCTGGCTGGCTCGTGCTCATCGTCTCCTACATGCAGAACGTCATGAACTTCGGCCGGCTCGCTTTCTTTGCGACGACCGTCGCGTTCCTTGCTGACATTCTGATCGCCCCAGCGATGATGGTGCTCGTGTCCCGCCCGCGCGACGGCACGCCACAATCGAAGGCTGAAGGCTGACCCAAGGGCCTGGATCTGAGAGGTGTTGCGCCTCTCTGACTTATCGGCCAGATGTGCTGGGCCCATGGCGAAGCAACAGCTGAAAGATCGGATTCTGGGCAATGTGCTGACGCATCCCAGGACGACGCTCGCGATCGTCTTTGCTGCGACGGTGTTCAGCGCGTTGCTCATGATCGACGTGCGTACCGGTCAGCCGCGGATCGATATCGACTCGTCTACCGATAGCATGCTCCCCAAGCACGACGAGGGGAGGGTGTATTTCGAGCGCATCAAGTCGCTCCTGGACTCGGGTGAGACGACGCTCGTCGCGCTCTCGAGCGACGATGTGTTCACCGCCGAGAGCCTCGAGCGCATTCAGGTCATCAGCGAGCGCATCGAAGGCCTCGAGCAGGTGGACCGCGTCTCGAGTCTGTCGACCGCGCTAAACATTCGCGGGGAGGACGGCTCGCTGCTGATCGAGCCGTTTTTCGAGGATGTCCCCGAGGACGCCGCGGGGTTGGCCGATCTTCGCCGGCGCGCGCTGTCCGACCCGATCTACGCCGGCAACCTGGTCTCGAAGGACGGACGCGTGTCCGTCATCGCCGTGACGCTGCTCGATCTTCCCGCGAAGGAGATTCAGGAAAGCGGCATCGACGAGCAGATTCAGAGGATCGCGAACGAAGAGAAGGGAGATCTCGAGGTCTGGGTTGCGGGTGGGGCGCACGTCAAGGCCGAGATGCACCGGTTGATGTTGCGTGACCTCGCACTGACGATGCCGCTTTCCGTGTTCGTCATGTCCCTCGTGGCGTTCCTCTCGTTCCGGTCCGTGCGCGGCGTACTGATTCCGTTACTCACGGTGGGGATCTCGGTTCTCATCACGATGTCGTTCGTCGCGGTTGCTTTCGAGCAGTTGAATCAGATCACCATCGCGGCGCCGCCGATCATGCTGGTCGTGGGTTTCGCGTACTCGATCCACGTCCTGTCCGCCTACTACGACGCCATTCGGCTCGGGTCCCACGACGCTGAACAGCTGACGAGCCCGACGGGGGTCGCGATCTCCGAGGTCGCGACCCCGGTGCTCTTCACGGGGATCACCACCGCGGCGGGCTTTCTCTCCCTGATGACCAGCCCATTGGAGGCCATCGTCCAGTTCGGCGCTTTCTGTGGCGTGGGCGTGATGGTCACGGTGCTCGTCACCCTGACCTTTGCGCCAGCGCTGCTGCAACTGCTTGCAGTGCCGGAGAAGGTCAGAGAGCGCACGGGCAAGGATTTCTTCGATGCGCTCTTCGAAGACGTTGCGAGGTTCGATTTGCAGCACGGCAGACGGATTCTGATCGCGGGGGCGATCGCAGCCGTGCTGGCCTTCGTCGGAATGTTCTCCATCGAAGTGGGCACGGACATGGTCAGCAACTTCAAGCGCGACAATGTGGTGCGGTCCGACTTCGAGCGCGTGAACGATCACTTGGAAGGCGCCAACGCGTTCAATGTCATCCTCGAGACGACGTCGGAGAGCGCCTTCAAGGAGCCCGCGAATCTCCGGGTGCTCGAGAAGCTGCAGGCGTGGCTGTCGGAGCAGCCCGAGATCGGTGGCAGTACGTCGCTCGCCGACTACGTCAAGGTCATTCATCAAGGGTTACAGGACGGCTCCGAGGAGGAATGGAGGATTCCCGATTCGAGGGAGTTGGTGAGCCAGTTGCTCGTCATTGGCGCCAACGACGAGATCACCACATTCGTCGACTTCGACTACCAGGTTGCCAATGTCGTCGTGCGGACGACGGCGATGGACTCCGCGGCCATCATGCGCCTCGTGGAACGCATCGAAGGCTATTTGGAGTCTGTGCCGGCACATCTGCAGACGGCGGTGACAGGAAACACCGTACTCCTCGGCAAGACGATGGACGACATCGCGGTTGGGCAAGCGCTGAGCCTCGGTACGGCGTTTGTCATCATCTTCGCGATTCTGTCCCTGATGTTCATGTCGGTGCGGTCCGGTTTCGTCGCACTCATACCGAATGCACTCCCGGTCTTGATTTACTTCGGCGTCCTTGGCTGGTCGGGCATCACGCTCAATACGACGACGGGGTTGGTGGCGTGTTTGGTCCTTGGAATCGCGGTCGACGATACGATCCACTTGATGGCGCACTTCAACGCGGCGTCGAAGAAGTACGCTGATCAGACGCGGGGCATCATCGAGGCGATCTGCGTGGTCGGGCGGCCCGTGACCTATACTACCGTGGCGCTGTGTCTCGGGTTCTCTTGTCTGATGCTGAGCAGCATGAAGTCGCAGATCGAGTTCGGCATGCTGGCTGCCTTTACGCTCGCGGTAGCGTGGGTCGTCGACCTGACGTTCACACCGGCCCTGGCGTCGCGGATGCGCGTCGTCACGATTTGGGACGTCCTGACGCTCGACCTCGGGGATGCCCCGCATCTGTCGATTCCACTGTTTCGGGGATTGCGTCCCTACCAGGCGCGGATCGTGGCACTGATGACGAGTATCCGAAGCGTGGATGCGGGTCAGCAACTCTTCAAAGAGGGAGATCTCGGAGACAGCCTGTACGTGGTGCTCGACGGCGAGCTGCTCGCCACATCGAGTCGGGAGGCCCGCGAAGTGCCGTTGCTCTTGATGAAGCGTGGGGATGTCGTGGGGGAGATCGCTCCCTACTTTCAAGGACGAAGGACGGCAAACGTCCATGCGATCGCCGATACTCGTCTCTTGGGTCTCACGAACGAGAACCTGGAGCGGTTGTGCAGTCGCTATCCGAGAATTGGCGCCCGTATCTACGCGAACCTGAACGAAGTCATTGCAACCCGCCTGGTGTCGATGACCTCGCGCGTGGCCGCGTAGCTTCGAGTGGCCGACCTCCAAACGGAACAGATTGAAATCCGCAAGAGTGACCCTCGCGAGTTGGCCTTGATCGAGGCGCTCTATCCGGAAGCGTTTCCGGACGAGGATCTGCTGCCGGTGGTGAGGGCGCTGTTGCAGGAAGCGCCAGTCGTGCTCTCGCTCGCCGGGTTCATCGGCTCGTCGTTGGTGGGGCATGTCATCTTCACGACATGCAGTGTTGGCGGGAGTAGGAACAAGGTCGCCCTCCTGGGGCCGCTCGCCGTCGCCCCCGCCCGGCAGAAGCAGGGCATCGGCCGCGCGCTTGTCCGCGCCGGCTTGCAACGGCTAGAAACCGTCGGCGTGGTCCACGTCTACGTGCTCGGCGACCCCGCCTACTACGGCCGCTTGGGCTTCGTGTCTGAGACACGCGTCGCGCCGCCGTATCCCCTGCCGGCGCAGTGGAGCGGAGCATGGCAGTCGCTTGACCTGTGCAACGCTGCGACACCAAGCCGCGGCACGCTTGCCGTCCCACGGCCATGGCGCCAGCCCGCCCTGTGGGCGCCCTGAAGCCGACGCGGGGCGCAGTCCGTTGATCCATGCGGATTGAATTGGGGGGACGTCTCCGTTACGAACCCGACGAGATCGTCCGGCCTGTTCCGGGCGGCACGGACACGCATCGGAGGCACTCAATGAGTGATGCAGCCGCTCTCGCGGCGTGGATGCCGAAGTTCGAGGTTTGGAAGGACGCGGCGACCGCGCTGTTCTCCCAGGGGAAGGCAAAGGAAGCTTTCGCCACCTATCCGTGGGTCGAGACGACGGGCGACCCGTTCGTGCGCCTGACCAAGCCGGCGGCGGCGACGCGGTTCGGTCTGGTGACGACCGGCGGCTACTCGATCGAGGGCGAGCATGTGCCGTTCACCGGACTCCCGGAATTCGGCGACGCACCTCCCGACTTTCACGTGATCGGCCTGGATGCCGATTCGTCGAGGTTCCGGATCGATCACTTCGGCTATGATCATCGCTTTGCCAAAGAGGACTTCAATGCGAACCTGCCGCTCGACCGCCTGAAGGAGATGGCCGCCGACGGCGAGCTGGCCTCGGTCGCGCACGACTCGCTCGTGCTGATGGGGCTGGCGCCGAACGTCGTCCCGCTCGTCGAGCACACGATCCCGCGCATCGTCGAGAAGCTGCAGAATGACGGGGTCGAAGCCGTGCTGCTCGTCCCCTCGTGACCTGTCTGCCATCAGACCGTGAGTCTGATCGCAAGAGGGCTCGAGTTCGCGGGGATGCCCACGGCACTGGTCTCGGTCATGCCGCCGCTTAGCAGCACGGCGCGTCCGCCGCGCCAGGTGATCCGACGCCTGAACATCGGTGCGACCGTCGGACGTCCGCACGATGTCGACGGCCAGAAGGAGACCCTGCGCCGCATGGTGGCATTGATCGAGCACGCCGACGCTTTCGGCGCCGTAGACAAGGACCCGAAGCCCGCGAGCTGACACCGCGACGGGTTCGGCCCTCCTCTTCGCGTCGCTCGTGTTGACCGCCGGATGGGCGGTGCTCACCCTCGGCTACCTGCACGATGTCGTCGCCTTTGGCCGGCTCGCCTTCTTCGCGACGGTCAGCGCATTCCTGGCCGACATTCTGATCGCGCCAGCTGGGCCAGACCATTCGGCAGGTATCCGGGGTGGGATGATCAGTGTAGGGCCCTGTCCCATGGATCTGGCCAGAGAGGCTTGCCTAGACAGGCTTTTCTGGCTATTAGATACCGGAAATGCAAATCCGGTATCCAATAGCAGGTCTCGATATCCGAGCGAGTCCCGATTCTCACCACGGTCCAACCGGACGCGAGCTAGGGCAGCTCTGGCGGCTGCTCATGCAGGAGCGTCGCGATCTCGCCACGGTCCTCGTCTATGCTGTCCTTGGGGGTCTTCTTTCGTTGGTGTTGCCGCTGGGCACGCAGGCCGTGGTCAACACGGTCGCGTTTGGTGTCTTTACGCCGAACCTCTGGGTGCTTTGCCTCCTCGTTCTCGTCGGACTCCTCGCGGGGGGCGGCCTGTTCGTGATGGAACGCTACGTGATCGACCTGCTGCAGCGGCGGCTGTTCGTTCGCACGACCTTCGACATTGCTTACCGGTTGCCGCGAATTCGTGAAGCGGCTCTTGGAGAGCACTACGCGCCCGAGCTCGTGAACCGCTTCTTCGACGTGCTGACCCTCCAGAAGACGCTGGGCAAGGTCACATTGGACGGCTCTTCAGCAGCCCTGACAGTTCTGTTCGGCATGATTCTTCTCGCCGCCTACCATCCGATCTTCCTCGTCTTCGATTTGATCGTGTTGATGTTCCTGCCGTTCGCCCTGTTCGTGCTCGGTCGTGGTGGGTTGGCGACGAGTTTGGACGAGTCGACGAACAAATATGAAGTGGCGAACTGGCTCGAGGAGATCGCGCGCTGTCGCGTGCCGATGAAGTTGGCCGGAAACCCGGAGGCCGTCTTCGAGCGCGTCGATACGCTCGCCTCGTGGTACGTCAAAGCACGGCACGCTCACTTCCGTGTTCTCGCCCGGCAGCTCGTCGGCTCGGAGATTTTCCGCGCGTTCCTGGTTGTCGGCGCGCTCGGGATCGGTGGAAGTTTGGTCATCGAGCAGCAGCTCTCGCTCGGTCAATTCGTCGCTGCCGAGGTCGTCGTGCTCTACGTGGGGAGCGCGCTCCAGAAGTTGGTGGCCCAGATCGAGCAAGTCTACGATCTGCTCACCTCACTTCACAAACTCGGCATCATTACGGACATGCCGCTGGAGGGGGAGGCCACCCGCGAGGCGCCGCCGCTTCCGTCCGGCCCGGCCGGCCTGCGATTGCAGGAGGTCGTGTTCTCGTACGCGGGGCGGCGTCCGCTTCTCGATGGCGCGAGCGCGACAATCGAACCGGGCGAGCGCGTCAGTCTGGTGGGGCGAGGAAAGTCCTCGCTCGTTGCGCTGGTGACGCGCCTTCTCGACCCTGCGAGCGGATTGATCGAGATCGACGGCATCGACATTCGCACCATCGACCCTGAGGTGCTCAGAGTGCAGGTCGGGATTGTCGAGGGCCGCCGGGATCAAATTTTCGAGGGGACGGTCGAGGAGAACATTACGATGGGCCGTGACCTCTCGCATGCCGATGTGCGATGGGCGATCGCGACAGCTCAACTGGCCGACGAGATCGGGCTGCTTCCAGCGGGGCTGCAGACCAGACTGCCCGCCACCGGCGGAACACTGAGCGAGTCCGTATGCACGCGGATGCTCTGCGCCCGCGCCATCGTTGGCCGTCCACGGCTCCTGCTTGTCGACGATGCGCTGACAGGCATGCCGCCGGATATGCATGAGGGGCTCCTCGCCGCGTTGTGGCGGGAGCCCTGCTGGACGTTGATCGATCTTTCGCAGGATCCTCGCCTGGGGATTCGGTGCGGGCGTACGCTGGCGCTGGTCGATGGACGTGTCGTCGAGCCGGAGGGGACTTATGCTTGATCGCAGTGTCTCGCTGACACCGGCGGAACTCGAAAGAGAGATTCTCGGCACGGAATCCCGAGCCGGGCACGCTGGGGCAGCCTCGCTGCGTCTCGTTCGTTCGCCCCGGCGCGCACGTACGCTGGCGGTGTTGCTGATCGCTTTGTTGGTGCTCTTCTGCGCGTTCCTGCTGGCTCCGTGGCAGCAGACGGCCGCGGGCTCCGGGAGCGTGACCGCGTTCACTCCGGGCGTGCGTCCGCAAAGGATCGAGGCCCAGATTAGTGGCCGCATTGGCGTCTGGCAGATCGTCGAGGGACAGGACGTCAAGGCCGGAGACTTGATTGCCGAACTTCACGACCTCAGCCCGAGCTACATGGATGCAGGGTTTGCGGACAAGATCGGGTTGGTGCAGGCAGCGAAGGTCGATGCGCAGCGTCTTTCGGTCGAGGTGGCGCGCGAGCGTACTCGGCAGGCGGTCGAGCGCCTCGCTGGTGCGGAGGCCGTCGAGCAGAACGCCGTGATCGCGCGCGATACGGCCCGAGTACGGGAGCGTCGGGCAAAGCGACTGGCCAGCCGCGGCCTCGTCTCGACGCGTGAGCTGGAAACCGCGGTTTTGGCGCTACGTCAGAGCGAGGCTGATCTGGTTCGCGCCACGACGACGCGGGCCGCGGCTGCGCAGGACCTCGAGGTGTATCGCAAGGATGAGGAGCGTGCCTCGTCCGTAGGCGATGTGGTGGTTGCCGAGGCGGAGCTCCATGTTGCGAATGCGCGTGCGCGCGCGGAGGCGCGTCTGGTACGCGCACCGATTGACGGCACCGTGGTCCGCGTGGCGAGTGCTGGTCCCGGCGATACCGTGTCGCAAGGCACCGAGCTTGCCCTCGTGGTCCCGGCGACCGACGATGTCGCCGTCCAGATCGCCGTCAGCGCCCTCCACGCCGCGCTCATTCAGCCCGGCGCGCGGGTGCGGCTCCAGTTCGCTGGGTTCCCGGCTCTGCAGGTCTCCGGCTGGTCTTCGGTCGCGATCGGTACGTACGGCGGCAAGGTCGCAGTGGTCGATGCCGTCGATGACGGCAAGGGCAGTTACCGGGTGCTCGTAGTCCCCGATCCGGAGGAAGCTCCGTGGCCTTCTCGCAGGTTCTTGCGCCAGGGCACGGCCGCATCGGCGTGGGTGCTGATGCAGGAGGTGCGTGTTGGGTGGGAGATCTGGCGACAGCTGAATGGACTGCCGCCGACCATCCCGGTGCGTGTCAACGCGGGGAAAGGCCACGGGAAGTGATGCGGTCGGGAGGGCAGGTGGGCGCGTTTCTGGTGCTTGCGCTGTGGCCCGTGTTTGCGGCGGCCGAGTCGCTCGCGGTGGTTCCTCTCGCGGAGTTCGTCGCACAGGTTTTGGAGGCGAACCCCAAGGCGCGCGCGGCCGACCTCGAGCGCGACGTCGCCGGAGCGGAGTTGCGTGCGGCGGAGGGGGCGTTCGGCCCCATGCTTCGCAGCAAGACCGACTTTAAGCAGAAAGACGGTCGCAGCAAGACGGACCGTAGCAACACAGTGATCGAAATGCCGTTGCCGTGGCGGTTCGGACCGCGGGTCTATGCCGGCTATCGGCGGAACGTTGGTACCAACATCAACGCCGAGGACGTGACGACCGATAGTGGCGAGTCGAAGGTCGGCGTTGCGCTGTCCCTGTTGCAGGGAGTCCGTACCGACTCTCGGCGGGCTGCGCTGTCGAAGGCGGAGTTACGTCCGGATCTCGCCGAGGCTGTGCGCCGATTCGAACGCAACAGCCTCGTGCGAGCGGCCGCCATCAAGTACAGCGAATGGGCTGAAGCGACCGAGGTCGTTGCGATTCAGCAGGATCTGCTGTCGCTTGCGAAGAAGCGGGCCGAGTTCGTCGAGCGCCGCGTGGCAGAGGGGGAGGCGGCGCCGATCGCCTCTGTCGAGGCGGCTCAGCAGTTGGCACAGCGCGAGGGCGACGTGCTGAAGGCACGCAGCAAGCTAGAGCAGTCGGCGATCGACGTTGCCGTCTATCTGTGGAACGGAGACGGGAGCCCGCGCAGCCTCGTCGGCGTGCCCGAACCGGTCCCGGCGCCAGCCCAGCTCGAAGCGGCTCGGATCGCCGAAGAGCGCCTGGAAGCGGCGCGGCTGCGGCCAGAGATCGCGCGCGCCAGGCTAGCCCTGGCGCGCGCCGAAATTGACGTGGCGCTTGCCAACGAGCTTTGGTGGCCGAAGGTTGAGGCCTTCGCCGAGTCGATTCAGAGCGATCTTGGTTCGCCGGACGGTGATCAGTTCAAGGTCGGCTTCAGTATCAGTCACCCCTTGTGGTTCCGCCAACCGAACGCGCAGCGTACCTTGGCGAGGATTGCCGCAAACCGCGCCTGGCTCAAGCAGCTGACCGCACAACGTGCGGTCGACGCCGATGTCGATCGCGCCCTTGTCGGCCTCGAACGGACGCTCGAGCGCTACGGTACCGTCGAGCGTGACGCCCAACTCGCAGATCGCCTGGCGGCCGCCGAGCGCGAACGCTTCGATGCTGGGGAGAGCTCGCTTCTCGTCGTCAACCTCCGCGAGCGCGCGGCCGCAGAGGCGGCCAATCGCTTGGTGAATGCCAAGGCGGAGTATTTGCGTGCGGTGATCAGCTACCGCTGGGCCATCGGCACTGCTTCCGAGTGGTCATCCGGCGCCTAAGCGCCTGAGATTGCCCGGCGCAGGTACATGGTCGATGTGGCGGCCGGTGCCGCGCGGGCTAGAATATGCCCGCAGGTTCGCTAAGCTCCCGCGACTATGTCCGTCCTCGCACGCACGATCGCGCTTCTCACTATCTCGAACCTGTTCATGCTCAC
>JAJCZP010000181.1 GCA_029262315.1 Deltaproteobacteria bacterium | reverse complement strand
GTAGTATGTCATTAATATCTTGATCAAGGCTAATAAAATCTTGCTCAACGGCTTTCATTAAACATACTGCAATCAAAGTTTTACTAATAGATGCAATTCCCTGGACTGTATTGCATTTATATTTTTGATTTCTCTCTTTATCCGCGTATCCAAATCCCTTTTTGTAGAAAATGCTGTCTTTAGTAAAGATTGATAATGCAAAACCTGGCAAATGTCCAGTATTATAAATTTTCTGAAATTCGTCATTTAAAGAATCTAACAATACGGCTATATCTTTTTGATTATAAATTTCTTGTTTTGACTTGTTTCGATTTGAACAAAAGATATTTGTAAGTAATATTGCCATTACTCCAAATAATAAAACCAATCGTCTAATATAAATTTTCATTTTCTTTGTTATGCTTGCATCTTGTATATTTCACCCAAGCTATGCCACGCTGTTCGGCCAAGCTATGCCATTTTCGAAGGAGCCTGACAAAATTACATAATTATTATTTATTGATAGTTGACATTTTTTTTCTGTACGATTCTCCTTTGAGATCTATACGATGAGAAGAATGTATTAACCTGTCTAAAATAGCGTCAGCGATGGTGGCATCACCAATTAGTTCATACCATTTTTTTACAGGTATTTGAGATACAATAATGGTGCTTTTTTTATCATGTCTATCCTGAACAATGTTGAGCAATGCCTCCCGCATAACAGTGTCTAGTGATTGCAATCCAAAGTCATCTAAAATCAACAAGTCCAGCGATTCTAATCTTTTTAATTCTTTAAGGTAGCTGCCATCCAGTTTAGATAATTTGAGTTGATTAAGCAATTTTGAAGTCTGTGCGTATCGTACTTTACAATTATTTTTACAGGCTTGAACACCTATTACCTGTGCCAAATATGATTTCCCCATCCCCGTCGGACCAGTTAGTATGATGTTCTGATTGGAACGTATAAATTTTAGGTTCAGCAAATTCGAAAATTGATTTTTATCCAGTTGTCTTTGTGTATGAAAATCGATGTCTTCCACTGCCGCCAGTATCGCAAAATTGGCTTGTTTTAACAATCGTTTTACTTTTCGATCCTGACGTAAATCTGTTTCTTCATCTGCTAACAAACCCAGATACTGATCTAAGGTATAGTCGCTGTAAAGGTTGTCCTGTACGTGTTGTTGATGTGTATTAACCATTCCATGTAAATAGAGTATTTTTAATTTTTCAATCGTCTGGTAATTGTTCATTTTTAATTGTGTTTTATTTATAAATATTGATTTCCTCTGATGTTGTCGTGTTGTGGAATGTGAGAAGAAGCATCAGCTTGAGCTTCCTCAAATAATTCTTGGTAATTAAAATCTAAGCCCCTTTGTAATATCTCTTCGATCCTTTTGTAGGAATATATTTCCGTCACTAAACTGATACGACAGGCATTTTCAATTCTATTGTTGCTATATAATCTTTGAAGCATAATAATTCCATGGGCTTGCCTAAAAGCCTGTGGAGGGTATTGTTTGGAATGGATTAGTCTTCTAATAAATTGTTCACAAACGGGGCCAACAGATCGGGCCTTTTCAATAAAATGATTTTCATTCCATTTACTGTATTGTTGGTGATCTTTCGCCAAATGCTCGGGCCGGGTAGAGTAACCTGCAAAAGGTTTTCGTTTATGAATCGCAATCCGTTTGGAGTCCCGATAAACCTCTACCGTCTCCTGTGAATACTGCATTTCTACCTTCTTTCCAACCAATTCGGCAGGTACGCTGTAGTAATGTTTGTCTTCTGATAATTTGACATGACCGGATAAATTGACCTGCAACCATTTGTAGTTTCGCATCATAAATTTCTGCGAAGGCAAGGGGCGCAGTAATTGTTTTTCCGTTTTCATAAATAAATCCAAACGAGAACAATCCCTGTCTTGAAAATTAGTCCGATTATGAATATCCAGCCTTTTCCTGATTTCAATATTCAGTTCTTCGATAGAAAAAAAGGTCATATTCCGAATTGGAAAAAGAATGCGCTGATAAGCTAAGTTTACAGCTCCTTCTACCAAGGCTTTGTCCCTGGCTTTATAGGGCCGAGCCGGATGGATAACCGTGTTATAGTGAAGCCCAAAACTTTTAAACGTTTTATTAATATATGGTTCGTACTTACTGGCTTTTGTAACAGCACTTTTCAAATTATCAGAAACAACAGCTACCGGACTACCTCCAAAGAAAGATAAACACCGATTCATACTCCCTATAAAATCTTCTTTTTTCTGCGAATAACTTGCCTCTACAAAAGTGAAATTACTCCATGGCAGAATCGCTACAAACAATTCGACTTCAATGATTTCTCCGGTCTGTTTATTTACTATTTTCGCCTTCTTCCCGGCGTAATCCACAAAGATCGTTTCTCCTGCAATATGCACTTGAGGCATACTGGCTTTTTTCTTTTTATAAAGCCTTTTGTAATGGTCTGCAAATTGAGTAAAACCGTATCCTTCCGGATGATTTTCCTTATACTCCGACCAGCAATTCCGCAACGTAAAGCCCGGCAGTGAACGATCAGCATACACCTTGGGCAAATACTCCATGAGTATTTTGTAACGCGCTGCATCCTTAGTATCCGCCTGAGGGAATAACTCACGAAGTTCCAGATCCGTTTTTGAAAATAACTGAGCGTAAGCCAAGCCTGTTTCGTTAAAAACCTGCACGTAAGCATTGACTGTGTTTCGATTGATCTGGAGCAACTGGGCACAAGACCGGTTCGATTCACCATTCATTTTTAGTTGAAGTAATTGACGTATTTCCATGCACGATATTCTTTTATGAGCCATCGCAATTCAAGAGTTGGTGAATTGCAAATTACTCCTTGAAAATGGCATAGTTTGAACCGGACAGTGGCCTATTTTCAACCGAACACGGGATTCTCAATTATTATCCCTGGCCTAGTTTCAACCGTTTTTTGGCCTAGTTTGAACCGATTTCAGTGGCATAGAACTGCCGGAATGGCTGGCATAGTTTGAAGCGGAATATACACCAACTGCAATTCCCGTAAATTGCTTGACTGCTTTATTTTGGATGACAAATAATATTACAATCATCAAGAAATAGGTCAGGATAATTCTAACACAAAAGTTTGCTGCCAAGCTCCAAAAGGAATTGTTGCCCCTAAATTTTCACAATCTTTAAATAACATCCTCAAAATTCCTGATGCTAAAAATGCACCCAACAGTTGAGCAGGTCATTGAAATTCAACTATTGCGTTGAAATGGAGTAATATTTCTTTCTAAGCCAAAATGCTACCCTTACCAGTAATATAAGGGCAGGAACTTCAACCAATGGGCCGACAACTCCAGCAAAAGCCTGTCCAGAATTTAATCCAAATACAGCTATGGCTACCGCAATTGCCAATTCGAAATTGTTGCCTGCGGCAGTAAAAGCAATTGCTGCATTTTTATCATATGATGCCCCCATGGCTTTGCTTATGAAGAAGCCAATAAAGAACATTAGCGTAAAATAGATGAGTAGAGGTATGGCTATAACCACAACATCCATAGGGATGGTTACAATCAATTCTCCCTTCAATGAAAACATCATAAGAATTGTAAATAACAAGGCAATCAAAGTAATCGGTGATATAGTAGGGATAAATTTTTTGGTGTACCATTCCTCACCTTTTGACCTTACCAAAATGATCCGGCTCAATAGTCCAAGAAAAAATGGAATGCCAAGATATATGGCAACGCTTTCGGCAATAGTTGCAATCGAAATATCAACAATTGCTCCTTCAAAACCAAAATATGGAGGTAGTATAGTAATAAATATCCACGCGTAAAAACTATATGCAAATACCTGAAAAATACTGTTCAACGCCACCAAGCCTGCCCCGTATTCGCTGCTGCCTTCGGCAAGATCATTCCATACCAGTACCATGGCAATGCATCTTGCAAGACCAATTAATATTAAACCAACCATATATTCCGGATACTCCCTTAAAAAGGTAATTGCCAATCCAAACATGAGAACTGGGCCTATTACCCAGTTTAGCAAAAGAGAAATAGAAAGGATTTTGCCGTCTTTGAAGACTTTTGGCAAAAGCGCATAATTTACTTTCGCCAAGGGTGGGTACATCATTAAGATCAGACCAATGGCAATTGGAACGTTAGTTGTTCCGCTGCTCAACCCATTTACAAAATCAGGAAACCTTGGAAAAAAATAACCGATTCCTACGCCTATTGCCATAGCTATAAATATCCAAAGAGTAAGGTAGCTATCAAGAAAGTTTAGTTTTTTAGTCATTTTTTCAGATATTAAAATTAGAACAAACATATAGCATCTCCCTCCCGATTTGCCTTACTCTTTCATCGTATTTCGATTCCTCCAACTGGGTATTGTCATACTCTTTAGGATCGTCGAAGGGTAATGATAATCGAAAATCACAGCCAAAGACAATTGGACATCCTTCATCAGCACTTGAACAAACCATTATTGCTCCGAAGTCTTCCTTTGGGTTCGGATCGTCTTCATATTTCTTAGAAAAGGCCTTATATGGTTTCATTCCTTCACGCCATCTAATTCCATAAATTGGATTATCTGCATGCTCATTTTTTGTTGATATTTCAAATCCAATTTTTTGAAAAGCCTTTACTGCTCGAATGTTAAAGGCGGTCGCTTCTGTTCCTCCTGAAAACGTTTGAATTTCTGGTAGTTGAAAATAATCCGCGGCTACTGCCAACCAAATCTGCCCGATATGGCTTCTTCTGGAATTATGGGTACATATTACCACCAATTTTGGAAGTTGATTTTCTTTGCTTTTTCGAGAAATATAATTGCTTAATGAATTCAGTTTTGCTTTCCTTTCATCCGAAATCAGATAAAATTCTTTTTCAAGTTCTTGACAATATTTGTCTGTTTCTACTAGTAAAATTTGCTTTTTTGGGTTCATATTATTTTCGTTTAACAACAACCGCTTTTTGGAGGACGACAACTAGATTTTACTACTAAATTCGAGAGGTTTAATTGTTTTATCCTGTTAAATACCGCATTTTTCAGGAGCTAAACAATCAGTCATTTTGGACATCAGAACAAAAGCCTTTCCGTTAAATTGCAATCCGTATTTGGCGATTGTATCAGATCGATATTCGACTTCAATTTCAAAATCTTCGATACCCAATTTCTCTTACGATAGATTGATGATGTCATGCATCTTTTGCGGTTTAAGTTTATGGTCAACATCAGCGGAATACCA
>JAJCZP010000180.1 GCA_029262315.1 Deltaproteobacteria bacterium | reverse complement strand
TGTTTGGGCAGTATGCGACGCGGTCGAGCGCCCGCCCGATCCCGTTGCCCCTTAGTCGCGCCCCGATCCGGATGCCACAACCCAGATGGGGTGCGCTGGCAACCCACGCGCACCCCTTCGCCGCGGCAGACGCGCGCGGGGCTACGGCACGCAGCTCGCGCAGTTGATCACCGTGTCGGGACCACTCACCTCGAACGGACACACGAGCGGCGCAGGCACCGCGTCATCCGGTAGCAGCACCAACGTGTCGGGCGTCGCCGCCTCGCTCACCCACGCGGGATCGTCGGTGAGAAGATCGTCCACCCAATCGGCGACGGTCGGCACCCCACCCGTCGTATCGGTGTACACTTTGTCGAAGAAGTAGATGATGTGGCGCGTACCGGTGCCCACGTAGGAACGATAGTTGTCGTTCTCGCTGGAGGTGATCGCCTCGATGTCGGCAAACTGCTGCGCCTGTATGGCGTTGAAGTTACAGCTCTCGCGCCACCACTCGGGCCACACGCTCGCCACCAGACCGAAGTCCGTATCCGTATCGTTGACCTGGGCGTTGTAGAAGAGCGATTGCACCATATCGAAGCCGGTCGAGTATTGCGCCCAATCGACGTCCGGAAACGCACGCGCGGCCGACGTCATGAACTGCACGATGTTCAGATCGGCAGGCGTCTGATCGCTGATCCCGGGCACATCGAGATCGTCGAGATGCTCCTCGATCCCCCACAGCGGCAGGTCGTTGGCGAGGAAGCTGGCGCTCGCCACGCCGCTCGCAGCGTCGGCGAGCATACTCACATGCGACGCGGCATAGACGCGCGCCACCGGAATGGCGTGGAACAACGCCCCGAATCCGCCGGCGCTCGACCCCGCCACCAGCACCTCATCGGGATTCACAAAGTGCTCCCGCGCATACTTTTCAGCCAGCTTCGCATTGTCGTACCCGCGATGCTCGACCACCTTGGTCCCGAGCACCGGCGCGATGTACTGCTGCGAGGCGTCGCCCCAATGCAGGTCGCAGGTACAGTACGGCACGAACACGACGTGCCAATCCTTCAGCGGATTGTTCGGGTCATCGAGATCCGCGAGTCCAGACATGAAAATGTTGTTGGGATTGTCAATCCCGTTGGGATCGATGTCCTGATCGCACTGATTCAGCAGGCAGCTGAAATTGTTCCAGCAGGCGCCGCCGCCCTGGTAGTACATCACGAGCTTGTTCACCGTCCCACGACGCGCCCAGAAACGATACTGCGAGAAGTCCTGGCAACGCGGACCGATGTCATCACCCTCGTATTCGACGACGTGACCGGGCTGGCCAACCTCCGGGTGGAGAATCTCGACGAACGAATCGTCCGGTACGTTCGGTGAAATTGTCGTGTCGCGCACGACGTCCGCGTTCGCCTGGTCGAGCAACGCACCGACACTTCCCGCTGAGGCGGTCGTCGGGCAGCCATCGAGGAGGATCTTGTCGAACTTCTCGGCGAACTTGCCCCCGGCCTTCGCTTGCGCCTCATCGCGTTTCACCGCCTGAGGATCCTTGTCGAGCTTCTTGATGAACTTGCTCTCGGCCTTCAAGTACGCAGCGCAGCGCTTCGCGGCCTCGCCCAGGAGCTTACTGCCGCACGCTCCCTCGTCCGGGTTCGTGAGTGTGAGCGCAGCATTGATGTCGGCCACGACGCTGGCGACAGCGGCGTCGATCAGGAGCTGGGCCCCGGCTACATCAATGGTGGTATCGGCGCAGTTGACGCCCTTGGAAGACGCCTTCGTGTCGGCCTTGTTCCATTTCTCGGCGAACTTGGTCGAGATCTTCAGGAGTTTCTCATCGCGCTTAGTGGCATCCTGCGACTTGTCCCAGCCAGACCAAGCCTTGAGCGCCCCCTTACAGAGCTTTCCTGCCTCCTTCATTTTACTGCTGACACACTTGTTGCCGGGGTAGACCCCGGCGTCGGCGGTGGCAGCGAAGGCTACGACCATCACCAGGGCGACTAGGGGCAAACGAAGGCGCAGGAAGTACATTGGACGATCCTCCTCGAGAACGTTGAGTTCGTGGCAACTGGAAGTAGTACGGCTGTACCACGCGCCCTTCGAATGGGGCAATCTTCAGGTTCGCACGGTCCGAAGAAGCCCCGATGCAGACCTGAAGCGCATAGCGTTCGCCATGTGGCCTAGTTGTGAGAGCACGGGAACAAGAAAGCGCTGAGCGTCGGCGGGATCGCGCCTGCGCGTCCACCCGTAGGGTGCACTAGTCTGGCGCGGTGTGTCACCGTGCGACCTTACGATTTTGCTGGAGTTATAGGGATTGCCATGCTACTTCCGACGGAATCTCCATGCCGACAGAACAACTGTGCCGTTTCTTGAAGTAGCAGCACTGCCCGAACCTGAAGGAGATGCATTGCCCGACGTTTCCCCCCAACGCCGCCGTTGCGAGACACCATTCGCCCCGGGCGCACCCCGCCACGCCATGCGATCGGTACGATGGCGTTCGCACGAGGAGTTTCCAGCATGAGAAGGTTCGCCGTCGCTCTGATCATCACCCTGGCTCTCGCCGCACCTGCCGCAGCGCAAACGGTCAGCGGCACGGTCTTTCGTGACTACAACGCCGACGGCGCCAACAGCGTCGGTAACACGGAACCGGGTGTCGAGAGCATCACCATCACCGCGTACGATTCCGCGGGCGCAGTTGCGGGCTCGACGACGACGGCGAGCGACGGCAGCTATACGATCGCCGGACTCCTGAACGGTGCGGACTACCGCGTCGAGTTCAGCGGCATTCCGAGTCACCTGGAACCAGGGCCCGAGGGCGCCGACTCAGGGACGACAGTCACATTCGTCATCAGCCCTGCGGCTGACATCGACCTCGGACTCGCGAATCCCGGGCAGCACTGCGAGCTCGAGCCGACACTCGCGACCAGTTGCTACGTCGAAGAAGAGCAATCGCTGTCGATGAGCGACGTCCTCATCAGTTTCCCGTTCACCGCGGGCTGCCCCGACTTGAACCGGAACGGCAGCTGCGACTCAGGCAGCTACACCGCGCCAACGCCTGCCCATCTCGCCGGGGCCGACGAAATGGGCACGACGTGGGGCCTCGCCTACGAGCCGATCTCCGACAGCCTTTTCGCGGGCGCCTTCATGAAGCGCCACTCGGGCTTTCGCACTTTTGGCGACACTGGAGTTCTCTACCGGGTCACCAGTGCGAGCACCGCGCCAACTGTCACCGAGTACGCCGATTTCAGCGGCCTCGCCGGCGCCGACCCCCATCCGTCGTCGCCCACGAGCTGTGAGCCGCCCCTCGTGGCTGGCGACGATTGCTGGTTTCACGATCCGGACTCGTGGGATCCCGTGGGCAAGATCGCCTTCGGCGACATGGACATCTCGGATGATCTGTCGACCCTCTACACGGTGAACCTCCTCACCAAAGAACTCTACAGCTTCCCGGTCACAGCCGGGCCGATCACGATCGGGGATGTCACGGTCATCAAGCTCCCAGAGCCGACCGCGGGTGGTGTCTGCGTCAACGACGGCAATGGCGGCAGTACGAATGACAACGTTCGCCCCTTCGCAACCGCCTTCTACGACGGCCTCGTCTACGTCGGAATGGTCTGCACGGCCGAAACTACGCAGGACACGAACGATCTTCGGGCCCTGGTCTACTCGATGGACCCCGCCGCGCCGGGCACGTTTACCCTCGAGCTGAACTTCCCCCTCGACTACGGCCGGGGCGACGCGGTAACAAACGCGCCGTTCGGCGGCACCGCGACACGAGCCGCCGAATGGAACCCGTGGTCGACCACTTTCACCTTCAACGGCGCGCCGATCTTCAATGGCAACGAGATCACGTATCCGCAGCCATGGTTGACCGACATCGTCTTCGATCGCGGCGACATGATCCTGGGTATCCGCGACCGCTTCGGCGATCAGACAGGCTTCGAAAAGGGCGACACCGACATCACCAACGCCACGTTGTACCGCGGAGATGTGGCGGGCGATACGCTGCGCGCCTGTGGAAACCCATCGAGCGGCTGGACTCTCGAGAGCAACGGCACCTGCGGCAGCATTACCACGACAGGCGACAACAACGCCGAAGGCCCGAGCGGCGGCGAGTACTACTTCCAGGATAATCACCCCGTCCACGACGAGATCTCGCTCGGTGGCCTCGTCCAGGTCCCCGGCAACATCGACGTCGTCTCGACCGGGTTCGACCCCATCTTCGACTCGGGTGAGGCATTCGACGGCGGTATCTTCTGGTTCGTCAACGACGATGGCACCAACTCGAACTCCTACTCCGTATTCAGCACGAACGGCGGTGGGCTGGGAGATACCTTCGGGAAGGCCAACGGCCTCGGCGACCTCGAGGCGCTCTGCGAAGTGGCTCCCCTCGAGATCGGCAACCGTGTGTGGCTCGACACGAACAACGACGGCATCCAGGATGCCGGAGAGACTCCGCTCGTCGGCGTCACCGTCAATCTCTATGACGGCGGCGTCCTCGTCGGCACCACAGTCACCGACGCCAATGGCGAGTACTACTTCAACGACAGCAATGTCACCGGCGGCCTGATGACGAACACGACCTACGAGATCCGACTCGACAATCCAGCCGACTACGGCGTCGCCGGACCGCTCGAGGATCTCATCTTGACGATCGCGGACCAGGGCTCGGACATCCACGACAGCGACGCAACCACGGTAATGGGCTTCCCAGAAATCAGCGCGATGACGGGTGATCTCGGACAGAACGACCATACGTTCGATTTCGGCTTCGTAGTCCTGGTGGCTACCGCGACCGTCACGCCCACCGTTACCCCGACGGTCACCCCGACCGTGACCCCGACCGCGACCGTCACACCCACGGTCACGCCAACCCCGACGGTCACACCGACCGTGACCCCGACTGCGACGGTCACACCCACGGTCACACCAACCCCGACGGTCACACCGACCGTGACCCCGACTGCGACGGTCACACCTACGGTCACGCCGACGCCAACCGTCACACCCACGGTCACGCCGACCCCGACGGTCACACCCACGGTCACGCCAACGCCAACCGTCACACCCACGGTCACGCCGACCCCGACGGTCACGCCGACGGTCACCCCGACGCCGACCGTCACGGTCACACCGACGGTCACCCCGACGCCGACCGTCACCGCCACACCAACGGTCACCCCAACGCCGACCGTCACCGCCACACCGACGGTCACGCCAACACCGACGGTCACGCCAACACCAACGGCCACCCCAACGCCGACGGCCACCCCAACGCCGACGGCCACCCCAACGCCGACGGTAACCGCCACGGCTACGCCGACGGTCACGCCCACACCCACGCTCACAGCGACACCAACGCCGGTGCCAACACGGTCGCCGCTTCGCCACTTCATCTGCCATCAGGGCCGACGCTTCCCGACCGTCGAGATCGAAAACGTCATGATCAACGACATCGAGTACGGGAACTGGGTGGGGCGCGTGAAGAAATTCTCACGCCTGTGCAGCCCGGCGAACAAGAACGGCGAGGATCCGACCGCCGCCCTCGCGAACGAACATCTGGTCGGCTACATGGTGAAGCGCCAGTCGGGCTTCCCCAAGTTCGAGCGGCGGCGCGAGGTCCTGGTCTTCAACCAGTTCCATCCAGGTGGCCTGCTGATGGACATCATCAAGCCAGACCTGCTGATGCTCCCGAGCGCCAAGGCCCTGGGCGCACCTCCCGGCCCGCTCGCCGAGGACTTCAACCACTTCAAGTGTTACAAGGTCGCCAAGACCCGATTCCGGTCGGAGGGCACGACCATCGAGGATCAGTTCTTCGGCCCGTTCGGCGTCGACCCGAACACGCTGGTCGCAAAGATCAAAAAGCCGAAGCGCTTGTGCATCCCGGCGACGAAGGAGATCGCACCTGAGCCACCGACCCCGCTGTTCGGACCGCTCACCTCGCTGATGTGCTACCAGATCAAGACCATACCGAAGCGGCTGAACATCGCCGGTATCTTCATCGACAACCAGTTCGATGCCCGCGAGGTCGAGATCACACATCCGAAGGAGCTATGCGTACCCTCCGCGATCGACGCCTTCTGCGGCGACGACATGGCCGACTCGCCGATCGAGGAATGCGACGGGCTCGACGCCCCAGGGTGTCCGGGGAACTGCGTCCCGCCAGGGCTCCCGAACGCGTGCACCTGTAACTAGCCGAGTCTCGAAGCTGCAATTCAACGAAAGGCGGGATCTGCCTTCACGGGCAAATCCCGCCTTTCGTTGAGGATTTCGACTCACGGCCGCACTGGAGGAATCCTCCCGACCTGCGGTGCGCCGACCTGGCGCACCGCAGGTCGGGAAATGCGCCCGCCTACGCAACTAAAAACTTGATCAAAGCCAGGATTCGCTGCTAATTAGGGCGGGCGTACTATTACGAAGCGCCTTGAATAGCCGATCGAAACTTCAGCTCCAACGCATCGCAGAAGGGACTCCCTGTGACCCTGCACCAGACTGCCGCCCGTTACCGCACTCGCAGTATCCGTGCCATCATCGCCGCAGCCGCTCTGATTGCGCTGGTACCAACACACGCAGCGGCAGTCACCGTGAACGGTCTTTTCTACGGCGACGGTGACGATGCGAACTATGCGCTGGTCGCGTCGGTTCCTGACCGTGGCTCGCTGTACTCTTCCCTCGACGGGACGACACTGCATCTAGCGTTTCTCGCCAATCCGTTGGTGAACGACAACGTCTTCGACGACGGCCTCCTCTCAAGCTACATGACGAGCGTCGGTTGGACGCAGGACCGCAATGCTAGAGTCCTCTACAACAGCGAGAAGCTGATCGACGTCACTGTTTCCTGCGGGGCCATCTCGTACACGTGGGGACAGTCCTACATGTGCATCCCGAATGCACTGAAGACGATACCTGGCTACGCGGGCTATACGCCGTCCAATGGGCAGGAGTTCGAAGGACCGCTTCTTGGCGTAGGCGAGTTGCAGGACACCGTCGAGTTCCAGCCCTCTGACGCGCTTGCCTCGACGGCGACCTTCAACGGAACATATGTGCACGGGGACTGCCAGAACGACGACGGCACAGCCCCACCCAGCTACACGGCGGCAACGTCGCTCGCCTGGAACTTCAACAACACGACATTCGAGCTCGATCAGAACCCGGTCACATTCGCGTCCGAGTGGAAGTCGCCCTTCGTTGACCCGAACGACACACCCCACGACCTGAACTACCCATTCTACGACGCAACGTTCGACTGGGCATGGACGATGGTCTACGAGATGAGCTTCGACGTGAGCGCCTGCGGGGCGAATACAATCTTGGTCGGGGCCAACTCGATCCACAACTCGCCGTTCAAATCGGGTGGCGATCCCGTCTTTGACTCAACACCAATTCCGACTCCGACCTCGACCGCTCCAGTACCAACACCCACCCCGACCGTGACGCCGACGCCTACCGTCACCCCGACCGTGACGCCGACGCCTACCGTCACCCCGACCGTGACGCCGACGCCTACCGTCACCCCGACCGTGACGCCGACGCCCACCGTCACCCCGACCGTGACGCCGACACCCACCGTCACCCCGACCGTGACGCCGACGCCCACCGTCACCCCGACGCCAACGGTCACCCCGACGCCGACCGTCACCCCGACACCGACGGCCACCCCAACGCCGACCGCAACCCCGACTCCGACAGCCACCCCGACTCCGACAGCCACCCCGACACCAACGGCGACGCCGACGGCCACGCCAACGCCAACAGCCACCCCGACGGTGACTGCCACGCCCACGCCGACGGTCACCGCGACGCCGACGCTCACGGCGACGCCGACGCCGGTACCGACCCGGTCGCCGCTCCGCCACTTCATCTGTCACCAGGGCCGGCGCTTCCCGACAGACCAGATCGAGAACGTCATGATGACCGACGTCAAGTACGGCAACTGGGTGGGTCGCGTGAAGAAATTCTCACGCCTGTGCAGCCCGGCGAACAAGAACGGCGAGGATCCGACCGCCGCCCTCGCGAACGAGCATCTGGTCGGCTACATGGTCAAGCGCCAGTCGGGCTTTCCGAAGTTCGAGCGCCGACGGGAAGTCCTGGTCTTCAACCAGTTCCATCCGGGCGGCCTACTGATGGACCTCATCAAGCCCGACCTGCTCATGCTCCCGAGCGCCAAGGCCCTGGGCGCTCCTCCCGGCCCACTCGCCGAGGACTTCAACCACTTCAAGTGTTACAAGGTCGCCAAGACCCGATACCGGTCGGAGGGCACGACCATCGAGGATCAGTTCTTCGGCCCGCTCGGTGTCGACCCGAACACGCTCGTCGCGAAGATCAAGAAGCCAAAGCGGTTGTGTATCCCGGCGACGAAGGAGATCGCGCCCGAACCGCCCACGCCGCTGTTCGCGCCGTTGACCTCGCTGATGTGCTACCAGATCAAGACCGTGCCGAAGCGGCTGAACATCGCCGGCATCTTCATCGACAATCAGTTCGATGCGCGCGAAGTCGAGATCACGCACCCGAAGGAGCTATGCGTCCCCTCGGCGATTCAGGCCTTCTGTGGCAACGACATCGCCGACACGCCGGTCGAGGAGTGTGATGGCCTCGATGCTCCTGCGTGCCCGGGCAAGTGCATCCCGCCGGGATTCCCGGACGCATGCACTTGCCCCTAGCGACGCCTCCTCACTAAGCCTCTCAAAACGGGGACCGGTCCGAACGGGCAGGTCCCCGTTTTCGTTGGATGCTCCACCCAGGACTTGCGTCAGATGTGAGTTCCAATTAGGAACTCACTCGTGCGTTGGCGAGAAATCGGCGAGACAACCTGCTCGGTCGCCCGAACCCTCTCGGTCATCGGAGATCGCTGGACGCTCCTCATCCTTCGAGAGGCTTTCCTCCGCACCCGCCGCTTCGACGATTTCCACGCACATCTCGGCCTCACCCGGCACGTACTCACCGCCCGACTGAATACTCTGGTCGACGAGGGCGTCTTCGAAAAGGTCCGCTACCAGGACCGCCCCCCGCGCTTCGAGTACCGCCTGACAGAAAAGGGCCTGGACCTCTATCCGATCGTCATCGGACTCACCCGCTGGGGTGACCGCTGGATGGCCGGTGAAGACGGCGCCCCAGTCGAGCTCGTGCACCGCGAGTGCGGGCATACGATGCTCCCCGAACTCGGCTGCCCGGAATGCGGCGGCCCCGTCAACGCTCGCAATGTCGAGGCACGTCCCGGCCCCGCACTCCGTGCGCTACTTACCAACGATGACGGCGCACGCATGCGCCGTGCTGCCCCTCGAGACGACAAGGAGAAGACACGATGAGCCGAACGCAATCCGTAGACCCTTCGGTCTCCCGTACGCCGATCGACCTCGACGGCACGAACAAGCCAACGATCTGTGTGCTCTGTAGCCACAACTGCGGCCTCGTCGTCGACGTCGCCGACGGCAAGATCACCGCCGTCCGCGCCGATGAGAACAACCCCATCACCGAGGGCTACATCTGCAACAAGGGCTTCAGCATCGGCAAGTACGTCGAGCACGCGAATCGCGTGCAGTATCCGCTGAAACGCGCCGCAGACGGCTCGTTCGAGCGCATCGGCTGGGACCAGGCCATCAGCGAAATCGGTGCGAAGCTCTCCGATATCCGCACCAAGCACTCGCCACGGGCCATCGGACTCGTCGGTATCGGCGGCCAGGGCAACCACATGGACGCCGCCTACGGGTTGGGCTTCCTGCGGACGGTCGGCTCCAAGCGCTGGTTCAACGCATTCGCGCAAGAGAAGACCCAGCATGCGCTCATGGGCCAATGGATGTTCAACTCGTCACCGGCCACTTTCATGCATGCGGACGCTGAGCACACCAACTACATGCTGGTGATGGGCACCAACCCGAAGATCAGCAACCGCGGCCACAACGCGACCGACCTCTTCAAAGATCTTGCGAAGAAAAACGATTGCACCATCGTCGTCGCGGACCCCCGCGAGACCGAGACCACGCAAACCGCCGATCGGCACCTGCGCGTCCGCCCCGGCACCGATGCGTACTTGCTGCTCGGCATTGCGGCGACGATCGTCAGCCGGGAGCTCGTCGACTACGAGTTCGTGCAGAACACCACCCTCCAGTACGAAGAGCTACGCGAGGTGCTGTCACAGGTCGACGTCGACGAGATGGCCAAACGTTGTGGCCTGGAAACGGCGGCGCTGGTCGAGACGGCAACCGAACTCGCCAAGTCAGAGACCGCTTCGATCTTCTACGACCTCGGTGTCGAGCAGACGCCCTTCTCCACGCTGGTCTCGTACGCCATCCACATGATCCTCTCGATCACAGGCAACATCGGCACCAAGGGCGGCAACGTCTTCATGGAGACCTTTGCACCGGCGCAGCTCGACGAGGGCAAGGTCAGCGCTCCCGAGGTCGCCCTCGCCTCCGGAATCGAGGCCATCCGGGCCCTCGGCAACCTCGGAATGTTCTCGCCCACTCTCGTGCCGGAAGAGATCATGATCGACCATCCCGAGCGCATGCGCGCCATGATCGTGGAGGGCTCGAACCCGATCCTATCGTTCTCCGACGCCAACGCGTGGCGCGAGGCCCGGAAACAGCTCGACTTGATGGTGGTCATCGATCCGGCGATGACTGATACGGCGCGTCTGGCGGACTACGTTCTCCCAACTCCGGTTGGGTACGAGAAGTGGGAGATCGCGCTCTTTCCGAAGCGCTATCCCGAAATCCACACGCAGCTCCGCCCACCCGTTGTCCCCGGCCCATCCGAAGCGTTGCCCGAGCCGGAGATCTACGTCCGCCTGGCTGAGGCGATGGACCTCTTCGGAGCGCCCCCGGCACAGCTCGAGGAACTGGCGGCCAACGCCCTCGATCCCAACGGCGCAATGATGTTCCTCGGCACCGCGCAGCAACTCGCGCAGGAGGCCGGTGGCGGCGAGAACCACATGCTCTTCTGGGCGTACCGGACTCTCGGGAAACATCTGCCCGCGCCGTCGCTCGTCGGCATCTGGTTCCAGTGCAACCTGAACGCGCTGCAACGCGGCGAGGACGTGCTCCGCACGCTCGGCCCCGACTGGAAGGACAAGAACCCGTTCGAGATCGGCGCCGAGCTCTTCCGACGTGTACTCGCGCATCCGGAAGGCGTCGAGATCGCCTGCATGGATCCCGACAAGAACTACGAGCAACACGTGAACTGGGACGACAAGCGCGTCCGTCTTGCACCAGAGAAGATGCTCGACGAAATGCGCCGCGCGATCGCAACGCCCGCGGCGCACGATCCAGAATATCCCTTCGTGCTCGGATCAGGCCTCCGCACCCGTTGGACCGCGAACACGATTCAGCAGGATCCCACGTGGCGCAAAGGCCGCGGTCCGCATTGCACGCTCAATCTCTCGGAGGCCGACGCCGAGAAGATCGGTGTCGAGACCGGCGACCAGATCCGGATCTCCACGCGCCGCGGTGAATTCACCCTACCCGCACACGTCGATCGCAAGATGATGGACGGCCACGTCTCGATGCCGAACGGCTTCGGCGGGGCCTATCCGACGGGCACCAACGGGGACGTCCAGCGTGAGGGCGCCAACATGAACGAGATCACCGACACCACAGATCGCGACCCTATCACGGGCTGCCCACACCACCGCTACGTGCAGGTGAAGCTGGAGCGCTACGAGGCGTGAGTAAAGTGCGAAGGTCGCGTGTCGTTCCGAAAAGAGGACGGCACGCGGCAACGCTCGCCGCCACGCTGCTGATGGCGGTGCTCGGCACGACACAGACCGCAACGGGTGCTGCCCCCGGCGTCGCACCCGAGACCACTGTCCCGGACCCACCCGCCTCCAAAGCCGTCTTCCCGAAGACGTCCACCGACATCGATGGCAACCCCATCGATGTCGCCGCGCTTGCCGCCACCGGGAAACTCGTCGTCGTCACACTCAAGGCAACGTGGTGTCCCGTCTGCCAGGAGCAACTCGTGCGTCTCCGGAAGCTCCTGCCGCGCTTCCAGAGCTGCGGCGCAAGCTTCATCGTGCTGGCGCCCGGCCCCACCGAAGAACTCCGACAGATCGCTCACGACTCGCGCTTTCCGTATCCGTTCATCGAGGATCACGATCTCGCGATCGCCCGCGCGGCGGATCTCGTTCTCGCCGCCGATCAGATTGCACCCGCGATCTTCATGCTCGACGAACAGCGCGGCATCGCGTGGCTCCAGCGAGGACGAAGCGGCGTCTACTACGGTGACGGCGAACTCCTCGACCGACTCGGCTGCGATCCGCTGGGCGTCGCGTAGCTCTTCGCGGCATTCTCGCGAGCCGACTGTAGCTGCGCGATCGCCTCACATTGCACGCCAGCCACGTCCCCAATCCAGAACCGCGAAACCCCCGACTCGGCGGTCGCTTCTTCCGCAGCCCGAGAGCTGCCTTGGATCGATGATGGCACACGAGCCAACCCAGATGATTCGGGTTGCTATTCGATCCCCGCAGGGGGTACGGTTATACGTAGAGTAACGTACGCATTGACTCCATCATGGCTGATTTCGTTCCGAGGCCCCCTGCGTCGGAACTGACCCCATTGGTCCAGTTGATACAGACACCCACTTCGCTGCCCCGGAGCAACAACGACGGCCCGCCGCAACATAACCGTCAAGGAGATCTCCCCATGCACCGTGCCGCCGCGCTCCTACTAAGCTCGCTCGCGTTCTCGCTTCTCGTGCCCGCCACAGGCTCCACATGCGTCGAGCCACCGAACAACAGCAGAGCTAATCTCATCGACGTGCGCGCCCTCCAGCCATCACCGCTCCGGCTGACACTCGTGTTCGACTCGTACACGACGTTCGGCGCCGGCGGTGGACAGAGCTGCGGCTGTGGGTTCCGGCTCGATCCGCTGGTCGTCGCCTCGGTGGACGACGTACGTATCGTCGAGGCGGGAACCGACACGCCGGTAGCCGGACTCGGAGCCGGCTGGGCGGTGAGCGGAACACTCGCGACCGCGATCGAGGGCATTCAAGCCGCGGATGCCGGCTCCCAGTGGTTCGCACTCGAGAAAACGCTCGGGGTCGCGTTGGCCGGCGGGATCGACGTCGACATCCAGCTCGACATCACGGTCGCCGGTGGCGCGAGTGCTGGCGACGTTCTGGCACAGTACCAGGGCCCTCCGGGGAGCAACGAGCGCAATCGCATCTTCACCGACGAGACCAACGGGGCCGGCACGCCGAGCGACACACATCAAGAGATCGCCCGTGTCTCCGGCCTGCCGAATCCGGATACCGGGCTCAAGTGTCAGCGCACGATCGCCAAGGAGGCGTCCAAGTTCTTCAAGCAGAAAGCTAAAGCGCTGCAGAAGTGCGAGGACGCCAAACTCAAGGACAAGCACACCGATCCCTGCCCAGATCCAGCGGGCCCTGCGGGCAGCGACGGACGCAAAGCGGCGGACAAGATCGCCAAAGCCTCCTCGAAACTCGCCGCCAAGATCGGCAAGAAGTGCGGCGGTGACGACAAGGTGTGCGGCGCGAACCTCGCCAACGAGGCTGGAGGAGGCCTGATGGGCCTCCCGATCATCTGCCCGAATCTGGAAAACGGCATCTGCACCAACACCATCGAGATTCTCAGTTGCGAAGGCGTCGCCGAATGCATCTCCTGCCTCGACATGGCCGCCGTCGAACAAGTCGTGGGTGTCTACTACGACGACCTCGTCGATTCCGACCCTGCCGTCGAGAAGGCGCTGAACCAATGTCAGCAGGCACTCGGCAAGGAAGCGACCAAGTACCTGCTCACGAAAGAGAAGACCCTCCAGAAGTGCTGGGACAAGCGGCTGAAGGGGAAGCACGCTGCGACGTGTCCTGACTCGACCGCGGATCCCGATCTTGCCAAGGATGCTGTCAAAGCCGCGGAGAAGATCGCCAAGGCCGAGTCGAAGTTGATCGCGGCCCTTTGCAAGAAGTGCGGTGGCGAGGACAAGCTCTGCGACGATGTCGTCGATACGGTGAACCCGCTGACCCCGAGCCTCGGTGGCGACGGCACTGGCGGTGATCTCACCCCGGCGCAGATTCTCGCCTCGGGCTCACCGATGTGCCCCGACGTGACTGTCCCCGCGGGTCCCGGACGCCCGGCCCTCGGCTGCGCACGGGCCATCACCACGCTCGCGGATCTGATCTTCTGCGTGGACTGTGTCAGCGAATTCAAGGTCGACTGCGTGGATCCGGCCCGCATCCCCGAGAGCTTCGCGACGGTCGCGGGCGAGTGCAATCCGACACCGCCTGCCACCACGATCCTTGCCGGCGACGACGGCTGGCAAACGCCCCCGGCCGGCCAGGGGATTGGAAGTGTCCTCGACTTCACTGGCGCGCCGATTCCGCCGGGCTACTTCTATGCGGGGTCGGACCCGTTCGCGGGAATCGTCGAACTGCAAGGTCTGTCACTCGGGAGCAATCCGCCGAATGCGCTCGGTGCGACCGATACGATCGTCGAACGCCAGTCCGACACGGCACCGCTCCTGGTCGGCGATGCGGATACGATCCCGATCGAAATCAAAGCCCTGAGTCTCGAGTCGAGCCAGCCGATCATGATCACCGGCACCAATCCGCCCGAGCTGTGGGACATCAAGGTGTCGCTCTCGTCGATCCAGCCGCAAATCCCGGGCTCGATGACGATCGACCGGTCATCGCCCAACGGCGGTACCTTCGACTCGTTGCTGCCTGTTCGGCCGCGCCTCGTCTTCACGCAAATCGATCCACCCACCTTCACAACCCAGGTGGTCGACCCCGTACCGCAGCTCGATTTCCAATCGTTCGGAGCACCCTGGACGCTCGTTGGAGGTCCTGGGGGATTCGATCCGTTGCTCTTCGGCATCGACGCCCTCCCGCCCGCCACCCAAGTCGACAGTGACTGCAGCGGTGGCTTTGGCGGCCTCGACTATACGACCACCGGCGAGTCGAATTTCCGAGGAGCAGTCAATCCGCTGAACTTCGGCTGTGCGTTCAATCAGGAGAACGCGCTCCTCGGCTCGCACGACGTAACCGTCCCGGGCGACGGAGATGGCGACGGTTGGCCGGACCTGTGCGACAACTGCCCGTCGATCGCAAACGCGAGTCAGACCGATGGCGACAGCGACGGCATCGGCGACGTCTGCGATCCGACACCGTAAAGAGAACCGCGATCCCCGGACGCGCTCCACTGGCGCGCCCGGGGATCGGCACTGCCGAAAAGTCTATCGCGCAGTTGCGATGTGTCGCGCCAGAAGCGGGGGCCACATCACCACGGCACGAACCGCAGGATGACGGCTGCGGGCACACCGGCGAAGTACAGCACGGCCGACACGCGGTCGAGAAGACGCCGCGCGGCGACCGCGTGCCGCGGCGCGAGAAGTACTACCCCGATGGTCACGATCTCGACGGGCACACGCAGCACGGCCGCGTACAAAAGCAAGTAGATGGTGAGCGTCGCCCAGTAAAGCACGAATCCTGCGAGATAAGCGCCGAGGCCGTACTGGTAGTACTCGCCGAGAGCGCCACCGTAGGCGATGAGCTGATGCACGCGAAAGAGCGGGACGGTCGGGACGAGAGCGAAGAGCGGAAAAACCAGGAGCGCTGCTGCCCACGATCGCCGTCTCGCACCACGTGCGCCTGCGTAGACCACACTCGGATGGCGTCCGGCCGCGCGCAGAGCGGGCGAACGCCCCTCCGCGCCGAGCGCATCGATCAGCGCCGCCGGGTCGTCCATCTCGAGCCCGTCGCTCCACCGCCGTCCTGACCGTAGACGCAGCCACAGCCCACTGCCGGGAAGGGGAAGCCACCACGGCTCGATAGCAGCGATCGAGGAGATCGGAACCTCGAGACGGCGATCTCGCTGCTCGACAATGAGCGCGCCTGCATCGATGTGTACGCGAGCTGCACACGCACGGCGCAACATCACGACCGCAAGCCCCGGCACAAGACTGAGACCAGCGACGAGACGGAACAACCGCAGCGGGTTCACGGGCCGGTCGGACAGGAGTAGCGATGCCAAGATGAGCAGAAGGCTCGAACCTGCGAGCGCGCTGAGCATCGCGGCAACCATCCGCCAAGCACCGGAGTACAGCGCGGCACGATGCCGCAGGGCAGAGCCGATGCTCGTCACGCCCTCCATGTTGTCTGTCGTCATTCGAGCGTATCCACGCGGGCAGACTCACTTGCACGCCTGAAACCCGCGTACTAGCCTTCCGTTCGTTGAAGCGAAAGCCCCGAGGAGACGACTCCAACGCTGACGGCGTCCGTGTCGTCTACGAGAAGCGCACGGCATTGCGCCGCGGATTGCCGTTGATCCTCGTCGCCCTCACTGGCTCGGCGGCAGCACTGCTTCTCTTCACGGGCACCGACCGCCCCTCGCCCCTCCGACCGACTAGCGTGCCCGAAGGAGCGAGCGCCAAAGAGCCTGCTCGGGCGCAGGCCGCACGACCGATCCACGCGCGGCCGACACCGATGCCGCAACCCTTCACGGTCCGGCGCGTCCCCGCAGGCGTGGCCGCACGCCCCACGGCCCACGAACGCGACGCGGCCTCCGAGCACGATGAGGCGCCCCTCGACCTCCATGCCGGCGAGTACATCGAGGCGCTCCGCGACGAGGGCGAGACCGCCGGTCTGGCCGCGTTTCCACCGCCTGGCACCCGCCCCCCGCGTTCGGGCATCATCGTCCCCGCGGACTACGTGCTGCCCGAGGGCTTCGCTCGACACTACCAGAGCACCGACGACGGCCAGCGCCTCGAACCGATCCTCGCGCTGGCACCGGGCTACGAGCTCCTCGACGACGCGGGCGATCCCGTGCCCCTGATCGACAAGCGCATCGTGCCGCCCGAATTCGCCCCACCGGATCTCCCGGTGCGGGTGCTCGAGATCCCGTCCGGGAGCCGCTGATCGAGCGAGCGACATGAGCACCGGCGTGTTCCGCTTCAGCGCGATCCTAGCGAGCGCAGTACTGTTCGCGTTGTACGCTCGCGTCGAACTGCCGTGGGCCTGGCTTGGCTGGATCGCCCTGATCCCGTGGCTCGCCACACTCGACCGCGAACGCACGACGGGAGCCGCCGTCGCGAGCGGCGCCGCCATGTCGATGGCGTTCACGGTCGGTGTGTTCAGCTGGTTTGCCGAGGCGGTCGCGCGCTATACGCACGCGCCGCTTGGCGTGGCGTACGGTCTCATCCTTGTCGCGGCACCTCTTCTGCAACCGCAGTTCATGGTATTCGCCGCCGTGCGCCATCGGCTCGCGGTTCGCGGCGCGTCCGGACTGATAGCGAGCACGGCTGCCGCCTGCGTCTGGGTCGGCACCGAGTGGATATGGCCACAGCCCCTGGGCCACACGCTCGGACACGGACTGCTCCCGTTCGCGACATTTCGCCAGGGCGCGGATCTGGCAGGCGCGCCTGGCTTGACTCTCGTGATCCTGATCGTGAATCAGCAGCTCCTCGCTGCGGGGACGTTCAAGCGCAACTCGGGACGGCGGGCACTCGTCGCACTCACGTCGGCGCTGGCGCTATTGTGCGCGCTTGCGGGCTACGGAACGCTCCGGCTGCATCAGGCCAGCACCTTCACCTCCGGGCGCACGCCACTCACCGCCGTACTCGTGCAAGCGAGTCTCGGTGACTACGACGAGATCCGCGACCGAGCCGGTACGTTCGCGGCCGTACGCGAGATCCTCGAAGCTCACATGAGCCTGTCGCGCGTGGCGCTGGATCGCGCGGCGGCTGTACGTCCAGTGGAACTCCTCGTCTGGCCCGAAACGGTATACCCAACGACGTTCGGCAAGCCGAAGAGCCCGGCCGGCGCGGAGCTAGACACCGAGATCGTTCGCTTCGTGGAAGAGAGCGCGGTTCCCCTGCTGTTTGGCACCTACGACCGAGATGCCGGCGGGGAATACAATGCCGCCGTTCTGATAACGCCGACGATGCGAAGCTCTGCAGCGCGCAACATCTATCGCAAGCGCCGGCTCTTTCCGCTGACGGAGACAGTCCCGTCCTGGCTCGAGTCGCCCTGGCTTCGAACCCACCTGCCCTGGCTCGGCACGTGGCAGCCGGGCGCCGGCCCCCCACTGCTGACGCTCCGCAGAACCAGCGGCGACCTGGCACTGGCCCCGCTCATCTGTCTTGATGCCGTCAGCCCAGAACTGGCGCTAGACGCGGCCCGGGCAGGCGCCGATCTGATCCTGACGCTCTCGAACGACGGCTGGTTTGCCGAGGGGCTTGGGGCACGCCTCCACCTGGCGGTATCGACGTTTCGCAGCATCGAGACGCGCCTTCCCCAGCTTCGCGCGACGAACTCCGGCATCACGGCGGTGATCGACGCCGGCGGCGCGATCACCGCGCATGCGAACGTCGGACAGTCGACAATCGTCACCGCAACGATACATCCCGGCCAGCAACGCCCCACTCTCATGACGCGCTGGGGCGCCTGGCTCGGACCAGCAACGTGCTTCCTCGCACCGCTGCTCTGGCTGCTCGCTGATCGCGTGCGGCGCAGGCCACGCGCAATCAGCCACCCACGATGACGAAACGCCCCGCCCGATCTGTCATCGGGCGGGGCGTTTGTGCATCACGAGGCTAGCGGCGAAGCAACTCTACTTCGCGCAGGTGCCGTTCGGTTTACAGTCGAGCGAGCAGCAGTCCGCATCGATGGTGCAGGCATCCCGGTGCTGGCCGCAGCCACCGCCGGTGGTACAGGCGCTCGTGTCGTATTGGCAGCTCCCGCCGTTACAGGCGAGGCTGCCACCGGTAAAGCCGAGGCTCTCGCAGGTATCCGCAAGCGGCACGCCGGCCTCGCACTCCTCGCCGCCTTCCACCACACCGTCGCCGCAAATCGCGGGGGCCGTGTCACACACACGGTTGGACGGTTTACCACCCGTGCAATTACCCACGCCCGAGCAGCAGTTCGTGGACGACGTGCAGGGAGCGCCCGTCCCGTCGGCGACGCAGCTCGAGGGAGTCGGCGTTGCCGTCGGGACCACGGGCGTCGCGGTCACCGTCGCGATGGGCGTTGCTGTCGCGGTAGCGATCGGGGTCGCCGTCGCAGTGACCGTCAACGTCGGGGTCGCGACGGGCGTCGGAGTGGCCGTCGCCACCGGTGCCTGGCTGAACGTCCAGAGGGACCACCCCATCTGCTCGTGGCCGTACTCGTTCCAGATCGGATTCTTACCACCAGTGATCGTCGGATAGTCAGGAGCGCTCGATCCCGATCCGGTGCCCCCCAGAAGCCCAACAAAGACCGTTCCACCCGAGTAGGTCGGATGCGTGTCATCGGAGAGGATGTAGTCGAAGCTCGTCGTGTTGTTGACGAAATGAAAGTTGGCGTCGCGGACGGTCGAGCGGAGTGTCTGCGTCAGGCGCGTCACGTAGTCCTCTTCGCTCTCACCCTGGACGTAGCGCAGCGCCTCCGAGTCGATCAGGGAATCGCCGTTGCTGTCATAATCGGCGCCCATATACTCGGCGAAACTGTCGGCGCACTCGAAACCGTAGGTATTGGCAAAGTCGCAGGTGCGCCAGTTCATCCGCACCAGATACGGCATCATCGCATCCTGGCGATTCGGAGGCTGACCGGTCGTCGGGTCGTTGCAGTTGGCGGGGCCATCGTCGGCGTCGTAGCCGGGGTAGTAGAGGTTCGCCACGACTTTGAGCTCGGTATTCGCGTGGGCATTGGCGTTGACGTGCTGCATCGCGAGCGCGAGGTAGGTGGTGCAATTGGCGAGTGCTGTATCGAGCACGCCGTAGTTGCACGTTCCCGACTGTCCCGCGAGATCCGAGCGCGCTTGCAGGCCGTCATTACCGCACATCTCGAAGGTGACGACGCGCGTATTCGCCGTCTGCATGTACGAGTCCTCGGCGACGATCTTATTCTGATAGACGTCCGAGGCCACGGCGCCCGACTTCGTCCGGCGGATGACCTCGACGTCAGCGTTCCAATGGGCGGAGAGGTACTCGCCCTCGACCCAGGGCGCGGCGCGGACCGCGACGTTCGAGATCGATCCGTAGTAGCCCGCGTAGATCGAGTCTCCGTAAGCGACGACCCGGTAGGTTGTGTTCGTACCTGCGCGGTCGATAGTCCACGACGTGTTCTGCGTCACCGTATTCGCACGGGCACTGGTGCCGAGTGCGAGGATGAACAGCGCCACACCCACCGAAACTACTCTCCGGAAACCAGGTAATGCCACGATCATGGGATTCCCCCTCGTATGCTGTCCGCCAAGGCCAGCGTCTCGAGCCAAACCATTCGAGACACGTGCGAATATGAGCGGTTACACCACAGGGAGTGCTCGCCGCAAGGGGCGGGCGAGCAAGCGCGGAGGGCCAGGCCGCGTCATACTGCTCAGCCGGATGTCGCACTGCGTTATACTCGGTCAGCCGAGGATTCCGGCAGCTCTTCTGGGGGCTCGTCCAAGTGCGTGATGCCACCGTGACGCAGCGCCGAAGGACATCGGCGACGGCTGGTGGCCGGTTGCCCCTGGACGAACCGCCCGGGGAAACCGGCCACGATTCTACATCGGATCTTCGGGAAAGGTGGCGTCGCAGGGGAAATCCGCCAAGCCCGTCATGCGCGCATAGTTGGCACGCAACACGTCACACGCATGCTTGTCGGGCTGGATCTCGCAATCGTTGGCCTCGCAGTACGCGATGCACAGGCCGTAGGCGGCACCGAAGAGCCCGGCCGTGTCGCACGGCTGCTCCTCGGCGGGTGGCTCTTCGTCCGGGGTTCCGTCTCCGAAAGCCCACGTTGAGACCGGTGCGGCGACGAGGCCGCCGATCAGCAATGACAGGCTCAACGAACGTAGTAGATGGCGCATGTGTTCCTCCCTCTTTCTGCTGGTGTGGCCGACAAAGCGAGCACGGCGGGCTCAGTCAGCCGGGATACAATCCTGCATGCAGACCGCGAAATCGGCGACGCATAGGGCGTCGCTCGTGTAGCGCTCGTCCTTGCAACCGTGGCGACAGTCGCGGCGATCCCGTCCGGTCGGACAGGCACGCGCACAGTTGCGCTCGTCGCGCTTCGTGCTCTTTAGGCACTGGCCCGCGTCACGGGTGCAGCGCGCGGAGCACTGCTCGTCGGTGGCTGCGGCGCAACCGTCGCGACAGAGCACCTTGGTCAACTTGCACGCGTCGTTGGCGTCCCTGAAGCCAGCCTGCGCATCCGCGCGGCAGACGCCGCGGGTATCCTTGCAGTCGTCCTCGCAAGTCGCGCAGCCTACCGTGCACTCGCCCTGCGTCGCGTCGCATCCATCGAGGCATGCCGGCTCATCGATCTCGTTGGCGCACGCGGTGCGGCAGGTGTCCCCGGCCGTAACGCAGTCGGCCTCGCACGTCGGACAGCCGGCGAGGCAGGCGTCGCGGTCCTCGTCGCACTGGACGCGTGCCGCATCCCGCACGAGCTTCGCTGCGCGCTTGCAGACACCACGACCCTGCCCGCAAATGCTCTTACACGAGGCAGCCTCGGCCTGCGCTCCGGCGCACAGCAGGATCACGGCCGCAAGCATGGCGCTCACTCCGATTCGTCTCATCATGGGCTTCCTCCTTTGGTAATCCACGCGGAGAAGCAATCGCCGTACCTCGGCGACAACCCTCGTAGAATCACGATCGATAGTCGTTTGCATGGGAGAACTCAGTAGCAGCGGACAGCAACAAAAGTACCGGTGCCGCATACTGAGACCGTTCGCGCACCCCAGCACCCCATCACATCGCATACCGTTCGCTCGTCATGGTCGAGTGCGCCGTGGAGCTCGCCCTTGCTCCGAAAGCGAATGACACGGGGCGAACGAGTCGGGCTATCTCCACCCGGCGAACTGCTCGCGGCTCAGAAGCGCAGCAGCTCGGTCTCGAGCGTCGCCAGGTCGACAACGCCCACGGCGTTGTAGCCGTGCATCTGGCCGGCGCACTCGCCGGGGTTGAAGCTGAGACGACCGGCATCGCGCTCGATGACCCGACTGTGCACATGCCCGAAGAGCGCAATTTCGTGCGCGTCGCGGAGGTCGGCCCCGAGTTCCTTCGGGTCGTGGACGACCACGATTCGGCGCTCGGCCCACACGAGCCGAAGCGGAGGATCGACGAACTGAAAGCCGCGCTCGATGGCGGCCGCGGCGAGAGACTCTCGCTCGAGGTCGTTGTTGCCATAGACGCCGACGAGCGGCGCGCGGAGACCACCGAGGACATCAAGCGTCTTCGCCTGCGTGATGTCACCGGTGTGGACCACGCGCTCGACGCCGGCCTCATTGAACAGCTCGACGATGCGGGCAACGTTCGTGAGGTTGTTGTGGGTGTCGCTGACAACGCCGATTCGCATGATGGCTGGATACAACACGGGCGGTGCCGCACGCCGCGGCACCGCCCGTCATCCGGACGCGAGAGTCGCGCCTAGTTGGCTTTTTCCAGGACGTGGATCGCGCACGCACTGCCCAGACCGATGACATGCGTGAGACCGATCTTGGCCCCTTCGACCTGACGCTTACCGGCCTCACCGCGGAGGTGCGTACTCACCTCGTAGATGTTGGCGATGCCGGTCGCGCCGAGCGGATGACCTTTCGAGAGCAGGCCCCCCGAGACGTTGACGGGGATCTTCCCTCCAAGGGCCGTGTGTCCCTCGTCGATCATCATCCCGGCCTCGCCATCACCACACAGGCCGAGGTTTTCGTAGTGCAGCATTTCGGCCGTGGCAAAACAGTCGTGAAGCTCGACCAGGTTCACATCCTTCGGCCCGACGCCCGCCATCTCGTAGGCGGCCTTGGCCGCATTCCGCGTGCAGCTATTGACGTCCGGCATGACCAGATCGCGCTCCTGCCACGGGTCGCTGGTCAGCATCGAAGCCCGCACCCGGACCGCGCGGCCGAGCCCGAGCTCTTTGGCCTTCTTCTCCGACGCGAGAACCGCGGCGGCCGAGCCGTCGACGTTCACCGAGCACATGAGCTTGGTGTTCGGATAGGCGATCATCTCGGCGTTCATGACGTCCTCGAGGGGCGTCTCCTTCTGGTACATGGCCTTCGGATTGAGCGTCGAGTGATGGTGGTTCTTCACCGAGATCTTTGCGAACTGCTCGAAGGTGGTACCGTACTTGCTGGCGTGTTCCATGCCAGCTTCGGCGAAAACCGCCGGCATGGTGCCCGAGCCGAGAAGGCCTTCCTTCGGAATGCCCTTCCCCGCGCCGGTGCCGCCGATGAGGCCCTTCCCCATCTGCTCCACGCCCACCGCCAGCACGAGATCGTAGACGCCGGCTTTGATTGCCATCCAGGCCTCGCGGAACGCGGTCGCGCCGGTCGCGCACGCATTGGAGGTGTTCACGACCGCCACCCCAGTCTGACCGATCTCCTGCAGGATACGCTGGCCAACCATCGCGTTCGCCTGGAAAAGATTGCCGCAATAGAGCGCCTGCATATCCTGAATTGTCAGGCCCGCATCGTCGAGCGCCAACAGCGCCGACTCGGCGCCGATCTGAGGAACGGTCCGATCAGGAAACCGGCCGAAGCGAATCATGTCCGTACCGAGAATATAAACGTCACTCATGGTCTGCCTCCGTCACGCGCCCTGCGGCTGAAAAAAGTAGCTGATGTAGGAGTTACCGTCTTTGTCCTTCCGGCCGAGTGCGTCCTGATAGACGACCTCGACGGGCATCCCGAATTTGATCTTCGCTGGATCGGGCTCGATGTTGATCAGGTTGCCCTTCACCGTGCCACCGTTCTCGAGGTCGACGATGGCCGATACGTACGGCACGTCGATCCCCGGAAACGATCGATACACGATCGAGAATGTGTAGAGGTTCCCCTTGTCGGCGAGTTTGGTGGCGCTCATCTTGTCGCGGGCGCCACACTTCGAGCACGTCGCCCGGGCACCGATGAATATCGTCCCGCAGGCCCCGCACTTGTGCCCCTCGAGATAGGGCTGGCCGCCCTCGGGAAGCTTCAGATAGGGGACAACGGGCAGCGGACCTGCCGCTTTGCCGTTCTCTGCCATGGTGATTGGCCCTCCTTTGAAGTCGGCGCCGGGGTCGCGCGTACCCGGAGGCCAGGCCCCGCGGTCGCCGCTATGGATCGAGACCGATGCAGCATAGTGAAGCGGCGCCGCCGATGCCAACCGGCAGATGAAGCCCCGGAAGCGCCTCGAATCCGGGCGCTTGCCTGACCCGGGGCGTCTGGCAGACTCGGGCCCTCAATGACCTCCCGCAACGCTTCGCTCGAAGATATCGTCCGGACGCGACGCTCCGTCCGTGGGTTCCTCCGCGATCGACTCGTGCCCCAGGAGGAGATCCGAGAAGCACTCGCCCTCGCGCAGCATGCGCCCTCGAACTGCAATGTTCAGCCGTGGCGCGTGTACATCGCGCAGGGTGCCGCCTGCGACCGGCTGCGCGAGGCCCTGTGTGCCACGATCGATGCCGGAACGCTTCCGAATCCCGAGGATCCGGTCGACACGTTTCCGGGAGAATATAAGCGGCTGCAGGTCGAATGCGCGATGAACCTCTACGACGCGATGGGCGTCGCCCGCACCGACAAGCCGGCGCGTTTCGGGGCACTCAGACGCAACTTCGAGCTATTCGATGCCCCGCAGTGCGCCATCGTGTGCATGCGCGAAGGCTTCGGCGTCGGCGTCGCGCTCGACATCGGCATCTGGCTGCAGACGCTGATGCTGGCACTGACCGAGCGCGGCATCGGCAGTTGTGCGCAGGCGAGTCTCCGCACGTATTCCACCGTGGTGCGCGACACGCTCGGCATTCCGGTTGACCTGCGCATCTTGTGCGGAGTCTCGTTTGGCTACGAGGACACGTCGGTACCGGCAAACAGCAGTCGGCAGCCGCGCGAACCCATCGACTCGAACGCCGTCTTCATCACGGAGTAGACCGCGGCGTACGCTGGGCCAGGGCGAGTCCAGACCTCCGCCCATGGGAGAACGCGGCGCACCTCTCGAGCTTCCGCTACTCGGCAGGCGTCACGTACGGCCAGAGCCACCACTGACTCGGGAAACGTCGCACGAGATCACCAATCGCCCTGGCGCCCTCTTCGAGTACGGCGCCGCCGCGCGCTCCTTCAATGCGGTCTCCATAGTGAAGCACGATCGATCCGCCCTCGTGAATCGCGACGACGGGTTGGATCGGCGCCCCGGTCAGCGTCGCGAGCCCGAAGATTCCCGACGAGAGCCGCACTGATTCGCCCAGGATCGACACGGTTTGGGCGCGAGCCGCAACGTTGCCGGGAACATCGACGGCGGCATAGAGGGACCGGCCGTCGAGCAGTTCTCCCCGCGCCCGCGCGATGGCACGTCCGTCCACCCCCAGCAGCGGGCGCCCCGTAACCCGCTCCAGCCAGGCGACCTTTCGCATCCCGAACCGCCGCTTCGGGACCGGCATCGGATTGTCGTCGTCGAGCCGACGTCCGATGATGGTGAGATCGATCCCGCGAACACAGCGGAGATAGATGTAGGCCAGAATCGGACTACCGAAGTGGAGCGTCGCGTAGACGATCCCCTCGCCAAGGGCGGGCTCATGTCCGACCGCCCGGAAGCCGGCGCTGGGCGTGCCTTCGTGCCGCATGAAAAACGCCGAGTCAGCCTCCTCGAGAGCCTCGGAAGCCAGACTGCGCTGAAAGACGCGGGCGCCATCATTGCTCGTGCCACCCAGCCAGCGCGCGGCGCGAACACTCGCCACGCGCCGCCGCTCGGGATCGGCACGATACTCGACCGCGCTCACCAGTTCCGCATAGACCTGCCCAAGCACCCGGCTTCGACTCGCCGCACGCAGCAATCCGTCGTACCGCAGTCGCGCCCAGGCCTCGGAGGTCACCATACCGAAATCCCGAGTCGGAGCTTCGTGGACCTATCGGCCCGGCGCGGCTTCGACCAGTCGAACGAGATCCTCGACCGACTGCACGACGTCGAGTTGATCGCCAGGAAGCCGCATCTCGAACTCGTCGTCGATGGCCGCGGCGATCTCGGCGAGGTGCATCGAGTCGAAATCCGCCACCTGATAGAGTGGTGTGTGCGGCTCGACCTTCTCGATCGGCACGTGCAGGATCTCGGCCACGATCTTCGTCACCCGCGCAGTGGTACTCATGGGAGCACCTAACCGTGAGGCTCCGAAAGTGTCAATCGCCCGCCTACCACCGGGCGACGACGGCACCCGCGGCGAGCCCGCCCCCGACCGCGTTCATGACGAAAGCGTCGCCGGCGTCGAGGCGTCCCGCCGCGACAGCCTCCGCAAGGGCGATGGGGATGGACGCGGCCGACGTGTTGCCATAGCGGTCGAGGTTGATGGCGACGCGCGCCTCATCGATACCGAGCAGCTGCTCCATCATCCGGATGATACGGACGTTGGCTTGATGGGGGACGAACAGGCGTACGGCCTCGGCCGCGACGCCGGCGTCACCGAGCGCGGCCCGCGTCAGATCGACGAGATGCTCCACGGCCGCGCGAAACACTTCCCGTCCATCCATGCGCATGCAGAGATCCGCACCGGCTAGGTCATCCGGGTGGTGGACGCCGGCAGGCGCCGTCAGAATCGAGCCGAGCGCGCCCAACGCGCGCAGGCGACACGAGAGAATACCCAGCTCGCCCGCGGGTTCTGCCACCAGCACTACCGCGCCCGCACCATCGCCGAACAAGACCGCGGTGCCACGGTCGGCCGGATCGACGAACTTCGTAAGTGCATCGGCGCCGAGGACCAGCACCGTCTGGACGTCACCGGCGCGTATACTCTGATCGGCGACGGACAAGGCATAGGGAAACCCGGCGCACGCAGCCGCGACGTCGAACGCGGGCGCGTGGTGCAGTCCGAGCCGCTCGTGCACCTGGCACGCAAGCGACGGAAAGCGATAGTCGCCCGAGGTCGTCGCCACCACCACGCTGTCGATCGCGGCTGGCGCCAGCTCCGCTTGGGCCAACGCCGCACGTGCCGCGTGCTCCGCCAGATCTACCAACGATTCGTCACGGCCGAGCACGCGACGTTCGCGGATGCCGGTGCGCTCGATCCACCCTGGCTCGAGCCCTAGCTGCGCTTCGAGGAACCCATTCGGGATGATGGTGTCGGGCAATGCCGCACCGACGCCAACGAAACGGGCCCGAATCATGCCGGCCATCGCATGCCTCAGTCGCCGAACGATCGATCGATGCGCTCGAAGCGCCGCCGGATGAAGGTCCGCGATTCGGGATGGGTGAGCACGTAGAGTTCCCCCTGCCTGATGGCGCGGACCACGCGCTCGGCCACCGCTTCGGCCGTGATGGTGTCGCCCTGGGCGGCCATGATCTCGTCGCCGGTCGGGGGGCGGGCCTGCGCCTCACCACCGAGCGCTACCGGGCGATTGCGCTCGGAGGAGTTGATCCGGGTGGCAACCATCATCGGGCACAGAACCGAAACACCGATGTCGTGCGAGCTCACGTCCCGATACAGGCACTCCGACAGCCCGACGACGCCATACTTCGCCACGCAGTAGACCCCGAGGCCCGAGTTGGCGACCAAGCCGGCGAACGACGCCGTGTTGACGATATGGCCACCCTGCTTCTGCGCGATCATTCGCGGCAGAAAGGTCTCGACCCCGTGGATGACGCCCCAGAGGTCGACGCGGAGCACCCACTCCCAGTCCTCGTGCTTCATGTCCTGTATCGCCCCGAAGATGGCGACGCCGGCGTTGTTGAACAGCACGTGGGCCGCGCCGAAATGGTCGAAGGTCTTGTCGGCCAGAGCCTCCACCGCGGAGAGTTCGCCAACGTCGGTCGGCACCCCGATGGCCTCGGCACCGAGCGTGTGCATCTCTTCGACGGCTCGTTCGAGCGCCTGCGCCTCGACATCGGCAAGCACGAGCCGCATGCCGGCACCGGCCAGCAACCGGGCCGTTGCCAGCCCGATCCCGCTGGCACCGCCTGTAATGACCGCTACGCGGCCGTCGAGATCCTGCACTTCATCCTCCTCACCGCGGCTCAGGCAAAGAACAGTTGGCGAATCCACCCAATCTGGATGACCAGTTGGACGATGTAGAATCCGAAACGGACCGTGACGGCCTGTGGGCTCGTCGAGATGAGATGGATCGTCGACTGCGCGACGCGCGCGCCGAGCGCCCACATCGCGAGGCCGTCCGTCACCTCGCCATGGCCGCTGGCCATCGCCAGAAGCACCAGAGCCGCGAACATCGGAAGATTCTCGAAGCAGTTGGCATGGGCACGGGCAAGCCGCTTCGCGAACGGGGACACATCCTCTCCGGTCGGGCTGAACTGGTTCGCTTCCCGTTCTCCACGCATCGTCAGCGTGGTGCGGAGCACTGCGGTGATGATGATCAAGACGAACGTCCAGGCAACGTACCCGAGTAGCGCAACCCCAGATGGACTCATCGATTCCCCCCCTGTCGTCGTTGGACGAGCACCGCACCGACTCGCGCGAGCCGAGCGCACCGTCCCGTAGATGCCGTCAGACGCTGTTAGACAACCGCGCCACCGTCTCGCGAAAGCCGTCCATGGTTTCCTCGAGAATCTGCGCCACGGGCTTCACCACGTCGATGCGCCCAACCACTTGGCCGCCGAGCGCGATCGACGCTTCCATGTCACCACCGAAGTACAAATCAAGAACGCGCTCGAAGACCTCGAAACCCACGTGGGCCTGCTTCTCCAGCTGCAGGCTCTTCTCGGTCTTGATGGCGCGCAACCCAGGCTTGCTGAAGCGGTTCAAGAAGACCGTGTCGGTCTCGCCAGCGTCGAGAATCGCCTGTTTCCAATTCGCGTGCACCGGGGATTCGGCGGCCGACACCATGCGCGACCCCATCTGCACGCCCTCGGCGCCGAGAGCGAACGCCGCCGCCATCGTCGCGCCGTCGCATATCCCACCCGCGGCGATGATCGGCACGTCGACCTTCGAGCGAATGAGCGGCAGGAGGACCATCGTTGCCACGTCGCGTGGACTCTTGAAGCCGCCGCCCTCACCACCCTCGACGACGAGGCCATCGACGCCAGCCTCGACGGCCGTCAACGCTCCACGCAGGTTCGGCACGACATGAAACACCGTGAGCCCTGCGGCCTTGAGCGTCGCCGTGTACTTCCGGGGATCGCCGGCAGACGTCGTGACAAAGCGTACGCCCTGTTCGACGACGAAGTCGACGATGGTCGGATCGCGAACGAAGAGCTGCGCGATATTCACGCCGAACGGCTTGTCGGTGAGTTCCCGCATCTTGCGGATCTCACCGCGGATCGCATCCAGCTCGCCGGAAGACGTCTCGATGATGCCGAGCCCGCCCGCGTTGGAGACCGCCGATGCGAGCTGCGCACGTGCAATCCAGCCCATCGGCGCCTGAACGATCGGATAGGCGACGCCAAGAAGATCGGTGACGCGGTTCTGCAACGGCTTCGGCACGGCCAGAGCGCTCACGCCTCCGGAGGAACCGCCATCCCGCGCTCCACCGCGGGGCGCGCACCGACCCGATCGATCCACTGCCGTACGTTGCCGAGCTCTTCCAACTGCTCCGGCATCAGCTGCTTGAACGGGCCCCAGGCCGCCATCACCCACGGGTACGTCGCAATGTCGGCAATCGAGTACTCGCCCGCGAGATACTCCCGGTTGGCGAGCCCGGTATTGAGCACTCCAACGATCCGAAGCGACTCACCGATAAAGCGCTCGATCGCGTATGGCACCTTCTGTGGCGCCTGGTTGATGAAGTGCCCGGCCTGACCGATCATCGGGCCCACGTGGCTCATCTGGTACATGAGCCACTGCATCACCTCAGCGCGCTTGCGGACGTCGGTGGGGAGGAACTGGCCGCTGCGCTCGGCCAGATGAACGAGAATCGCGCCCGACTCGAAGATCGGCAACGCGCCCCCTGGCGTGTCGTGATCGACGATGGCCGGAATCTTCTGATTGGGATTGATGGCGGTGAACTCTGGCGTCTTTTGCGCCTCGTTCCCGATGTCGATGGGGATGACATTGTAGGGAAGGCCGATCTCCTCCAGCATGATGGAGACTTTCCGCCCGTTCGGTGTGGTCCAGGTGTAGAGATCGATCATCGCGTCCCCTTCCGAGATGCGAGCCTAGCCCAGCGCCTTGCAGACGCAAGGGCTACGCAAGAGCCCCTCGAGACCCGAGCAAGCGCGGCCCGAGGGGGCGCTCACGGATTGCGCCAGGCCGGCGCCAGAACTGGCGTTCCACACCCGGATGCGCAACGTTTGGGTACACTGCGACACCACTGATGCGGCGGCTCCGGGCCGTCCGCGCGAGGAGAACGACCATGCCGAACGCTGCGGCTCCCGCACCACTGTCAGGCGAAAAGATTCTCGTCACAGGACCCACCAGCCAAGTCGCGTTCCCCCTGGTACGCGAGCTCGCCAAAGCGAACGAGGTTCACGGCCTGGCGCGGCTCAGCAAAGCAAAGGATCGGGACCGGCTCGAGGCCGTTGGGATTCGCCCACTGCCACTCGATCTCGCGACCGGTGACCTCGGCATTGTCCCTGACGACTTCACGTACGTGCTGAACTTCGCCGTCGTGAAAAGCGGCGACTTCGCATACGACCTGGCGGCCAACGCCGAAGGCGCCGGCCGCTTGATGGCGCACTGCCGGCGCGCGAAAGCCTTCCTGCACTGCTCGTCCGGTGCCGTCTACGAATACGCCGGGCAAACCCCACTCGCGGAAACCGCGCCGCTCGGCGACAACCACCGCGCCCTGTTCCCCACTTACAGTATCGCCAAGATCGCCGCCGAAACCGTCGTCCGCTTCGCCGCGCAGCAGTGGGATCTCCCAACGACGATCGGACGGGTGAGCGTCCCGTACGGTGACAACGGCGGCTGGCCATGGTTCCATCTGATGATGATGCACAGCGGGATGGCGATTCCCCTCCCGCCCGAAACCCCCGCGCGCTACAACCTGCTCCACGAGGACGACTACATCGCACAAATACCGGCACTCCTTGCCGTCGCCTCCGTTCCGGTCACGACCATCAACTGGGGCGGCGAACTCGCCAGCATCGACGAATGGTGTCAGTACCTCGGCGAGCTGACCGGCCTCGAGCCGAAGTTCGAAACGACGACGCAAACCCTGGGAAGCCTCCCCATGGACCTCACGCGCATGCATGCGCTGATCGGCGAGGCGACGACACCGTGGCGCGACGGCATCCGGCGTCTCGTCACGGCACGCAACCCCGAGCTACTCCGCTCCCCCGGTTGATCTCGCTCCTGTCGACGAAGCGAATCGCCGCAGCTACGGCGCGAGGTCTACCGCGCAGGTCGCGTCGACGATCGGCGTCACACCATCGATCCCGACCACGTCGGCGAGAGTACACTGGTAGTCGTTGGGAAGCGTCGCCATCGCACTGTCGCAGCGGTCGAGTTCGACCGCGAGGACGGCACCGGTCACGCCGGTGACCGACACCAGTGATAGCCGGAGTCGATCAGGCACCTGATCCGCGTTCGAGTCCTGATTGTTCGGCGAGCCGCCGTCGAACAGCTCGCCATTGGTAAGATCGTTCACGCGAGCGCGGACCGCTGCCCCGCCACCGGCACTCGGGAGCCGCACGAGGTCTGCTGGGTAGTCGATGAGCATACTGGCCGCACCGATGGCCTGGCCGGTCGTCACCGAAACCGTCACCAGGCTCGTCTCCACCCCGGGGCTGCTGACGGCACACGGCGTGGCCCCGGGCGTCGGTGTTGCGCTCGCGGCAACGGACGGCGTCGCGCTCGTCGTGGCAACTGGCGCGCTCGTCGCCGTCGCCGTGGTGGTCGGGGTCACTGTTGGTGTCGCCGACGGCGTGTTGGTCAGGGTCGCTGTTGCCGTGCTGGTCACGACCGGGGTCGTCGAGAGCGTAGGGGTCGCGCTCGGAGCCACGAGCGGCGTCACACTCGCCGACGGGTTCGGGGTGGGAGTCGCGCTAGCAGTCGGGGAAACCGTCGGCGTTGGTATGCCCCCAGCACACGCCGGGGGATACGACGCGAGCCCCGGCACGCTCAGGTTGAGCGCACAATCGACCCCGAAGTTGGCCACGCATGTCAGACAGTCCGCCAGATCGGTGAGTGTTCCGACCGGCCCCCCGCAACTGCCGACCGCCGGACACCTCTCCGCGAAGCCGATCTCGGCCGGTGAGAAGTCATCGCCGCCGCCGCATGCCTTGTCCGCCCCGCCACACACCTTGCAGACTTTCCCCTGCAACTTGGCGCGGGCTTTGGCGATATTGAGCGCGGCCTTGCCGTCCCCAGGATCGGGGCAAGCGTTCCCATGTTTGCCTTTGTAGCGCTTGCGCCAGCACTGACTGAGCGGCTTCGAAAGCGCAGCGTGCAACTTGACGACTTCTGCACCGATCGCCCCCTGGCACTTGTGGAGCTTCCGCTGCTGCCTCTTGTTCGTGGGCACCAGCGCGCCGTACGCGAGCGTCACCGTACGATCGACCGCAGCATCCTGGACGCAACCGATGCAGCCCGCGATGTCCGCGCAGGTGACGACGGCCTGCGTGCACCCGGTCGCCGCGAAGTCCGGACATTGCGCCGGCCACGAGATACTGGCGAGCAAGTCGTCGTCCCCGGTGCCGCACGCCTTGTCCTTCCCTCCGCAATCCTTCGCGATCCGAGCGGCCAGTTTGGCGTCGGCCTTGGCGATCTTGCCAGCGATCGCCGGCTCGGTGGCGCAGACGGTGCCAGGCGCGAGCTTCCCCTTCCGTTTCTTCTCTTCGCACCGGCGAAGCACCTTCGCCCGCGCCCGAGCCAACGCGTCGGACTGCTTCAAGATCGCCTGCTGGCACTTGATCGGCTCCGCGACGCTCGAGGCTGGAGCCCCGAGCGCCAGCGCGCTCAGCGCGAGCACCATCACGCCGCGCCGATGTGTGCGCCGCGGGTCAGTCACGTTCGTTCACGACCTCGAGGCTGCACGTCACTCCCGCGATCGGCGCCAGACCCAACGTACTCGCATCCTCGATCGCACAGGTGAACGCCGCGGGCGACGGAGGCGCCCCAAGACAATCGAAGGTCACGGCCAACAGCGAACCGGTCTCCACCCCATCGGTCGAGAACAAGGCGAACACGATTTGATCGTCTTCGTCGTTCGGGGATCCCCCGCTGAACAACGACGCAGACGTCAACACGTCGACCCGGTTACGTACCGACGGATCCGCACCGCTTCCAGGAATGTCCGAACTCCCCTCCGGATAGTCCAAAACGAGCGTGGCGCTACCAAGGATCTCGGGCGTGTCGAGTGCCACGGTCACTACGGTTGCGGTACAGACGTCGTCGGGCGGCCCGCAGAAGCAGTCCGCGGCGCACAGGTCGTCAGCCGCGCACGAGTCATCACTCCCATCGCACTCCTCGACACCGCCGTGGATGACACCATCGCCACACGACGCCACCCGGCAGTTGGAGAGACACGCATCCTCATCCACGACGTTTCCGTCGTCACACTCCTCGTCGCCCTCGGTGACGCCGTCGCCGCACACAATGGGGGCAGGAGGCTCGGGGGCCGAGGCTCCCCCGAGGAACAGCAGGTCGAACGGGGGAAGCCCGGTCCCGACAGGGCCGCTGGTCACCTCCGTATCGGTGGTGACGCTGAAGATGCGAATGCCCGGGTCAAAGAGCGTACGGTCGGTGAGCAGGAGCAGCGTCCCGCTAGGATCGAGGGCTACATCAACGAGAAAGTCGGACGAGCTCAGGAGGGTCGCCCCCCGTGCCCCGGTGGATGGATCGAAGCGGACGAGCTCGTTGCTACCACTGCGTGCGAAGATGACCGCGTAGGCCTGCGTGTCGCTGACCACGACGAAGTCGGTAATATTGCCACCGAGCCCGGTCTCGGTTGCGAAGAACCCCTCCGCACGGTTGGTCGCCGGATCGACGCGCTCGATGCCACCGTCACCTGACGTCTCGAACGCACCCACTACACCGACCAGGATCTTCCCCGTCTGGGGGTCGAGCGCGAGACCGTGGGCCCCGGAGAACGGATTCGGCGCCGAGAGCACGATCCCGTCCACGGCACTCGTCGCGGGGTCGACGTCGATGACCGTATCCGTGGCCACGTCGATCACGACGACCTCGCTCCGATCGGTCGGCCGAAAGAAATTGCCGCGATTGAGTCGCTGCACCGTCACGTACAGGCGGCCGCCGACGATGATGCCCTGGTCCATCTCCGGGAGACCGTCGGCATCCGCGAACGACGCAAGATCGATGGTCCCGCGAAGGAAGCCGTCACAGGTCGGCCCGGTCGAGGGATCGACGATCGCCAATGTCGTTCGGCCGTAGAGCGTCACGTACGCCTTGTCGGGCGCGGCAAAGATGATGTCGTGGGGATTGGCGCCGTTGCCGACCGAGCACTGCCAGCGGGTCACGAATCCCGCACTCGGATCGAGCGCCTGAATGTTGTCGGCGCCGAGGCGATTCACGACGTACACCAGGCCATCGTGGCTCCGCGCCACCGCGTCGCTGTGTATCTCGGCGATGTTGCTGGTCACACGTGTCGGGTCGCTCAACGGAAAGGTGGCAAACGAGCCCGTCTGAAAGTCGGACGTGATCACGAATGCGCTGGTGTTGATCGAGCCCGGCAGATTGCCGGACGGCAGTGGGGTTGGAACGCTCGGCCCCGGCGTTGGCGTTGGCGACACCGTCGCCTGCGGGGGCGCGAGCGGCGTCGGCGAAGGAGAAATGACGACCGGCGTCGTTGTTGGGTTCTGATCCGGGGTCTCCATCGACGAATCATCGCCGCCAGAACCACCACCGGAGCCGCAACCGGCGAGTGGGGCGAGCAGGACAGTCACCAAGCCAAGGATCGCGAGTCTACGCATCATGACGGCTCCTCTCCCGCCGGCGCCCAGCGCCAGGCGAGGGTTCCAAAATACGAGCGCCCCGGGAGCGGAAATCCCGCAACGTCCTCGATCTGCTCGTCGCCGACATTCCGCGCCTCGAAGGTGAGCTCGAGCGGAAACTTCGGCACATCGAAATGCAGACCGAGCGTATGGATCGTACGACTCGACACTTCCCGGAAATTCGCCTGGTCGAGGAAATTCTCGGCGATGAAGTTCAGCTCGTAGAACGGTCGCACTGGCCCGACGTCCACATCTGTCCGAGCGTAGACCTCGTGCTTCGGCCGGCCGGGAAGCTTGTTGCCATCACGTCCCGGGATACCACTCTCATCGCGCGCGTCCTGGAGCGTGTAGTTGACGCTGAGCGCGAAACGCTCCCACGCACGCATCCGCCCCGAGACTTCTAGCCCCAGGACCTGCGCACTACCGACATTGCGGGGCACCGACGTGCGCTGCGAGTTCTGCACCAAAACGATCTGATCATCGACATCGCTGTAGAAGCCGGCGACCTCGAGCCGAGCGCGCCGCAGCGGCCCCAACTCGCCGGTCTCGGCGACGAACCCGATGTCCGCATTCACACCGCGCTCGGGATCGAGTCCCGGATTGCCGACGACCGAGCCCCGGTTTCCGAACAGCTCGGT
>JAJCZP010000179.1 GCA_029262315.1 Deltaproteobacteria bacterium | reverse complement strand
AAGGACGTGCGCGGGTCGACCACCTACGACTATGTCATCAACCATGCGGGCCGCATATCCGAGATCAAGATCGACACGGTGTCGTCGGCGACTTATGAATACAACGCCCAGAACCAGCTTGTGCTGCGCTCGACCTCTGTGTTGGGCGGGCCGGCCGGTGATATGCATTACATCTACGACCGCCAGGGCCACCTGATTGCCGAGGCCGATGCCGCCACCGGCGACACGGTGCGTGAATATATCTGGCTCGGCGACATGCCGATCGCGGTGGTGGCCGACGTGAACACGGTTAGCCCCATCATCTACTATGTGCATGTGGACCACCTGAACCGCCCGGTCATGATGACCGACGGCCTCAAGGCGAATGTGTGGGAGGCGGTGTGGCTGCCCTATGGCGCGGCGCACTCGATCACCGGCGCCGCCAGCCTCGATGCGCGGTTCCCAGGCCAATGGTTCCATATCGAAGCCGGGCTGCACTACAACTGGCACCGTCATTATGATCCGACGCTGGCGAGGTACACGCAGCCGGATCCGCTTGGGTTTGTGGATGGGCCGAGTGTCTACGCGTACGCTGTGAATTCACCTCAAAAGTTTGTGGATCCGGATGGAAGAATAGGGGTCTACCCTGGCTCCCCATTGGATCGGCTGTTTTCGCCGAATAAGTCTGATCCGAATGCGTGTCTGGCACCTCCAGGAACTTTGTTTAATGAGGGGAACCGTACACCGTCGCTTCCAAACGAAAAAGTAGACTGCGATAAGCGACATGCGGCAGAGGAAGCAAAGTGCTATTATAGACCGAAGCAATACATTCATGGATGTATAGAACGTGCCCAAGAACGATGGATTAAGTGTCGTCGTATGGGCGGAAATGTAAAGCCGGAGGATGAGTTGCCGGAATTGAACGCAGATGATGAGGAGGAGTCTTTCAACCCCAATCGTTAGGAAAATCGATGACTGACGCCGCAAACGATATCGAAGTCGCGACCTATAAGTGGTATTCTGAAAAGAAGAAAAATTATCCAAACTGTGAACTGAGCGAAGAAATCACTTCGAGATTGAATACTTCGACAGATTTTCAAGAACGTCAGGTCTTGTACGGTTTGTTGGCATCTGAACATCAGCATCATCGACGGGATGATGAGGCTGAACAGGTTATCCTGGAGGAAATTCAAGAATTTCCGAATTCGCCAAGGGCACGCATACGCTTGTCCGTTCACTATTTTCTTTTCCTGGAAGATGGAGAGAAGTCAATCGTGGCGATAGAGGATGCCATAGTTGTGGCTAGACGATCGGGAACATTCTACCGCGAAGCGTTGGGAAACAGGGCTCGCATTGGGATAAAATTCAAACGCCATGATATTCTATGCGATAGCATTGAGAAGATCCTTGAAAACGGTTGGGAGCATGGGCAGCTTGACGTGGGACTTGAAAGAGACTTCATAGACAATGCACAACCTGGATCAATACCACAGGAGCTGACAAATCAGTACGATCAGTTTTATTGGAAAGTAAAAAATCGGAATGTTGGGCCACCTGAGTAACGCGAAGTGCATTCACATGCCCTTGGGACACTCGACTAGGGAACAGCGTCGATCTCGCCAACACGTTCACCCAGGACTATGAGCTCACTGCGCTCACCGTCAAGGACGGCCTGACCGACATCATCAACCGCACCCAAGCGCGGGCCGACGCCATCAACCTGACCGGCATCACCGACGCGGTGGTTCCCGGCAACAGCCAGACCTTTGCCTATACCGCGACCAACCGGCTGAATGTGGCGGACGGGCCACAGGTGATATTGGGGGCGATCTCGACTTCACCTATGACGGTGTCGGCAACCGGCTGACCCGGGTTCTCGACACCGGCACCGTCACGACGCAGACGTTTGGCTATCCGGCAGGCTCCAACCTGATCGCCGACGAGGACACGGGCGGTGTCATCACCCGCACCTTCACCCATGATGCCGCCGGCAACATGACCAAGGACGTGCGCGGGTCGACCACCTACGACTATGTCATCAACCACGCGGGCCGCATCGCGGAGGTCAAGATCGACACGGTGTCGTCTGCGACCTACGAGTACAACGCCCAGAACCAGCTTGTGCTGCGCTCGACATCCGTTGCGGGCGGGCCGGCCGGAGACGTACATTACATCTACGACCGCCAGGGCCACCTGATCGCCGAGGCCGATGCCGCCACCGGCGACACGGTGCGCGAATACATCTGGCTCGGCGACATGCCGATTGCGGTTGTGGCCGACGTGAACACGGTCAGCCCGATCATCTACTACGTCCATGCGGACCACCTGAACCGCCCGGTCATGATGACCGACGGCCTCAAGGCGAATGTCTGGGAAGCGGTATGGCTGCCCTATGGCGCGGCGCACTCGATCACCGGTGCCGCCAGCCTCGATGCGCGGTTCCCAGGCCAATGGTTCCATATCGAAGCCGGGCTACACTACAACTGGCACCGGCACTATGACCCGACGCTGGCACGCTACACGCAGGCTGATCCGCTCGGGTTTGTGGATGGGCCGAGTGTCTATGCGTATGCGTTGAACTCGCCGCAGAGGTTTGTGGACCCAGATGGTAGACAGACACTAAATATGTCGCTGCCGGGAGGACGAGTTGTTGCGGGAATTTGTACTATTGGGCTGGTTGAGCCAACTCCAATTGGAGAACTCGTGTGTGCCTGTTCAGTCGGCATTGCTGTGATAGGATCGTCTATCCTCTTGAACAGCATCGGAGAAGGTGGCGGAGACGACGATGATGGATCATCTGAGGATGGGGATGAAGAGGGAGATCCCGACGACGAACGCCCAGATTTGGGCACGCCTGGAACACGAAGGAATCCGGATGGTACGCCAAAAGACTCCAGTGACCAACTTGAACAGATTGAGAAGGCTCAGCAGAAAAATCGGGATGCGGTAAGATCAATCAAAAAATCAAAACAAAATTTAAGGAACGATTTAAAAAAATGGCGTTGATCGTAATGTATCATCAAGTGGAAAATTTCTCCTTTAGTCGGTCGGAAAATATCAAAGTATGACTAATATCAATGATGAGAAAAACGATATGTCGAAGGCAAATGAGTTAATCAAGGCGGCATGGAAATCTGAATCAAATACGGATTATGACGAAGCCATTTTGTTGGCATCGGATGCATTGGCGCTCGAGCCTAATGATTGGTACATCAATACGAGTCTTGGCGATTTTCTCCGAGAAAAGGGCGAATTGGAGCAGGCTGAGAGATACTGCAAACGAGCAGTGGAATTGGCTCCAGAAATTTTAATGGCTTGGGAGAGCCTTGCCTTGGTTCACTTCCATAAATCGGAATACAAGAAAGCGGTTGAGTACTTTCTGGCTGCTGCCAAAATTGAGGAAAAGGCGAGGACATATACAATGATGGCCTCTGCAAAGTTTGAGTTGGAAGACTATGACGGCGCAATTGCAGATAGTAGCCGCGCCCTTGAACTAGATTCCGATTGGGAGGAAGCAAGGCAGATTCTATCTAAATCGAAGGCAAAATCTAAGCCAGAGTAACAACATTATTGAGCGATATTGTTCAGAAGCTCTATTGATTTGCCCCGACCTTGACATAATACTAGGAAAGTCAGAAGGGAGGATGATCTGGCGACGATTAATAATCTTGTCAGCAACATCGCCTATCTGCCCATGTCGGCCATTGTGCAATCGCTCGACTACGGCAACGGCCTCGATCTCGCAAACACCTTCACCCAAGACTATGAGCTTAACGCGCTCACCGTCAAGGACGGCCTCACCGGTATCACCGACGCGGTGGTTCCGGCGAACAACCGGACATTTGCCTATACCGCGACTAATCGGCTGAATGTGGCGGACGGGCCACAGGCGCTATTGAGGGGGCGATCTCGACTTCACCTATGACGGGGTCGGGAACCGGCTGACCCGGGTGCTCGACACCGGCACCATCACGACCCAGACCTTCGGCTATCCGGCGGGCTCCAACCTGATCGCCGACGAGGACACGGGCGGTGTCATCACCCGCACCTTCACCCATGATGCCGCCGGCAACATGACCAAGGACGTGCGTGCGGGATGACTGCTTGCCGCACCTTTTAATCATGTAGATGTTGGCGGAAACACAGTGCTTGCAATGATTTGCGTGCACGCCTATAAGCCAGCGCAATTCACACGCGGAATTCGGGGACTGTCGCACGGCTTTACATAGCGGTGGTTCCATCCGGTGCCCGACGATTGATCAGGCCACGTTCCGCGGAGGTCCAACCGGAGAACGGAGAATAACAGATGGCTCTGCCTGAGTTCTCAATGCGTCAGCTCTTGGAAGCCGGCGTTCATTTTGGTCACCAAACACATCGCTGGAATCCGAAAATG
>JAJCZP010000178.1 GCA_029262315.1 Deltaproteobacteria bacterium | reverse complement strand
CGTGACCGCCACGCCAACCGTGACCGCCACGCCGACCGTGACCGCCACGCCAACCGTGACCGCCACGCCGACCGCCACGGCAACACCAACCGCAACAGCGACCCCGACGGCAACCCTGACGCCCGTCCCGACCGCAACCTCGACTCCGGGAGGTGGCGGAGACTGCGGCAACAGCATCGTCGAGCCCGGCGAGGACTGCGATCCGCCCGGGAGCCCAACCTGCCCGAACGCCGGCAACGGGCTCGAGATCTGCAGCGCGACCTGCACCTGCGAATGCCCAACCGAGGTCACCTTCGAGGTCGATCCGAACGACCCCGCCTCGCTTCTCGATACCGGCACCTCGGGCCACGCGCACGGCTCGACGATCATCGGTGACGGCATCGTCGCCGTGGCCGTATCTGGATGCGACGACGGTGTTGATGGCGCCGACGATCGTCGTGACCCGAGCTGCGGCGTATGCGACATCACTGGCCCGCTCCCGAATCCGGGGGCTGGAGCCGGCCAAATCGACAGTCAGCGCTGCTCGAACGCGACGGCCGTGAGCTGCACGGACGATACGCCGTGCTTCCAGCAGTGCGTGGGCGGTACCAACGATGGCGCAGCGTGCGTCGCCGGGTCGGACTGCCCGGCTCCCGGAATCTGCGCCCCGGCCGGAACGTGCTCGTTCTACTTCGGCTCGATGCTACCGCTGTCGGCCGGCGGCGTGTCCACGTGCGTGGTCAATGTGTTCGCGCTCGGCGTCGTCGGAACCGCCGACCTCGAGTCGGGAACGACGGCGACAACCGTCGGCCTGACGTCGACGGTGTTCGTGGGCCCCGAGCCCGGCATCGCGTGCAACAACTGTGTCGGTGACCTGATGGTGAACGACGGTGCTTCCGATGGCACCTGCGAGCGTGGCTTGCGTGACGGCCTGCCGTGCGACGTGAACGGACGCCATCCGATACCGTCGTTCAACGGTTCGCCGACAGGCGATCCGAATGGCTTCTGCACCGGAGCGGGCACGCCACAGCCGTGCTGCTCGGGTGCGGGCACCGGAATCTGCGTCAACGGCACCAGTCTCGACTGCTCGTACGACCCGGCCGGAGGTGTCGCGACCCTGCCGATCGACCTGTCGAACTCGACGGGAACCGAGAGCCTCGTACTGTCAGCGGACAGTCCGGATTGTCGGGCATTCGGGTTCACCGGTTTCAAGTGCATGTGTGACACGTGCAACGATGCGGCAACGACACCGTGCCACACGAACTCGGACTGCCCACTGTCGGGCGTGTGCCGCGGCGGCTCGAACGCGAACGAGCCCTGCACCACGTTGGCGGATTGTCCGGACATGGGTGGCGGAACCTCGTGCGGCGGTCAGGATTGCAGCGTCGACGGCGATTGTCCGAGTGGAGCGACCTGTAGCTCGAGCATCTGCACGACGCTGACCGGGGTCTGTGGAAAGAGCCGGTGTCAGGGCGGAGCGAACGCGGGCGCTCCGTGCGTCGACGATGCGAGTTGCGCCTCGGATTCCTGCGGGACCCCGGGCGAGCCGACGAAGTTCAACGCGTGTGCGACCCCGACCGCGTGTACGGAACTACCGCCAGGTGGAGGACGCGGCGTCTGCGGTTCGGCGCCGTTCGACGACAAGTGCGGGCCGACGGAGACGTTCCGCCTGTGCTCGCCCGGGGATCCTTCGAGTTGCCCCTTCCCCGGCGACACGTGCGGCTTCACCCTCCGCCCATGCTTCCTCGATGGCGGTGTCATCAGCGGCGAGATCCGCGCGATCGGTACACCTGACGCGCCAGTCAACGATTCGGCCACCCCGACGCTGGCGTCGACGTTCTGCGTTGCGCCGACGACCGCGGGTGCGGTCAACGCCGCGGCCGGCCTGCCGGGACCGGGACGCGTCACGCTCTTCGGCGTCGCCGCGGCCCTCCCATCGTCGCGCCGAGCGTTCGCGTGAGCCTCCCGCGCGGCGCGGCCGGCCTGCCGCCCTCCCCGCGCCGCTTTCCGTCGAAATCGGTCAGCGCATAGGGCCTCTCATAGCGCCCGCCGCACGCACTCGGGCAGCGTCCGCGCGAATCTGGCAACGCGGCGCTTTGCCGCTCTGCGTCACGACACTTTCTACTTGACTGCTCAAAGGTGCCTAGTCTAGCTTCGTAGACAACACCGGGTGCCGTGCTTCCTGAATTGTGCTCTTCCCCGGTTCACATGTGCAGTTACTGCAGACGGTTGGCCAACCGTTAGAAGATCTTAAGGAGGGTAACCATGAAACTCAGGACGCAGGCATTCAGTGCGATTCTGGCTGGCGTACTAACGGTGGGCCTAGGCGTATCCGTTGTCGACGCTCAGCTACTCATCAACGACCCAGAGGCAAAGTGCCGCGAGACCATCGCCAAGGAAACCGGTAAGTTCATCAAGGCGACCATGAAAGAGCGCGCCAAGTGCATCGATAAAAATCTCAAGTCGACCGGCTCCTGCGATTTCGTAAAGCGCGACGCCAAACTCGACAAGGCGGAGACCAAGCTGCGATCTGGCTTGCAGAAGAAATGCGGCGATCCCTTCACGTTCCCGGAGTTCAGTCTCGCGAAGCTCGGCTTTCCGGGCAAGTGCTCCGACCCCGATGTCTCGGACTCCTTCACCATCGAGGACCTCAAGAACTGCATGGTCAATACCCATACGACCTTGGTGGGGCTGTTCATCGACCTCCAGTACGGCGACAACGCCATCGACGCAGTGCTCGACCTCGAAACCCAGACGGGCGATGCGAAACTCGCGAAGGACCTTGGCAAGTGCCAGAAGGAAGTCGCGAAAAACGGCCTGAAGATCGTCACCTCGATCCAGAAGATAATTTCCAAGTGCCGGAACGGACTCCAGAAGGGCAAGACCTCCGGGTTTAGCGAGGTCGCCTGTGCCGACAACTCGGTCGAGCCGAAGGTCAAAGAGAAGATCCAGAAGACCCTCACCAAAGCGCTCGCTAAGATCACCGACAAGTGCGCCAACCCACTGCTCACGAATGCGGCCATGGACGTCTGCGACACTGGCAGCGGACCGGAAACCGACGCGGCAAGCGCGGCGGCCTGCATCGTGAATGCACACGAAAATGGCACTGACGATTCGACCAACGACGGGTTGGCCGCGCCATTCCCCGCCGACCTCATCGACATCGAGTACGCGCTCGGCGCAATCTGCGGCGACAACATCACCAATGAGGCGGCGCTCCCAGGCGCACTCGTCGGAGGCAACTTCTTCCTTGGTCTCCCCGCGGAAGAGTGCGACGGCATCGACGACACCGCCTGCCCTGGCGAGTGCGGCGGCGCGTTCAGCGACTTCCCATGCCTCTGCAAGAATATTCTCCGTGAGCGTGTGGATGAGCAGGACAACTCCGACCTCGACAACGGCTGGAGCGGCACGAGCCACGACTCGACCGTCGTGCTAGGGAGCGGGTACTGGGCCGAACTCAACGATTGCGATGGCCCCGGCGGCCCGGATACGCTCTGCACGGTCGGCCCGAGTTGCAACCTTGCACCACATCAGCCGTGCGTCGGCGATGGAGTGTGCTTCGGCGTCGGCAACTTCTGCCGCAAGACCTCTCTCGCCGTTGGCCCGCACTGCAACGATGACGTCAAAGTAGCTTGCGACGTTTTTGCTGATTGCGTGAACCCTGCGTTTCCGCAGAACTTCTGTAAGAAGACACCGCACGGTATCCCGCTGCCGTTGTCCTCGGGCGGCATCTCGGTGTGCATCGTCAACATCTTCAGCGAGGATGTGACCGGCACGACCGACCTGGCCACCGGAGACTTCGCGATCCGGCTCCGGCAGGATTCCGTCACCCACCTGGGCGGCGGGGGCGGCGGCCGAAACCATCCCTGCCCAACCTGCGGCGGGTTCTGCGCAGCGTCACCGATGTTGCTGGCTGATCGCACCTTGTGCAGTGTCGATTCCGATTGCCCCGCCAGCGTGACGTGCGTCACCGATGCGGTCTGCTCGTCGGGTACGAACGTCGACAAACCGTGCCGCCGCCTGCCTCCATACGGCAACGCGACGGCTGACTTCGGCTCGCCGAGCATCGATTGCCCGCCATCGATCGGAGCCAACATCTCCGGTCCCGGCCTCGACATTCTCTTCAACCCGTCGACGAGCGGCACTACCACCAATCCACCGGACACGGACTGCCTGACGTTCGGCTTCAACACGAAGAAGTGCATCCTCGGAGCCGATACCGGTAGGGACTGTACCGTCGACACCGATTGTGCCGGGGCGGCCGTAGGGAGCTGTGCCCACCAGTGCCCGTGTCCCGCCTCGGGCGGTCTCGCGGCCCAGCCGAATGCCTGCAACGCGGCCTGTCGCGGCGGCACCAACGATTACATGGCGTGCGGCGGCGACAGCGACTGCCCAGGCGGGTTCTGCCAAGGAGCAAGCTGTCGGGCCGTCAACGGCCTGTGCCGGGACGGCACGAACGTCGGAGGCGCGTGTGCCGCGGACAGCGATTGTCCGAGTGGTACCTGTGGTGATGGCGATTCGTCCGACGAAGGCTTCTGCCCCACTGGCCCGCTCCAGGGCAGGTGCAGCACGAGTTCGTTCATCCCATGCGTCGCTGATGACGACTGCAAGTTCACCCCGGGCATCGGCGTCCCGTGTCCCGAGTGCCAGCAGGATGACACCGAGACTTGCATTTTCACGAACCGCGACTGCTACCCGAACGAGGGTGGCGTGCGCACTGGAACCGCAGGGATTCCGGCGCGTGTCGGCGTAGCACAGTACTGCATCCCGGCGTCCGGATCCGGTGCGGTCGACTCGGTGGCGGGCCTCCCCGGCCCGGGCGCCCTGTCGCAGCCGGCGATCACGACTACGGTCGGCTTCTAGGCCGATGCTCTGAATCGAACCCTAGCCTGCCCGCGCCGATTGGCGCGGGCAGCGATCTTGCGAAGGGGCCGGCGTTCCACTGGGACGCCGGCCCCTTCGGCGTTCTGGGCTAGAGAACCGACGCCCGATCGCCGTAACCCCGATTGATTCCTCCCCACCCTATTGGTAACTAGAGCGCCCTTTCGTATCCAAGGAGGACATTGATGACCCCTCATATGAACATGCGCTCGTCGCGCCCCGTTGCCGCGGTTCTCGGGCTCTTCGTGATCGCCCTTTGCGCGATGACCCTCGGCCATCCCGAACGCGCACTGGCATTCCCGGAAGATACGGAGACCCAGGGCGAGATTTCGAGCGACCTGAACGGGGTCTGGCTCGTCGTCCACCGCCTGAAGTTCAACAGGCCGACGCCGAGGGCGACACCCGGCGCGGACGCGCTGCCAACGACGCGCATCTTCAACGTCATCAATCTCTTCAAGATCACCCACCTCACCAAAGAAGCGGCGAGCGAGGCCCGGGGTGTCCGCGCCAAGCAGATCGAAGCCTCCGTAGCGAAAGCCAAGGCTCAGATCGCCAAGGACGCCGCCGCCACCACGCCCGAGGATAACGCTGAAGGCGAACTCGAGGGCGGCTCCCGTGTCATCGTGCCACAGATACCGCGAGCGCCAGGATACGATCCCGCGATGCACGCCGGCGACAAGGTGACGATCAACCTGCTCGACGTCGACCTGCCGAAATCCATCGACGAATCCTTTCAGGCGGCGCAAAAACTCGAGGTCGGGTACGAGCCCTCCGACAAAGATCTCGCCGTCCTGCGCTCGTCGTGGCAAACGCTCCTGCGGAAGAAGGATACGGAGTACAACCGCATCGAGTGGAAAGTCGTCTCGCCGACCTTCTACGACCAGGGCCTGAAAGCCGATCCGATGCTCACCGACACCAAGTTCGCGATCACCGCCACGCAATCCATGGTGCCACGGCCCAGTCAGCCAAACAGAAACATCGTCATCTACGGTATCCGCGAGGTCACGGACGGTACGATGAATGGGACGCACTCTCGGGCGATCATGGCCACCGCGCCCTTCCCGATCCCGATCGAAATGCATGGCCAGGCCGAAATGATCAAGATCGCCGACCTCCCCGACCCGAAGAGCAGCGCTCCCAAGAAGGAAAAACCGGCGTCATGAGGCACCTCCTGTCCGCCGTCGCGCTGGCCGCCGTCGCGGCCTGTGCGTCGCCGGACGGGACTTCATCGCGGGCGCCGGGCTCACCGCCCGCAGCCACGCCGCCACCATCGATGCCGACCCAGCCGGCGGCCACAATCGCGGATATCGGACGCAACATCGAAGAATACTTCGCCAAGAGTCTCAGCCCCGATATAGATCTCGAGGCGCGGAATATCGCCGAGAGCGACATCCAGGGCTGGCTCCAGGGAACCTTGGCGGTCAACGCCGGCGGTAGCGCGCAGGAGATCGGCTTCCTCGTCACGCCGGATGGCCGCTATTTCATCAGCGGCGAGGTCACCGACCTCACCATCGATCCCCTGCGAGCCGTCAGCGAGAGAATCGACCTCGAGGGGCTGCCCGGGCGTGGGCCGGAGGCCGCGGCCGTCACGATTGTCGAGTACTCGGACTTCCAGTGCCCTTTCTGTGCCCGCGGCTATCGCATCCTCGAGGATGAGGTTCTGCCCGCCTACGATGGCAAGGTGCGGTTCTACTTCAAGCACCTGCCGCTGAAGAGCATCCATCCATGGGCCGAGGCCGCCGCCCTCGCAACCGAGTGCGCACGTGAGCAGAGCGAGGACGGCTACTGGGCGCTCTACCACGCGATGTTCACGCACCAGCAGACCCTCGACGAAGACAACCTGCGGAAAGCCGTGCGCGACTACGCCGTCGAAGCCGGCCTCGACGGCGAGGCCTTCACCACCTGCATGGAAGCGGAGAACGGTTTGGCCCAGATCGAGCTGGACATCGCGGAGGCGACCGAGGTCGGCGCGAACTCCACCCCGACGTTCTTCATCAACGGCCGCCGACTCGAAGGTGCGCAGCCGCTGGAGAACTTCCAAGCCATCATCGACGCCGAACTCGCCTCCGTTGCCCCCACGAACACCGCGCTGGACGATGCCGCTCCGAAGGGGGACGAATGATGTTCCGCCCTGACGCGCCGTGTCGACACGCAGGGTGGCGCCTGGACGGCGCGTATGCCGTAACAGATTCGGTGACTTCTCGCGTACGATCGTACCATCGCGGTGGCGCACCGCGGCAAGTTGCTTGACACGGCAACTTCGCGATTGATAGCGTAATTTCGTGCCGTTACGGGCCGAATTCGTTCGAGCCTAGTTCTACCAAGTGGTCTGAATCGTTCGGAGACAGATGAGAATCATATTTCTGGAGGGGTCAACAATGCACTCGAATCGTCAGCGCTGTACCGTCGTTCTCGCGCTTCTCTTGGTGATGGCTTTGGTCACACCCAACGCCAGCTTCGCGTTGCTCTCCGGCCTGGCCGACCCAGTTGCCGCCAAGGCAGCGAACAATTGCCAAAAGCAGATCGGCAAGGCCGGCGAGAAGTTCATGAAGAACAAGCAGAAGAAGCTCAACAAGTGCCTCTCTGCGATCTCCAAGTGCATTCAGACGAAGGAACTTGCCAAGCAGGCAGACTGCGTCGGCAAGGCGGCCCTCAAGTGCGACAAGGACCTCGCCAAGATCTTCTCCAAAGACGAGGTCAAGATCGAGGCCGACATCGTCAAGAAGTGTGGCATCCCCGGTAAAATCGGCGTGACAGAACTCCTCGACCCGGATGGCCTCGATTTCATGAGCTTGGACGATTTTTGCGCCAAGGATATCGGCGTCACGTTGAATGGTGTCGACGACATCGCCGAGTGCATCCGGCGCGACAAAGAGTGCACCGTGGAGCGCCTCTTCCGCATCCAGTACCCGCGCGCGCTCGAGCTACTCGACAATGCGGGAGTGGCCGGTGGCATCCTCGCCAACCTCACCTGCCTGATGGGATCGGCGGGCACCAACGACGGCTTCGGCGACACCGATCCGAAGGGCGCCGGCAAGGCCGTTGAGGGGTGCTCGAAAGAGGCCAAGAAAGCCGGCGCCAAGTTCGTAAGCGCCAAAGTCAAGAGCATGGAGAAGTGCCTCGGCGAGGTCTTCAAGTGCGTACAAACGAAGCAGGGCGACCAGGGTTGCATCGACAAAGCCACCGGCAAGTGCGCCAAGGAGTTCGGCGCGGGTGGCAAGATCGAGAAGGCAGAGGCCAAGCTCCGGAGTTCCATCCTGAAAAAGTGTGGCCCGGAGAAAGCCACCTTCTCGGACCTGACGAGCGCCATGGGTCTGAACCTCGCCGATCTGACGACCGTGTGTGACGGCCTCGGCGTCTCGAGCCTTACCGACGTGAACGACTACATCGAGTGCATGGTCCTCCAACACTGCGCGCTGGTGGACGACGTCGTCGCGCACCAGTTCCCGCGCATTACCGAACTCCTCGGCGAGGTCGGACTGGCGCCGACCCCAACGCCGACCCCAACCCCGACGGTGACGCCGACGGTAACAACCACGGTGACGCCGACGGTAACCGCCACGGCAACGATGACAGCCACGGTAGTACCGACGCCGACGGCCACGCCAACGTTGGTCCCGGGCATATGCGGCGACGGTAGCCTCAACACCGGCGAGGCCTGCGATCCGAACGACCCATCGATGCCCCAGTGCCCGAACGCCGGAAACGGCCTCCAGGACTGCAATGTCGATTGCACCTGCTCGTGCCCGAGCATGGTCATCTTCGAGGCGGATCCGAACGATCCGGCGACGGTCCTCGACACCGGATTCAGCGGATTCGCGCATGGTTCCAAGATCGTCGGCGAGGGCACGGTCGCGGTCAGTCTGACAGGCGGCAGCTCGGGAACGGCCGGTCTCCGGGACCCGGACTGCGGCGTCATGACCATCGGCGGCCCCCTCAACAACCCGCTCGCGGGTGCGGGACAGATGGACGCGTTCCGCTGCAGCATCGACTCGTCCATCACGTGCAGCCTCGACAGCGACTGCCCGGCAACCGAGACCTGCGAGATCTACTTCGGCTCGCGGCTGCCGCTCTCCGCGGGTGGTGTCTCCGCATGCGTGACCAACCGATTCACGGCGGCGATCGTCGGTACCGCCAACATCGAGACGGGCGCCAGTGCCAACACGGTGAGCATCGAGTCCGAAGTGGTGGTCGGACCGAGCGTCGAGAAGCCGTGCGACAACTGCATTGGCGACCTGCTGGTCAACGACGGCAGCCGCGACGGGACGTGCGACACCGGCACGCGCGCGGGTCTGGCATGCGACGTCGGTGGCGTCAGCCCGTTCCCGGCGTTCAACGGCTCGCCCTTCGGCAGCCCGAACGATATCTGCACGGGCGCCGGCGCTCCGATCGCCTGTTGCAGTGGCACGGGAACGGGTAGCTGTCTCAATGGAACCAGCCTCGACTGCCCGCAGTCCCCCGCGGGTGCCAACACTGGCGTACTGCCGATCAACCTGTCGAACTCGACGGGAACGGAGTCTCTCACCGTTCAAGCCACGGGCCCAACGTGTACCGCCTTCGGCTTCGGCGCTGCGACCTGCATCTGCGACACCTGCGCCACCGCGGCGGCCGAGCCGTGCAACAAGGACGCCGATTGTCCCGGTGCCATTGCCGGTTCGTGTGGTGGCCCGCGCTGCACCTCCGGTGGCAGCTTCGGTGCGGCATGCACCCTGCCCGGGAGTATTTTCGATCCGTTGTGCCACGCGCACTGCACAGGTCCTGGCACGCCCGAGGCCTGCTGCACAGGCGCCGGGACCGGCATCGCCTGTTCGCCATGCAGCAACCCCGGCGAGCCGACCAAGCCGAACCCGTGTCTCAGTGGCATGTGCACGGCTGGCGTGTGCACGGATGTCTCCAACGGCTACTGCGGGCCAACGGAATCGTTCCGCGGCTGCTTCGTAGACAGCGACTGCCCCTTCCCCGGTGACACCTGCACTTTCCTCGATCAGCCGTGTTTCGACGACAACGGCGTGGTTGGCGGCACCATCGAAGCGACAGGCGCTCCGGATGTCCCGATCAACGACAACTCGAGCCCAACGCTCGCGTCGACCTTCTGCGTCGCTCCGGTGGCCGCGGCGGCGATCAACACCGCGACCGGCTTGCCGGGCGCCGGGCGGGTCACCCTGAAGGGGCTCGCCGAGGGCTTCTGAAAACTGAACACGCTCGCACCGCACGCGTGGCCGCGCACAATGATGCGCTGTCACGCATGCGGCGGCAGGTACCCGCGAGTGCGCAGTGACCGGCTAAACGGCTCACTGGGTTTGACTATATAGTAGGCGATTGATAGCGATTTTTCGTGGTGTTGTGGGGTTAACCCGGCACCCGCAGTCAACTGCGAACCTCGGAGGGTCACATGCAAAAGCTATACACGAAGGGGCTTCGTCTCGCGGGCCTGATGGCGATGGCGCTGGCCGTCGCACACTGCGGGGATAGTTCGGTCAAAGTCATCGGCGGGGGCAACATCGACCCGACGCCAGGTACCTTCAGCGGAACGACCGGCAACGGCGGTATCGTCACCCTCGGCATCGGCAGCGTCGAGTCGGCTATCCTGGTATGCGCAGGCCAAACCTTCGGCGGCGCGTGCGATCCCGTTCTCCCGGTCAATGAGAGCACGGCCATCGGAACGTGCAGCGGGGTGGACGTCGACCTCACCTTCACCACCAACGACAAAGTGGTCATCAACAACATCAGCGCCGGCACGAACTGCGACGGCAGTGGCATGGCGAATCGCGACACCACTTCCTCACCTGGGACGCCGACTGTAACTCCGACAGGCGGTATGTCACCGGAGCCCACATTCACACCTGATCCGAACGATACCGTGATAGTGACCCCCGGGACCTCCGGCCCGACTGCCGTGGAAACCCCGATGCCCTGTGTCGGGCCCGACTGCTGCCCCGAGGCCGCGCGCGTCGAGGGCATGGCCGGGGACGCGCAGGTGCTCGATTCCGGATGGACCGGGCTCGGCCACAACGCCACGGTCGTCACCGACGGTGTGCTCACGGTCGCGCTCAATTGCACGCCCGCGGAGCGGCCATGCGGCGTCTGCAACGTCTCCGGACCCGTTGCGAACGTGAACGCGGATCAGGGAACCATCAACAACCAACGCTGCAGCAAGGACACCACGATCAGGTGTACCGCCGATGGCGATTGCGGCGGCTCCGGCCCATGCCGGTTCTTCTTTGGCTCCCCGCTTCCGCTGACGGCCGGAGGCATCAGCACCTGTGTCGTCAACGAGGTCACGGGTGGCGTATCGGGAACCGCCAATGTTGAGACGGGTACCTTCTCGACCGGCGTCAACCTCACGTCGAGCGTGTTCACACAAGTCGAACTGTCCCGACCGTGCCCGACGTGCGAAGGTGACCCAACCCCGAACGACGGGGTCGCCGGCGGCACATGCAACGGCGGCCTCAACGACGGTGCCAGCTGCGACATCAACGGCAGCTCACCGGTCCCGGCTTTCGGCGATACCAGCCTCGACTGCGCTCCGGGTGTCGCGGGAACCGGCATCGCCTCACTGCCGATCGATCTCTCGGGCTCGAGCGGCACCGAGAGTTTGGAGATCACCGCGAACAGCCCGAACTGCACGGCTTTTGGATTCAACCCCGATCTCCCGCCGTTCCTCGCCGACGGCAAGTGCCCCTGCAGTGCCGCCGGCGGCGAGCCCACCAAACCGAACCCCTGCATCAACGGTGTCTGTGACGATGTGGGCGGGGGCCAAGGGCAGTGCATGACCTCGGGGCCGTTCGATCAGAACTGTGCTCCTCTCGAGACCTTCCGCGGCTGCCTGACCAACGACGACTGCACCGGGATTGATACCTGCGGGTTTAGGGCGCGCTCGTGCTTCCTGGACAACGGGTTCGTCGGCAACAACATCCAGGCCCAGGGGAACGCGGGCGTGCCGAACAACGGCGTCTCCAACGGCATCTTCGCGGCAACGTTCTGCATCGACAATACCAGCTCGGGTGCAGTCAACGCGGCCGCCGGCTTGCCGGGACCGGGTCGGATCGAACTGCCGATCGAGTCGCGCGAAATCGTGAACGGCGTGGTGGCCGGCTTCTAACGCGGTCGTCGCCTAGATTTCAGGCAGCAAACAACGCCCCCGAGATCTCACGGTCTCGGGGGCGTTGTTCGTTCGGATCCGTCAGCCGCGCTCGGTCGTGATCTTGCGGTAGAGCTTGAACAGCTCGTAGAAAGCGCGCGCGATGACCAGGGGATTCGCCCCCGTCGGCGCACCGTGCTGGCGCAGGTGGTGGTGCACCCCCACCTCGTGAATCGTAAAGCCCGCGCGTGCCGTTCGCGCCAAGAGCTCCGTACTGATCATCGCCCCCTCCGCCTCGGGGCGTACCCGCTCGAACACCTCGCGCTTGAAGAGCTTGAAGGCGCAGTCGACGTCGCGAACGGGGATACGGAACAACCGGCGGACGAGCCAATTCCAGCAGGTGGCGTTCAAACTGCGGAGACCGCCCTCGGCGCGTGTCAGGCGATAGCCAACGACGACGTCGTATTCGGGGACGAACGGCAGGAGGTCCTTGATCTCGGCGACGTCGAACTGCCCGTCCCCATCGGTGAAGAACACATACGCCTTCCGCGACGCCTCGAAACCCGACTTGAGCGCCCCACCGTAGCCACGATTCACCTGGTGATGCACCACCCGGACATGGGGATCGGCCGCCGCCAACTCGTCGCCGACCGCACCGGTCCGATCGGCGCTGCCGTCGTTCACGACGATGATCTCGTAGTCGTCAGCGAGGCGCGGCAGCACCGCGCTCAGCCGCTCGACCATGTCACCCACGTTCTTCTCCTCGTTGTAGGCAGGAAAGAACGCCGAGATGCTCGGAAGCCGATCCACCGGCCGCGAGTACCATTCCCGCCCGACGGAGTCCACTGACCTATCCCTCCAGCGCAGCGCCCCGACCCCGTAAACCGGGGCTCGTCTGTATTGCCGCCTGTACCAGTACGGAGGCGTTTGCTACCCTGCGGGACTTATGGCCGCGCTGGACTTGAGCGTCGTCGTCCCCGTTCTGAACGAACGTGAGAACGTCGAGCAGTTGCTGCCGCGTACCGCGGCGGTGCTGACGGCACTCGGCTGTAGCTACGAGCTGATCGTGATGGACGGCGGCTCGACCGACGGCACCCCGGAAGCGGCCACCAAGGCCGGTGCGCGCGTCATTCGTCAAACGCTGCCCGGCTATGGGGGCGCCCTGCGGGAGGGTCTGCAAGCCGCTACGGGGACGTACATCCTCACCCTCGACGCAGACCTGTCACACGATCCGGATTTCATCGTCAAGCTGTGGCGGACGCGCACGAAGGCTGACGTCGTCATCGCCTCGCGCTACGTGCGAGGCGGGGTGGCGTACATGCCGTGGCACCGCCTGGTACTCTCTCGCATCCTGAACGGCTTTTTCGCCCGTGGCTTGAGCCTGCCGGTCCGCGACCTGTCCAGCGGTTTCCGTCTCTACCGGGCGTCCGCCGTGCAGGCGCTCGACGTGACCGGCACGAACTTCGAGGTCCTCGAAGAGATTCTCGTGAAAGCGCACGCCGAAGGCTGGCGCATCACCGAGATCCCGTTCATCTACTATCCCCGCGAGAGCGGTGCCTCGCATGCGCGCATCGTCGCGTTCGGCATGGCGCTCCTGCGCGCCTTCTTCCGGCTCTGGGGTCTCCGGAACTCGGTCGACTCCGCCGACTACGACGAGCGTGCGTTCTACAGCATCATCCCCCTGCAGCGCTGGTGGCAGCGCAAGCGCCACGAGATCATCTGCGGCTGGACCCGCGGCGCCGGCAAGACCTTCGACGTCGGCTGCGGCTCGAGCGTCATCCTCCAATCGATCCACGACGTCGTCGGCCTCGATGTGCGGCACAACAAGCTGCGCTACATGCGCCGCTACGACGTGCCCCTCATCCGTGGCTCCGTGTTCGCGCTGCCGGTGCTGGACGAGAGCTTCGACTGCGTCGTGTGCTCGCAGGTCATCGAACACATCCCGTTCGACGACGCCATCTTCTCCGAGCTCCGCCGTGTACTCCGTCCAGGCGGCCTGCTGGTGCTCGGCACGCCCGACTACGCCACCATCGGCTGGCGGACCATCGAGCCGCTCTACGGCTTCTTCGCGCCGGGCGGCTACAAGGACGAGCACATCACCCACTACACACGCGCGGGGCTCGAGGTCTTGAGCCGTGAGTGGGGGTTTCGGGTGGAGGATGTCGACTACGTGCTCCGGAGCGAGTTGATCATGGCACTCCGGAAGGAAGCCCTGCCCGCCGCCACCACCGTGACGACGGCCGAGCATGCGCGGGCACTACCAGCCGAGCGTCTTGCCCCAGTACACTCCGAGCGCGTTCAGTAGCACCGAGACGACCAGCAATAACGAAACGCTCATCCGACGCTGCCCCGCGAAGCCGACCGCCACCAGAATGATCAGATACGGGAGCGCGTCCAGCAAGTAGCGGTACCCGAACTGCACCCACCCCTGGTAGAAGTAGGGAAAGAGCGCGCCCGCGGTCAGCGCGACCCCGAGCCAGAGGAACTTGACCGGGCTCTCCCGCCAGGGAGCCGCGAACGCGTACAGCAACACCGGACTCGTCACCAGAATCGACAACCCTTCCGACGACGGCTTCAGGTAGGGCATCTGGTCGACGAAATCCCACCCGCGGAAGACTGCGATGTGGAGATGACGCGGCAGGTACCGGATGTCGTACCACCCGTGCGGACGGTTCGCGAGATAGATCTCAGCCGCGGTGCCGTACCCCGTGTCGAGCACGCTGCCGAACCGCGCCCAGTTGAGCCACATCTCGAGCCCCGCGGGGAACGCGAGACCGATCCCGACCAACACCGCACACGTGAACGCTCGCGCATCGAAGAAGCGCATCAATCCTGGCCGGACGGCGCGGCGATCGAGCAACAAGAGCAGCATCGCGGGCCCGGCGGCGGCGACGTTCGGACGCGCCAGCACCGCGAACCCGACGCACAAGCCGACGATGATCCCGCGGCCCTTCCCAAAGACCTCGAGGAGCGCGAGGAGCAGAAAGACCTCGACGCAGAGGTGAGACAGGAACCACGTCGTCCCGATAATTGCCGTAAACCAATTGACCGTACCGAAGGCGAAGACGAGCGTGCCGAGGGCGGCCCGACGTGGTCCGACGCCGACGCGCACCAGCAGCAGCCAGCACAGCATGGCGTTCAGACCGGCCAGGCCCATGCTGAAGGCGTTCATGTTGAGGGCGGTCCCCCACCACCACACGAACGGCACCATCAGGATCGCGGGCGTCGGTCCAAACGGCGAATGCACCTTGCCGTCGACCGTCACCCAGTCGTGATAGTGCCCTGGGTATCCCGAGACATCGAGGCGACCGTGCAACCACGCATCGGTGACGTACACATGGTGCTTGTACGCGTCCGGCAGGCGCGGGTTCGATGCGTAGTAGAGAAGCGCCACGCCGAGAAAGACCGCGGCAGCGGCAATGCGACGGCGCCCTGGACTCACGGCGGCGCATCATAGCGGTGTGCTCTCCGGAAGAGTAGCCCCAGCGCCCCGGGGTCAGGCGCACCGAAAATTCACCCGCTAGAGGCGACGAGCCGGACGCCAGCGCGTACCGATGACGACCTACGCCAATGGAATCTGCTCCAGCGGCGACATGCCGAGCGCCAGGCGGAAGTGGTGATGGTAGTGGTGCAATGCTGGCTCGTTCCGGCCGAACAGCACATGCGCGAGCTGGCCGGCTTCGGCGGAGCGCTGCGTGGTCTCGCCCATGAGATAGTCTTCCTGCTCGATCGTGCTGTCGAAGACCTCGGTGAACGCCGACAGGGTCAGTACCGCGTCTTGTTGCGCGAACCCGCTCGGATCGTAGGTGTTTTCGGCGGTGATGGTTGGGGACGTACCGTTCGCCTGGGCGGCACGATCGACCGCGTCGCGGCTGAAGTAGTGCGCCACGCGGGTAACGGATCGACCTGGATCGCCCGGATACGGATAGATCTTGATCATACTCACCGTGTTCTGGCCGAACGAGAACTGGATGTTCGGAAACAGATAGTAGAGCGGGCTCGTCGCCTCGAGCAGATCCCACTCCCGCTCGGGCTTCTCGCGCATCGTGTCGATGCCCCGGGTGGCAATGACGAAACGGTGGTTGCGGCCGAACTCCTCGTAGGCGAGCACGTCACCATGGAAGATCTGGCCGAGGGTATTCTTGTGCAGCCGGGTGAAATGGTAGGTTTCGCCGAACGTGTCGTTGGCGAGCTTCCAGTTGAGCCGCTTGTCGATGACCGTCTCACCCATGAACACCATGTCGTCGCCGAACCGCCATGAGGCGATCTCGGGGGCGAGGCCACCCAGCTGCGCGTCGAGATCGATCGTCCCGTCGACACGCGGATGCACCCAGAGCAGCCCGTCGCGCTCCACCGCGGGCAGCTCGAGCAACCCATGGCACGACTTGTCGATGGCGCCGAAGTGCCGTTGCTGCGGGATACCGACGAGCTCGCCACGATTCGAGTATGTCCAGTTGTGGAACGGGCACATGAAGTGTCCACTCTCGCCGCGCTCCTCGTGGGCGACGCGCACACCACGATGGCGACATGCATTCACGAACGCCCGAAAGCGGCCCTCGGGGTCACGGGTCGCCAAAACCGGAACCCCGAAATCGTCGACCGTCAGAAACGTCCCCGGCTTCGGAAGGGAAGCCGACAGGGCGATCAGCTGGGGATGATCCTGAAAGAAGGCCTGCCACTCGCGCGTCGCGACGTCGGGACAGGTGTAGACCGACGTCGGGTTCCGATACATCACGCCCGCGTCGACGTTCACCTTCTCATCGATCTGGCGCATCAGCTCCTTGAGAATGCGTATCTGGAGTGGCTTCTCCATGGCGCGACCTCCCTGTCCTACGACCCGGTTCCCAGTTTCGAATTCGGTCGCGATGCCGCTGCGCGTGGCCCGGAGAGTTCGTGCTCGAGCTTGCGAAGCTCATCCTCGAGCATGGGCCGAACCTGATCCGTCGCGACGGCGAGCAGCGCGACGTAGAGCCCGTAGAGCGCCCGCGCTCTGAAGCCCGCGATATCGATGAGCCCGTAGGCCCATTGGCAACACGCCAGGTCGTACCCATGGTAGATCTGCGAGGCGAGCACGCTCGGATCGAGGGCATCCCTGAGCAGTCCCTCGGCCATGGCCTTCTCGATCGCCACCTGCTGCATGTGCGCCGCCCGCTCGGACGTGTCTGGCCGCTCGATACCCCCCAGCGAGAGCCCCTGATAGAGCGCCAGGACCATCGGCCGGAAGACTGCGTCCTGTTCGCCGATGTACCGGACACTCACCGTGATGACGGCGCGACAGCGCTGGATCGGGTCGTCGAGCGGGGCCTCGTTCTCGAGGATCTGATCGATGCGATCGATCGAGTCGTGGACGAGCGCGCTCAGGATGGCGTTCCTGACCCCAAAGAGGTTGTAGAGCGTCGTCACGCTCACGCCGGCCTCCTGAGCCAGCTTCCGCATCGAGAGCGCCTGGATGCCGCCACGTGCGATCAGCATGCGCGCCGCCTCGAGAATCCGTTGACGGCGGGCCTCGCAATTCACCGCACGCAGAGAAGGGGCTGATTCACTAGGTTGGAACACCGTAACAACTTGTAACGATGTGCCATATTCTAGTCAACCCGCGAAACGATCACTCCTGTCTCGGCTAGCCGATACCGCTGTCGCTTGCCGTAGCGCGCACCAGGTCCAGGAGGTCCTGCTTGGTCGCCCCAAGGCCCAGCAGGATCAACCGATGCACGCCGAGGTCCTCGTACCGACGCACGACATCGCGGTCGAGTACTTCGGTCGGGGTGACCGATATCTCGAGGGGCCCGAGAGCGGCGGGGCGCGCGACGGCAGCGGCCGCATCGCGAAGGCCAGCGAGACTCGCCTCGGTCTTCGCGAGATCGAGGGCGAAACCGTACCAGCCGTTGCCGCGCTGGACGGCTCGACGGTAGGCCGGCGCCGTGTGCCCACCGATCACGATCGGTGGATACGGATGCTGGTGAGGTCTCGGCATGGCCTGAATGCCCTCGAACGACGCGAACGGGCCGTGATGTTCTGGATGCTCCTGAGTCCAGAGCGCGAGCATCGCTTCGAGATAGTCGTCGGTCCGGGCGCCCTTCCGCTCAAACGGGATACCGAGCGCATCGAACTCGGGCTTCAGATAGCCCACACCCACCCCGAAGATCAGGCGTCCGCCCGACACGACATCGACGCTCGCCAGTTCCTTGGCCAGCACCGCGGGATTGCGCTGCGGCAAGATGATGATGCCCGTGCCGAGTTTGATCGTCTTCGTACCGGCGGCGACGTACGCGAGCGAGACCGCTGGATCGAGCATCGGAGTGTCGGGCGGCGCCGGTGACGGCGGCACCTGCGGGTCGGGAAGCACGACGTGCTCGCCGGTCCAGACAGAGTCGTAGCCCGTGGCCTCGGCGGCCTGTGCCACCGCGGTCGCGGTCTCGGGATCGGTACAGACACCAAAGTTGATGCCGAAGAATCCTAGCTTCATGAGGCGAGGTTATGCCGAGGGCCCTCGGCTGGAACAAGCGGCGCGAACGGCCCGTAGGTGCCGCGGCGCTCGTTCCGACGCACGCGCCAGAGGTCACCGAACATCCGGATCGAGTCGCGCACGAGCCGCACGCGCGAGTCGTGTCGGTGCGAGAGCGTCACCGGGAAGCGGGCGATGCGGTAGCCGCGGCTGCACACCAGGTAGGCGAGTTCGACGTCGAACCCGTAGCCGTCGATCGTGAGCATTGGAAAGAGCCTGCGCGCCAGCTCACCCTCGAAGCTCTTCAGCCCACATTGCGTGTCGCCGAAAGGCAACCCGAGCGTCAGGCGGATCAACGCCGCGTAACTCCGCCCCGCGATCTGGCGCACGAGCGGATACGACGGATCGTAGCTCGATTCGTCGAGATCGCGCGCACCAAGCGCAGCGTCCGCCTCCCCTCGGACCACGACGCCCACCGCATGATCGAGATTCGCCAGCGTGTACGGAAGATCCGCATCGATGAACGCCACCACACGGCCGCGACTGGCAGCGACCCCGGTCGCCACCGCTTTTCCTTTGCCGCGATTCAGGGGCAGCGTCACGACCCCAACAGGCACGCGGGATGTCGGCCGACCCTGCACCGCGCCGCGCGTCTCATCGGTCGAGCCATCGTCGACGACGATGATCTCGGTCGTCCACCCGCCGCCCCCGAGATGCTCCTCGAGCACATCGAGTGTCGCCGGCAACCGAGCCGCCTCATTGTACGCCGGAACAATGACCGAGAGATCAAGCACGCCACAACCACCCTACGCCCATCGCCCCCACCCCGAAACGATCACGTCCGCCACGAGTGTGGCCGGGCGATGCGCGAACCGGCCTAAATCCAGCGCGCCGGCCCGGCCTGGAACCACATACGCGACGAGTACACATCGCGCGGAATCGGTACGCCGGACCAGATCGGATAAAAGTAGGCGAGCAAGGCGATCCCAATCACGCCATACGCCACGACCACCACACGCCCGGGCGGCCACTGAAAAGCCGGGAAACGACGGTAGACGATGGCGGCGCCGTAGGTCCCGGCGATCGCCGCCCATAGCACCCACCCCCAGCGCGGCATCGGCCCGACCAGGGCCGGTAGAATCGGCACCAGGAGCGCTACTCCGGCCCCGAGCCAGAAGCTTTCGTCGGCCGGTGCACGCCACAGCATCGACAAGACCAGCCCGAGGGCGAGGAGGCTCGCATAGAGCGACGGCAGGTAGTGGTACTGAAAGAGCGTCCGTCCGATCCACGACCATACGACGTAGTGGAGCAGGAAAGCTGTCACCAAGAACATGCTCACGAAGTTCCGGGTTCGCACGGCGTGCACGGCGGTCACGAGAATCGCCGAGAAGCCGCCCCACCACAGCAGCGGATTTCCGCCGCCCCACACACCGACGACCATCGATGGATCGTTCGGCACGTCCTTGAAGTGATACCAGACTGGGCGCAGCAGAAACGGCCAACTCCACCACTTCGACGAGTAGGGATGGGTCGCGTCGGCCACGGCCGCCTCGTACCCGATCACATCGCTGAAGTATCTTGGAATGTCCCACACCTCCGTCCACCAACCCAGGTAGTAGTGAGGCAGGTAGACGGCGATGTACGTGGCACCCCCGGCAGCCGTCACCAAAAGAGCCGGGGCCAGGATCGGGAACAACGGCCGCGGCCCGAAACGCGCACGCGGCACGGCGAACATCGCAAGCGTCAGAAAGAGCACCACGACCATCCAGGTAAACGCCGGGATGAAAAGCTTCGACGCGAGGTTGATCCCGATGGCGATGCCGACCCCGACCAGCAGTCCCGGGTTTCGCCGATCGGGCGGGGTGCGAAGATACTGGAAGAGCAGCAGGTACCCGAGCGCCCCGAAGGTCACATACCAGATGTCGATAACGGCGATGCGCGAGTCGACGATGAACAAGCCGTCGAAAGCCACTGCGGCCGCCGCGACAAACGCCGCAAGGCCGTCGCCGATCAGCTTCCGGCCGCTCAGGTAGGCGATCCCAACCAGCAGCGTGCCACAGATCGCGTTCATGATGCGGTAGCCGCTCGCCTCACCGCCGAACAGGGCCACACTGGCTCCGATCGCGAGCTTGGCGAACGGCGGGTGCGGATCCATGAACTCCTTACCGCGAAGATAGTTCTTCCCCTGTTCGACGAAGTACACTTCGTCGAACACGAGTTCGTTCGGCTGGTCGATCTGGTAGAAACGGAGCCCCGCAGCCAGCGTCACCAGGATGAGCGCAAGCGCGACATCAACCCGGCGGATGCGGAAACGATCCTCGCCACTCTCGACGCCGAACCACGACCCGCGTGGCGCCGGCTTCGCCTGGCGCTTGGCCTGCTCACGCTCGGCGGCACGTCGCTCCTCGCGGGACATCGGTTTGGGAGTGCTCGCCAACCCGCCCGCGCTGCCGGGGGCGGGACTCGTCTGTGCAGCCGCCGCGGGCAGGGCCGCGACTCCCGCGAGTTCGACCGCCGCATCGGAGTCTGAAGCAAGCGGGATCGCGGCGGACGGATCGGGAAGCGGCAACGGAGCTTCCGGCTCACCCGTAATGCGAATACCCTCGTAGATCGCGAGTACGAACAGGCCCATGTTGGCAATCGACACCGCAATCCCAAAGGGATCGTACACCTCGAGGAACACCTGCGAGTTCAACGCGCGCAGGATGTACCAGAGGTTCAAGTAGTAGGTGATCGTCAACCCGACGAAGAGCGACCACAACCGCGGACGGCGCGGCAAGAGCAAGGTCAGGAAGAGCAGACACGGAAACAGGTAGCGCTCGTGCATCCGGGTCGAAAGCATGAAGAATCCGAACGGGAGGAGGAAACACAGGTAGAGGTACACGTCGGCGTCACGACGCCGGTAGAGTAGATACGCGAGGAAGGCGAAGAAGAGCACCACGAACAGGAACGCCCAGCTCGAGTAGGCCATGAACCCGAGGATGCCGCTGTCGGTCTGGCGAAATCCGCCGAGGATCGCCATGAGATTGAAGGCATTGACGGAGGTCTCGGCATAGTAGGCGGCGCCCTTCTGAAAATGGGCGATCAAGCCGAAGACGTCGGTGAATGGCAGCACCAGGAACGCCGCGGCCGCTATCCCCGACGTCGCGGCGATCAGCGGAC
>JAJCZP010000177.1 GCA_029262315.1 Deltaproteobacteria bacterium | reverse complement strand
CCCGCAAACACAACCCCGGCAGAGACCTGCGCCATTTTGGAGCACTCGGTGAGAACGGTCATGGTCCGATCTCACCGGTGGGTTGGCTCTTTCCGACCGAGGACCCACGACACTACTGCACGCGGGAGGGCTCAGTGGCGGGCGGAGGTAACCCGCGGCACCCTGGGTCGTACCCTGTCATGCGGTTCGGACGCCTCGAAGCTGCTCAGGAAGGACTGCGACGATGATTCGATTTCTGACAGTGGCGGCTGTAATCGCGCTGACCAGCGCGGTTGCCTTTTCGCAAGCTGTGCTCAATCCGGGCTTCATAGCGGGGACGGTGCGGATTGGCAGTACGGCGGAAACGGAAATCCGCAGCGTTCAAGTCGGCGCTTCGTCTGGTCAATCGCCCAACCTGCTGACGTCGCAGGCGAGCTTCCTCTCTTCGCCGCCGGCCAACAGCGTTCCCTACAACCTGACGGTCCAGGTCGAGGAGGGCGGAACGCGCAGCTACTCGACAGGAGCCACCGTCAGAATGGACGATGGTCTCGATACCCTAACGTTCCCGCGTCGGTCCGTCACCGTGGCCGATGGCGCTACGGCGAACCTGGACTTCATTCTCGATGAACCAGGGTTCGTCCAGGGAACAGTGACCATTGTGGGTGGGGCTTTATCGACGGCAAGGATCGACAATTCTGGTCAGGGTATTCTTTTCGATACCAGTACAAAGGCCGCACTGGGCGGCTTTTACCGCGTCCCGGTCGAGCCGGGCACCGGTATCCCAATCAGAGCGGTGATCACGCAGTCTTCTGGGGCGAGCGTCACCCTGACCGAGACGATCGACCTCGCACCCGGCGAGACGGTCGTTGTCGACTTCGAGACGCCGTTCGTGCCTACCCCCACGGGGAGCATCAGCGGAACACTCGAACTGAGTGGGCCGGAACCGGTCATCAATTGGTCCGTGGCGACCGGCAATAATCTTCTGCAGTTCGACGGCGGGAACATGGAGACCTACTCTCTTACCCGGCTGCCCGATGGTCCCCGCCCGGTTCGGGCAACTGCCAAAATGAGCGGCGCCGGCCAGCTCAATTTTCCTCTGTCCGCTTTCAGCAGCGCCTTCACACCCGCCCATGAAGCCGTGATCGTCGGCGGTTCGAGCGAGATCGTCAACGTCTTTGCCGAGCAGGCGTTCTTGACGGGCACCATCGGCCTGAGCGGCTCCGTTTCTCTCGAAGATCTGGTGGCCAATGCCATCTCGATTCGGGCCGAGGAAGCGCTCCCGACCGGGAACCGTGGAACGAGCGGCGGACCCATCGACCCCTCCACTGGAGACTACCGCCGGGTGGTCACGGCAGGCGACGACTGGTCTTTGCAGTTGATCACTCTCAAGTTTCTCCGGACCGACCCCAGGTTCATCGATGCCGGACTCACAATCACAACCTTCGAAGCACAACGGGACGTTGTGACACTGGCGCCCGGAGAGTCGGCGACTCGGGACCTCGATCTTCCGACCGGCACCGTGACCGTGAACTTCAGCGTCGCCGGCGGCGGGACACTGAGTAGGCCGCAACTGAACGGTACGTGTGTACGGCTCGATCCGATCACCGGCGAGGAGGTGACCCGATATACGTTTCGTGGAGACAATCCCGTCACCGACGTGACGGAAGCGGCGGTCACGTTCGTCGGGCTCGAAGGCACGTGCCAGGTGAGGGCCCGGGCCAGAGTCGGCGGTTCTTTCGTGACCTTCGGTACCTTTGAGGTCGACGTGGAGCCGGGTGTCGACAAAGTCCTCGACATCGGCGCACCCATCTTGGCGGTCCACTTTCCGGACCCGGAGGTGTGCATCGACGCCGACGAGGTGACCGTGCGAGGCCTCGTGACCGACGACCTCGCCGTGGTCGGCGTGGTGGTCAATGGCATCGACGCCACCCTGACTTCGACCAACAACTCGAGTGATCCGGTGGAGGCTACGTGGGAGGCTACCATTGCGCTTCCAGTGAAAGGCCCCAACCTGATCGTCACCGTCGCGACCGACACCGAGGGGAAATCGGCGACCGACACCCGCACGGTGTTCAATGATGCCGGCCCGCCGAGCTTGACCTGGGCGCCAGCCGACGGTGCGATTACCACTGCGTCGGGCATCCAGGTGACAGGGACGGCGACCGACGATGCCGGGATCGCCTCCATAGAGGTCAACGGCGTACCGGTCGCCTTCAGTGCGACGGGCAACGCCGACAACGAAGTGTCGTTCAGCACGAACGTTGCCTTGACTCTCGGTGCCAATGTCATCGAAGTGGTGGCTACAGACATCAGCACGAAGAGCACTCCGCAGGTGCACACGATCACGATGGTGGTCGCCATCTGTGGTGACGGCACGGTCGACGGGGCCGCGGGCGAGGTCTGCGACGGTGGCGACTGCTGTACGGCGACCTGCACCTTCGAGCCGGCGACCAGCGAGTGCCGTGGGGCCGCGGGCGCCTGCGACCTTGCCGAGAATTGCACCGGCACGAGCGCCGCCTGTCCCGCCGATGGCTTCGTTCCTGTGAGGGAGGAGTGCCGCGCCGCTGCCGGCGTGTGCGACGTGGCCGAGAGCTGTAGCGGTACAGGCGCCGCCTGTCCGGCCGACGCCTTCGCCCCGGCGAGTCAGGAGTGCCGTGCCTCCGCCGACATCTGTGACGTCGCTGAGAGCTGCAGCGGCTCCGATGCAGTGTGCCCCGCCGATGCCTTCGAACCCACGACGACCGAATGCCGCGCCGATGCCGGACCCTGTGATGTCGCAGAGACCTGTCCGGGAACCGGGGCCGCGTGCCCGGGAGACGGCTTCGATCCCGACGGCACCACGTGTGACGATGCGGTGGTGTGCACCGACGTCGATGTGTGTACGGGTGGTGTGTGCGCAGGCACCCTGGCGGTCTGCGGCGACGGCGTGCGCCTTCCTGTCTGCGAGGAATGTGACGACAACAACCTCACGAACGAGGACGGGTGCGACGATCAATGCTCGATCGAGCAGGGGATCGCCTGCTTCCCCGAGCCGCTCACGGACTGCCGGACCACGCTCGCTGGCAGGCAGACGCCGCTCCTGGTGCTCAAGAACAGGGACAACGATCGCAGCGATCAGCTCAAATCGAAGTGGTTCACGGGTTTCGCCGCTCCGATTGCGGAGGAGTACGGCGATCCGCTGACGACGACCAACTACGTCATCTGCGTGTACGACACGACCGGGCTCCGCGTACAGGCGCGCGCCCCGGCGGACAACCTACTCGGCCCATGTCGCGACGGTCCCTGCTGGACGAAGCTCGGAAGCGGCGGCTTCAAGTACAAGGACAAGGACGCCACGCCCGACGGGGTGCGGACGCTGTTCCTGAGGGGAAATCGGATCGGTGTGCTCGCCAAGGGAGTGAACCTGTCGCTCCCGGCGGATATGACCACGCTCAGCCAGCCGGTCACGGTGCAGATCCACAACAGCGAAGGCTTCTGCTTCACAGCCGAGTACCAGGCCCCGGCCAGGAAGCAGACGGTCGAGCAGTTCAAGGACAAGGACAAGCCGTGAGCACACGCTAGATTGCCCAGCGACCGTCAGCGGTGCGACGCCCATCGGAGCACGGCGCGCAAAATCCTTCCCAGTTCCGGGAACACCGCGCCCTCACACTAGCCCCGGCCACCCCACCTTTCAGCGACTTCCGCACCCTCACGACCTGGCACGACGAATGCTCATATTACCGGACAGGACCAGCTTCAGCTTTAGGTACGTGAGTGTGTCGGAGGCCTGGGAATGATGACGTATGTCGCTTTCGCGTTAAGCCTCTTCGTCGCGGCAATGGGCGCCCTGGGCATCGTCTCACCGCCCAAGCTGCTTGCGCTCGTTCGGCGCGTTCTGACGCCCGGAGGACTCTACGGGGTGGCGGCGCTCCGGTTGCTTCTTGGGGTGAGCCTCACCCTCCGCGCGTGGGCGGCGATTCCGCTGGCGCTCGGCCTCTATATGGCATGGGCAGTTCTTCCGTAGCCAAGGCGCCGGTTGTCATTGACGGCGACCTCTCGGAGGACGGAATGCGAAACAACACTCAGACGCAGCACAGTGATCGGCTCCTCGAGGACTTCGACAGAACGGCTGCGCTCGTCCGGCCCTTCGTTGCGAGTCGCCTCGGCGAAGAGGGCACTGCTGCGCTCTATCGAAGCGCGCGAGAGAACTACGCTGAGGCCATTCCGGAGATACCGAGGATAGAGGGCCTCCGCGCGAGGATGCTGAACACCTTCCTTCACATCACCGCCCAAGAGGTTGCGGTCTACCTCGCACTCAAAGAGCGCGGGGGGACACCGGCAGAGGCCTGGGAGATGTGTCATGAGGCGGTTCGTTTGAGGATGCGCGAGTTCCCACGGTGGAAGCGCTGGCTCTCCCAGCGAGTGATGTACTCGGGATTCATGCGCCGCATTTTGCGGCGACGCGAACAGCGGAAGGAGCGGGCGCGATTCGGCGACTTCGAGGTCCGCTATCGCACCGGAGATCGAAGCGACTTCGATGTTGGTGTCGACTATCTGCGGTGCGGGAACTTGGAGCTGGTGAAAAAGCTGGGAGCGCCTGAGTTCGCACCCTACGTGTGCATGACGGACATCGCGCTCAGCGACGCGCTAGGGTGGGGGCTCATCAGAACCCAGACGCTGGCGGATGGCTGCAGCCACTGCGACTTCCGCTTCAAGAGAAACGGGGAGACGCGTATCAGCTCGAGGACACGCGACGTGCAGCAGACCATCGAGCAAATCGAACGACATGAGACGCGACGAGACTGAGGCTGCGGGAGTTGGCCGCTCGAGGCAGTGCAGCGGGCGAGCGGGTGCGAGCCGCCGACGTTTAGCTTGGGAAGCTGGGGCCGCAGACACGCGGGGGATCCCGAGAATGAGCGCTGCCGTGCGGGGAGTATCTCTTAGCATTCGACCCCAACGGTCCCGATTCGGCTGACGACGTACAGGGAATCCGTGGCGCGGACCGAAGCTCACAGCGAAACCACGCGCACCGCACACGCCTTGAACTCGGGCTGCATGGCCGTCTCGTCGAAGGCGCGGTGAGTCAGGGAGTCCACCTCCCGATCGGCACCCGCGAGCTGGCCGAAATGATAGGGAACGAAAACCGAGCCTTCGCGGATCCGATCGCTGACGCGAGCAACGGCTCGGACACGCCCGCGCCGACTCTCCACGTGGACGTGCACGCCATCCCGAACGCCGGCCCGCTCGGCGTCGCCCGGGTGCATCTGGACGAAGGGCTCTGGTAGGGCGCGCGCGAGGGCGGGGATCTGCTTGGTGCGGGTACCCGAATGGAACTGCCCGGCGACCAACCCGGTGATGAGCGTGAGGGGGTAGGCCTCGTCGGGGATCTCGGCCGGCTCCCGGTGCTCGCAGATGTCGAGGTGCACCTTGCCCCGCGGGAAGTCCCCGTCGACGAAGCGCCGCACGGTCCCGGGGTGCTCGACGCTCGGGACCGGCCACTGGATACCCCGGTCCCGTCGCAGACGCTCGTACGTAACGCCGCTGATGTCGCAGGCACGCCCGGCGGTGCAGCGCTTGTACTCCTCGAAGATCTCCTCGGTGCGCTGGTAGGGGAAACGAGCCCCGAAGCCCATGCGCCGCGCCACGTCCATGACGATCTCGAGGTCGGGACGGGCCTCGCCCGGCGGCTGCACGGCCTGCTCGATCAGGTTGAGCCCGCGCTCGCTATTCGTCAGCGTGCCCTCCTTCTCCGCCCACTGCGCACCGGGAAGAAGGATGTCGGCGTACTGCGTGGTCTCGGTCGGGTGATAGGCATCTTGGACGATCAGGAACTCGGCGTGCTCGAGAACGCGGCGCGCCCAGCGGGAGTCGGGGAACGTGGCGCCTGGGTTGCTGTGGATGATCCAGAGAACCTTGACCTCCCCTCCCTCAACGGCCTCGAGAAGCTTCGGCAACGGCTTACCGGGGTGTGGGCTCAACGCGTCGGGGTCCACGCCCCAGATCTCGGCGATCTCTCTTCTGTCGCTCTCCTCCGCCACGTGGCGGAAGCCGGGCAACAGGTGCGGCATCGCACCCACCTCGCGAAGGCCCATCGCGCTCGACTGCCCAGTGATGGCCATTGGCCCAGCGCCTGGTCTCCCGACGTTGTTTGTAATGAACACGAGGTTGAGAAGCGTCGCGACCTTGCGGGTTCCGATCGAGCTCTGGTTGAGTCCTTGCCCCCACATGAAGAGCGTGGCGTCTGCTTCTCCGATCATCCGCGCGGCGCGCACGATCTCGTCCGTGGCCAGTCCCGTCACCTCGGCCGCACTCGAGGGACCGAAGTTCCGAACGTGCTCCCGCAGCTCGTCGTAGTCCTCCGTGAGCCTGCGCGCCGCTTCCTCGTCGACCAGATCGTCTTCGATCAACACGTGGGCGATGGCGTTGTGCAGTGCCACGTCCGTGCCCGGACGGATCCGCAAGTGCAGGTCAGCGCGGGCGGCAGTGCTGGTAGCCCGCGGATCCACGACGATCATCCGCGCACCCGTTCGCGAGCGAGTGCGTAACATGCGCCGGAAAACCACGGGCTTGGACTCGCAAGGGTTGTAGCCGGCCACGAAGAAGAGGTCGGCCAGGTCGAGGTCCTCGTAGGCGCAGGGCGGCGCATCGGCACCGAACGCCCGCACGAGCCCCGCAACGCCGCTGGCCCAGCACAAGCGCGCGCTCGACTCGAGGTTGTTGGTCCCGAGGCAGCCCTTCACGAATTTGCTGTATACATAGTACTCCTCGATGTGCTCCGACGCGCTCACGTACATCGCGAACGCGTCGGGACCATGCTCGTCGATCGTCGAACGAATGCGCGCTGCGATCGTGGACGCGGCCTCGTCCCAGGAGATCGGGTCGAAACCCTGCCCGCGGCGCCGCATCGGACGCAGGAGCCGATCGGGCACGTCGAGAATGCCGGCGAGGTGCTTGCCGAGCGCGCAGAGGTCGCCCCGGTTGACGGGGTGCTCCTGCATGCCACGAACGGCGACGACACGACCGTCGGTCGTGCCCACGTCGACCCCACAGCCAACCCCACAGTAGGGGCACACGGACAGATGCCAGCTCTCGGGCTCTGTCACTGCCGTTTCACCCGCACACCGGCAGACCTGGCGCCGCTGCAACCATCAGGCGCAATGGTAGCATTCTCGCCAGGCTCGGCGAACGTCGCGGCGCCGACCACGTAGATGTCGCCTTTGCTCCGGAATGACGGGACGATGGGGCGGAGCACGAACGACCCGATCCCAGTACATCCCGAAACGTCCCGGATTGTCCCGCGAAACCCGGAACGGTTCCGGGTCGGGCCCCTACCTCCGACGTCCCGGAACGATGTGCGTGCGGACCCAGTCTGCAAGCTCTGGCTCACTACAGTGGCCGGCCGCGACGGCGAGCATCACCTGGACAACCTCCGGTTCGGTAGCACCGAGTACCCGACCGTTCAGCTCCAGAAATGTCGCCATCACGAGGAATGCCACCCGCTTGTTTCCGTCGCGATAGGGATGGCTCCTCGCCAGCCCCCAGCCATATGCAGCAGCCGCCGTCGGCACGTCGCTCTTCGGCTCGTAGTGCCACTGTTGCATCGGGCGAGCCAACGCCGACTCGAGGGCATTCTCGTCTCGGATGCCCCCGAGCCCGCCGTGCTCGCGAAGCTGATCGAAGTGAATCGCATCGACGACCAGCCGGTCGACCCACAGAGGGTCGCGACGCCGCGCGACCACTGGCTACTTCGCCAGTTCGCGGAGTGCGTTCTGGTACTTCTTAGCCAACCGTCGGGCGGTGCTTAGCTGCTTCTCGACCTTCGGGTCGTAGGGGGTGAGGAGAACCCCGTTCTCGGTCTCCACAACCAACGCCCGGTCACCGGCCTCCAAGTGGAGTCGGTCCGCCATCTCCTTGGGCAAGGTAGCCGCGATGGAACCACCGGCTTTCCTCAGGGTGATCTCCTTGACCATGACAACGATGATAGCACTTCTGTGCTACTTTGGCCAAGTGGGTCAAGTCCCAGATGGTACTTAAACGTCCCGTAACGTCCCCCGAAACCCGGAACGGTTCCGGGTCGTGAGCAGTCAGGTTCCGCGCCCCGATATGTAGGCCGACGCGCGCGCACTCTCGGCAGACGGATTGTCAACGTACCGCGGGCGCGTCCGCGCGTTCGGTCACTGCGCGGCCTTCACCTTGACCTTGATCTCCTTGGTGGCGTTCTTCTCGAGAATGGGGGGCACGCCTCCGCAGGTCACGTCGGCCGGATTCGCGCCCGGACCCGATGCCGCACCCCAAAAGCTCTTGCTGATCGTCGGTGCGGTGGCCGACTGGTTTCGGAACCCGCAGTTCATATCGCCGTCGTCGTTGCCGAAGATGTTCGTCTTGGTGATCACCATCCCGCTCGAGCTCGGATCCGTGATGACACCATCCTCCTCGTTGCCGATGAAGGAGCACTTCTCGACCGTGAGATTCACTCCGCCGCCGCTCAATCCACTGCCGTTCGCGTAGGAGATACTCCCCTTCATGACAACGCCAGACGCGTTGGTGTCGACGAAGATGCCGTCATCGTTCTCGGTCGCGACATTCCCGGTGAAGACGGTCCCGGCTTGCGTGCCGGATTCATCCTCGAGGTAGAAGCCGTAGTCGTTGCCGGTCGACGAATTGTTCTTCACCAGGAAACGATCGCCGTTCACCTCGACACCAACGTCCCCATTGTTGCTCGCTTCGTTGTCGGTCACCTCATGGTCGTCGCCGTTCAGTTGAAAACCATCTTCGCTATTGTTGAGCGCGCGATTGCCAGCGACCGCGATCCCGCTCGTGCCCTCGTCGGTCACCAGCCCGTTGTCGTCGCCCGAGCCCGTGAGCGTGAAGCCTTTCTTCTTCTTCCCGAACACCACACCGTCCGCGCTCACCTCGACGACCGCGAGATCGGCACCGCCAGCATCGAGAATCGTAGCCCCAGCCCCGTCACTCGAAGTGATGGTGAGGCGCTTGGTGACGTCGACCATGCAGTCACACCCCGTGTCGAGCTCGGCGTCCTCCTCGCCGGGAGAGGTGAACGCACCATCATCGTCGAGGTCACCGTAGCGCCCCGGACCCACCACGATCTTGTCGCCGGCAGCCGCGTTCGCGATGGCCTGGCTCAGCGAGCGACAGGGGGTCGTCTTGCTGCCGCACGAGGGGTCATCGACCCCGTAGTTGGCAACAAGCAGCTTCGCCCCGTGTGCGGGTACGGCGAAGGCAAGCAGGAGAGTGAGCGCGAAGATGTGCGTGCTTTTGACCATGGGAACGAATCCTTTCCGAAGTGGCGTCGCCGATCGCCGCGCCGTGCGACGAGTCAGCGGTAGATCGGTGGCATCCGAAGCGAGCACCTCCGTAGCACGATAGCACCCCGGGAACCGATCGCGGCGACGGCTGCCGGGCTGGTGCCGGAGCACCCGGAAACGCGCTTTGCGGGCGTGACGCCCTCACCAATGTGGGTGCTTGGTACCGCGCACGCGCACCGTACGGGGGCGAAACCGGGAGCAGCGGCAGACCGCGCTCTGCCGTTGCGACGCCCATCGGAGGACGCGCGAGGCGAGGTCGAAAGACCCTGATTTTGAAGGATGGTTCGAGATCTTGCCGCGTTCTCGGTTTCGACGAGTTTCACCGACCTTCGCCTCGTTTCGCTGCTCAACCGGCACCAGAACCGACACCACGAATTTCCCAGCCAGAGCGCCATGCTCGAGCGACGTGACATCGTTGAGTCGAAGCTACCTATCCTTTCCTCGGATGACCTCTCGGCTCGGGTCGCTCGTTCGCTCGCTGCCGGGACGATTGTTCAGGGCCTCTGCGATGCCTTCAGGAGCGGGGGAAGTCCACACCGGTTCATGGGCATGCCGTGAGAACCTGGCGGCCCTGCTTCTGGTCGCGGAATCCAGCTCGGCGATAGAGCCTCACCGCTGGCCCGTCGTCGGTGCTGCATTCAACGTGGAGCGCTTTGACCTGACGGTCTCGACATTCTCTCA
>JAJCZP010000176.1 GCA_029262315.1 Deltaproteobacteria bacterium | reverse complement strand
GTCGCTCGCCCCGCCGACGCACTGCGTGAAGCACGGCGTATCCGTCGTGCAGCTCACCGCCGTCGCGTTCGAGCACCGCTGACTATCGATCTGTCCGGCCCCCGCCAGCGGATTCGCCAACGGACCCGTCAAATCACACACCCCGCACGCGGGATCGCGTCGATCATCCGGCCCGCCGACGCCATCGTCGCAGCCCGAGACCGCCACCGTCACCAGCCCGTCGCCAATGATCGCCGCCTCGTGCGCGTGCCCCGAATGCCCCGTGTCGAGCAGCGACGCCGGATCGTTCGGATCCACCTCGAACGTCACCTCGGTCGGACACGCACACTCACACATCGCGCCACAGATCTGCAGACCGTTGCCGGCGCCCGGACACGTCGGGCTGCCCGGAGGATCGCAGTCCTCACCGGGGTCGACGCTCAGGTTGCCACATGCTCCCGGGGTTGCCGTCGCGGTCACGGTAGGCGTGGCGGTGACCGTTGGGGTCGCCGTGGCCGTCACGGTCGCCGTCGGCGTCACCGTGGGTGTAGGCGTCACGGTTGCCGTCGGCGTGACCGTCGGCGTTGCCGTGACAGTTGGCGTTGCCGTAACGGTCGCCGTCGGCGTGACCGTTGGCGTTGCCGTGACCGTTGGCGTCGGCGTGACCGTTGGCGTCACCGTCGGCGTCGGCGTCACCGTCGCCGTCGGCGTGTCCGTTGGCGTCGGCGTCACCGTCGGCGTGACCGTCGGCGTCGGCGTGACCGTCGCCGTCGCCGTCACCGTCGGCGTTGGCGTCACCGTCGGCGTGACCGTCGGCGTCGGCGTGACCGTCGGCGTCGGCTGTGGTGGGAATACCGGGTTGCACTCGGCCGGGTAGGCCATCCCTTCGCCGATGCCCGTCGAGCCATCACCCAGGCCCAGATAGGTCACGCATTCGGTCTTGTACTCGATGAGGCACTCGATGCAGTCGACGTACTCCTGCAGATCGTCGACGGCGGGTGAAGCGCCGCCGTCGTCGGTGGCGCCACAACTCACGCCCGTATGGAGCGCGTTGTCGGGCAACGTCACATCCGGACAGAAATACGGCGCGTTGATTATGTCGCCGATGCCCATCACGACACCACTGACCGGAAGCGAGCCGTCGGGCTCGTCGCACACGCCGTTCTTGTCGCCATCACCGCCACCTCCGCAGGCCTTGCAGATGCTCGCGGCCGTCTTGTTCGCGGCTTTCGTGATCTTGTCGACGCTCTTGTTGGGCACGGACAGGTCCGCGTCCGGGCACTGCAGCGCTGCGTCGAACTTCGTGAACTTCTTATTCAACTTACCGTCCCAGCACTTGCTCAGGATCTTCTGCTTCGTGAGGAGGAACTTCCCGCCCACCTTGGCAATCGTCTGCTGGCACTTGTTAACGCGCTTGCCGGGGTCAACCCCGTTGGCCGGAAAGAAGGCCGCGACATTGAAGAGATCGTAGAGCACCGTGTCGATGGCTTGCTCGACGACGAGATCGACGTGGCACTCGATGCAGGTGCCGATGTCGTCACCGTCGACGATGACCGCGCCGCACTGCCCCTCGAAACTCGGACAGGGCGCGTCCCAATTGATGTCCGCGAGCGGCAGGTCCTGCTCGTCAGCGGGTTCGCCCGTGTTTCCACAGTCCTTGTCCTTGCCGCAGCAGTTCTTAGCAACGCCGGCCTTCATCTTCTCGGCCGCCGCCGTCAGTTTGTCATCAGGCGTTGCCTTGATCGCCGCGACGGTACAGGCACCGAGCGATCCGTCACCCTTCGCGATCACAGCCTTCTTGCACTTGTCGACGTTCTTCTGGACAGTCTTGATGTACTTACCGATGTCCTTGTTGATGCCGCGTCGACACTTGGTGATGTCTTTGTCCACTGGCGCAGCCTGAAAGTCGGCGCGCGCCGGCGTACCGGTCGCGAGGAACCCGAGCACAGCGATCCCCATGGCGATGCGCGCAATCGCGCTTCTGATCACGATGAATGACATGACTACCCTCCGCGGTGGTCGTGCGATGACGTTGGAACGCGTGGCGCAAGATACCGCGACGGCACATACCAGTCGTCGGAACGTTTGCTACCACCAATGCGAGTCGTGTTCGGCACTATTGAACTCAAGTATCTTACGCTTCTTATCTGCAACTCGTATCCTCCCGTTGGCGGTCGCGTGTCAAGGAAAACCAAGCCTTACAAAACTTCAGGTAGTTTCACCCAACGAGACATGACGGATGACGCGGCGCTCCATTCAGCCGATCATCATTCGAGCCGGCGGCCGAACGAGCGAGGCCCGGCGACCCTTGAATAAGGGGCACCGGGCCTCGCGTCAGACCCGACCAGCGCGCCGCACCGTTCGGGCCGTCTTGATCACTTGTGCCTAGGGCAGGCCCTCGGCCGTACCGAAGAGCGTGACACGTCCCGGTCCCGGCAAGCCGGCCGCGGAGTTCACGCCACCGGCGATCGTCGGCGCGACGCAGAACGTCGCCGCCAACGTCGGGGTCGCCACATCGTTGACCGGC